>JAOAGV010000008.1 GCA_026415575.1 Candidatus Sumerlaeia bacterium
GTGCTGGGTTCATGCGCATCGAACGGCGAATATCCGGCGTGTCTGGACATGATTGCGCGCGGACAGGTGAACGTGGACGCTCTGCTCAGCGCGGTGGTTTCGCTCGAAGAAGCGCCGGCGTGGTTCGATCGGCTCTATCGCAAAGAACCGGGCCTGATGAAAGTGGTGGTGAAACCCTGAATGAAGGCCCGACGGAGAACGCGCGCAATTCTTCATAATGCCGGAGGCGTCGCCACAAAATAAGTTGAGAAAAGGCGGCTCCGTCCGGTTCTTCGATCCAAAATCCAGAATTGCCCCAGTGAAATGCTTCAACCGGCAAGACAAGAACTACCGGCGATTCATAAAGCCCGCGACTGAATGCCGATGCAGACCGAAAGGCAATAACATCGCAGGCGGCAAAGCGTGTTCGCCCAACGAGGACCGCGTGAAGCGATAGACGAGATCGTCTTGGGCCGGGGCGGTTGTGAACGACGGGGGGCGCGCAGTGCCGACGGTCCATTCCTTCATGGCCCATGGGTCAATGGCATCCACTTTATAGGGTCGGGTGCCCGCCAGCTCGATGGTTTGCGTTTTGCCGGCGGGACAATAGAGAAGGTAGTATTCGCCCGGCTTGGCCAGAAGGAAACGCCCCTTGTCGTCGCCCAGAGGCTGAAGCATATGAAAGGGCGGAGCACCGGCCATGAAGTCCTTCAGCCACTGAATGCGTTTGGGGCTTTCGCCGTGAAGCACGCCGCCTTTTGACCACCAGAGGATGTCCTCTGGATGTTTGTAGGTTTCGCCGTGGCCGATGTAACAGCCGCTGAGCGTGCCGAGCCAGAAGCGCCACGTCATTTCACGTGCAGTGAGATTGCCCCAGCCCTGCGGAATATTGCCTTCGTATTTGCACTCATCATAGATGACGGGCTTGCGATACTGGGTGCGGAACCGCACGCCACCGTTCATGTCGGAGGTCTGAAGGCTGGCGTGGGTGACCCAGGGTTTGGTATGGTCATACCATTTGCGGCCGTTGTGAATGCCGCGCAGCCGTTGATGGGGATCTTCTTTCTGCAAAATGGCGAAGAACCGGTCCCAGTCTTCCCACTGTTTGTTGCCACGATGGCCTTCGCGCTGCTCGGTCATAAAATCGTATTCATTGGCCAGCGACCACCAGACATTGCGAAAGGCGCTCAGCCGGGCGATGCAATAGCGCAGATAGCGGTCATCCTCGTCGTCGCTCATTTCCGCAAAACCCCAGCGGTCATAGGGATGCCACAGGATGATGTCGGCCTGAATGCCCAATGTCTGTAAATCGAGAATGCGCTGTTCAAAATGATGCCAGAAGGCCGGGTCGGGCTGGTTGAAGTCGAACTTGCCGTCGGCCCGCTTTTTGAAGGCAAACAACTCCGGCTCGTTCTTGTTGTAGGCATAGCTCTTGGGGAAAACGCAAAACCGGATTTTGTTGAAGGGCGATGCGGCCAGTGTCTTGAGCGTTTGCTCTTGCAGGTCGCGCGGCTGGTGCACCCACGCGTAACAGGTTGTGCCGAATTGGTGATAAACCGTGCCATCGGCATAGCGCAGATAGAAGGTGTCGAAAATCTCCACCGGCCCGTGGTTGTTGCCGGTGGGTGCGGTGGCGGTGAACACGCCGTTTTTGCCGTTCAGTTCCGGAATGCTGCTTTGGGTTTCATACCGCCACTGGCCGGTCGTCGGCGGGCTGAAGCGGACTTTGTACGTGCCGCTGCCGTCCCAAAACCCGGGCACTGTAATGCGGCAGTCAGCTTGGGAAAAAGTGGCGAACCATTGCACGTCGAGATAGGGATGGCCGGCGGAAGGCCCCGCGAGGGTCAGTTCGAATACCCCCCAGCGTTCCACCGCTGGTGCAGGTGGCATGAGAAGCAGCAATAGCACGAACGAAATCATGGCGGATTTCATGTGTCCGATTCTCCTTGCGGGATAACGGTCCCAATAAACCACGCGGCTTTCATCGTTCGGAAATAGTCGGTGCGTCAAGTCGAATTGTCGAATTGGGACGCCGTGGAGGATCGGGTTCCACCCCGACCGGATTTGGATATCGTGGAGGGTCGGGTTTCACCCCGACCGACGAAGTAGAGTTTTGCGCACTCAAGCACATGGCGTCGTTCATATACTCAGATTTTTCTTTACCAACCATGCGCGGCGAAATACGAACTCTCTTGGCCTTTGCAGTTTCCTTGCTTCATGCGCTCAGGTTGTGAGCGACAAAACCAGATCAAGGGACTCGGATGTTTTCATGATCGGCAAAGCCCATAGTCACGCGGTTCTTGGCATCAACGCCTACGCCGTCGCGGTCGAGGCCGATCTCAGCGGCGGGCAGGCGTATTTCGGCATCGTCGGTCTGCCCGACCCTGCCGTGAAAGAAAGCAAGGACCGGGTCAAGGCGGCGCTGCTCAACAGCGGCTTTTTTCTGTCGAGCAACCAGCGCATTGTCATCAATCTCGCCCCCGCCGATATCCGCAAGGAGGGCGCGGCGCTCGACCTGCCCATTGCCATTGCGCTCCTTTCCGCCATGGGAATGATGGACGCCGGCCGGCTCGAGCAGTATTCGATCGTCGGCGAACTCAGCCTCGACGGCAGGGTCAAGGCCATTCCGGGCGCGCTTTGTATCGCTGATGCTGCACGGCGCGACCAGCGTCGCGGCGTCATCCTGCCGGCCGACAATGCCCCGGAAGCCGCCGTCGTCTCGGGCGTGGACATTATCCCCGTCGAGTCGCTGGCCGACACGGTGGCGTTTCTCAACGGCAAACTCGACCTCAGGCCCCATCGCGTGGACCTGCCGACCGTCTTCCATCAAGCCGCCCACTATCCCGTGGATTTCTCCGACGTCAAAGGCCAGCAGCAGGCCAAGCGCGCCCTCGAAATTGCAGCCGCAGGCGGCCATAACGTCCTCCTGATCGGCTCGCCCGGCAGCGGCAAGACCATGCTCGCCCGGCGGCTGCCAACCATTTTGCCCGACCTGACCATCGAGGAAAGCATCGAAACCACGAAAGTCCACAGCGTCGCCGGACTGGTTCCTGCGCGTCAGGCGCTGGTGGCCACGCGCCCCTTCCGCTCGCCCCACCACACGCTGAGCAATGTCGCGCTGACAGGCGGCGGGGCAATCCCGCGGCCCGGCGAGGTATCGCTGGCCCACCATGGTGTGCTGTTTCTCGACGAGATGCCGGAGTTTCAACGCGGCGCGCTCGAAGCGCTCCGCCAGCCGCTCGAAGATGGCGTGGTCACCGTTTCGCGCGCCAGCATGACAGCTACGTTTCCGGCGAAATTCATTCTCTGCGGGGCAATGAATCCATGCCCGTGCGGCTATATGGGCGATCCGGTCAAGCCGTGCACGTGCCGGCCGGATGCAGTCCTGCGCTACCGGTCGCGGCTTTCGGGGCCGCTCCTCGACCGCATAGACCTACACATCGAGGTGCCGCCGGTGCGCATTCAGGAGATGTCGCGTGGAGCGGCGGGCGAGCCGTCCGAGGCGGTGCGGGCGCGGGTAAATGCGGCACGGCTGCGCCAGATCGAGCGCTTTCGTGGCTGCAAGGGCATTTTCTGCAACGGCCACATGGGCTCGCGCGACCTCAAGAGGTTCTGTCCCCTCAAAGACGACGTGCGCACTCACCTCGAAAACTCCATCGCCCGTCTGGGCCTGAGCGCACGCGCCTTCGACCGCATTATCAAAGTCGCCCGCACCATTGCCGATCTCGAAGGCTCGGCCGACATAGAACTGGCGCACATCTCCGAGGCTATCAATTACCGCACTCTCGACCGGCATGGATGACCATCATCCGGTTGCCTAAAAATTTGTTGATTCGCACAATGTTGTTTCCACATCGTAGCGATTGACCGGTGTCCGCCAAAGACATTTGGAGTTCTTTCGCCCGAAAAAACCAAAAAGTGCAATACATCTCGATTCAAAAACTATAACTCAACGTGACCTGTGGCCACAACCAAAGAGGTCAGAAGCAAGAGGTTAGAAGCCCGAAAAATCTTCGCAAATTGGCTGCATGTTTAGACCGAAGAGTCTAAGAGGCGCTGCGATTGCGGGGTCAATTCATCGCGCTGAATCTTGTTGTTTTTGTTTCCACGATTATCGCCGGTCTTCAGCGCGGGGGAAGCCTGCTTTCGGAGACTCCGTGTTGCGCTTGCGCAGAGAAAGTAAAACTGGCAAGAACGGCTGAGAGGCTGACGAGTGCGATGACCAGTTTCACGGTTTCTCCTTCCAAGTGTCTTTGCAGTTCCTAGTGGTCTGTCGGCCCAAAGCGTCACCGCCGTTGTGAAAAGGTTTTGCGGCTTGGACATACACTAAAAATCACCCGGTACGACAGTGACGGGGTTTGCGAGGTTTTCCCAGTTGTGAGCGCCACGTAAGGTTTTCACGGGCCAGCGTATGGCGCGATATGTGTGAGGCGATATGTCCCCACGGGCTGGCTTTCTCCAGCCCAAGGGCCACGAGGCTATGAGATGCGCCTGTGGCCTCGCGGGGGCGGTCCCAAAACGACACAATCGCCGGGCGATGCCCACTGGCCGCGCCAGCGCCAGTAATGGTAAAACAACGAAGGGTAAAACGAATAACACATTGATAAACATGCGCGTTCCTTTCACACGGCTACTTCTCCTGAAATCGGGAGAAGGTTCCGTGAGCGCAAGCAAGACTGCCGCCTGATGCCAGAAAAATCCCGCCTACACATCGCCAAAATCTTTGGAGTGCCGGCAGCCATGCTGCCGCTTTGCCGAAATTGTCCCCCGTCAGGCAAAGCGTTGGCGTCGTAGCAAAAACCCACGCTGGGGAGGGTTGGGTTGGGCACAAAAAGAAAGCGGGAGCATGGCTCCCGCAGTCCAAAGTGTCCGCTGATTTGTGGATAATCACAAAAGCTCAGCCTCAGGTCTTTTCCCGTTCGCTCTTTCAGCCCCATAAGGCCACAGCATGATCAAGCGGCCCTCTCCCGATTTCGGGAGAAGCTCACTTTTCACACCTATGCGCTTCTGTTTCTTTGGAAAGAGAAGTGCTAACTGATAGGTCGATCAGGGTTGGGGACTCGGACGCGGTCGGGGTGGAACCCGACCCTCCATTTACGTAATTGTTTGTCCAATTCCTGAAAAAGCCAAAACATGCAATGGAGTGCATTGGCATGTGAGGCGTAAGCGGGTTGACAAGCAGTGGGCCGGTGACAATACATACGGCAGTGATGGTAGGCAAGTGCGGCCGGCTGAAACAAGGCATATAAGTATTTAAACAACATAAAACTGTGGAGGGGGTCCATGGAACATCCTAATGTGCTCGATGCATTCGAGATGCTGCTCGGCGAGATTAGCGAAGCTTTGAGGGAAACCCACGAGGAGGTGGCAACAGCCTCGCGGGAGGGCCGCTATGCGGAAGCAACGGCCCTGCTGGCCGAGGCGCAACAGATCGCGGTGTTTCTTGAGGAACTTCGCGGCAAGCAGAAAGAGTGGCTTTCGTTTGGACGGCGGCGGTCTGCAGGGCACCGCCGAAATGTTGTTGCCCCGCGGTTGCCCTGTGGAGAATGCACGCCGCAGGATGCATATTGCCTGCCGATTCTACGGGCGCTTGTGGCCTTGGGCGGCGAGGCGAGGGGGAGCCAAGTTTTGGATCTCGTTTTTGCGGAAATGAAGTCCCGCTTGAAACGTATAGATCTTCTACCCGTCCAGTCCGACCCTAATACTCCCCGTTGGCTTAAGTCAGCCAACTGGCAACGATATACCATGGTGCAGGAAGGCTTGCTGCGCAACGATTCGCCGCGGGGTGTGTGGGCGGTGACGGAAAAAGGGCGCAGATATCTGGCGGAGCACTCGGCTTGACAGCAAAAAGGTTGCAGGCGGTGGATGGGGCAAGGGCAGCGGAGTTGGGTGCGGAATGGGAAAAGGAGAGTGTAAATGCGCGGAAGGTTTACGGTATTGGGCAGGTCGGACGAGTTGGATAAGTCGGACGAGTCAGACTAATCTGGCTTATTATTTTATCCCCATTTGCCTTCGGTTGCATCTGCGGCAGGCTTTCTCTATCCGAATGGGAATGTGTTGTGAACTCAAACATGCGGGCCAGGTGCTTCTCCTCCAGCGGCGGGGTGACCTCGACCAGCACCTCGCGCGGCCTGTCCTGCACGGTCTGCACCTTGGCAATGATTCCGGCTGAGTTTCGTTCGAGCAGCTTCAGCCACGGCTTGGGATACAGGCCGATTGCAAAGGCCATCGCGACAACCGGCAGCAGGGTCAGTACTTCGCGGAACGACAGATCGGACAGAACGCGGTTTTCCGGCTTGTCCAGCGGGCCGAAAAAGACGCGCTGCACCATGACCAGCAGATAGACGGCACCAAGGATGACGCCGGTTCCCGCAAGGGCAGCCCAATACCAATGGCGCTGGAAGGCGCCGACAATCACAAGGAACTCGCCGACAAATCCGTTCAGCCCGGGCAGTCCGAGCGACGATAGCGCCACAATGACAGTCAGAGCGGCGTAGCGGCGCATGTTGACGGCCAAGCCGCCGAAATCGGCCAGACGGCGCGTGTGGCGGCGTTCGTAGATCAGGCCAACGCACAGGAACAAGCCGCCGGTGCTGATGCCGTGGTTGAGCATTTGCAGCAGGCCGCCGCGCACCGCCTGTTCCTGAAACGCGAAAAGTCCCAGAATGACAAAACCCATGTGGCTGACGGAGCTGTAGGCGACCAGCCGTTTCATGTCGGTTTGCGCCAGCGCCGTGAATGCGCCGTAGATGATGCCGACAATGCCCAGCGCGGCAAGGAGCGGAGCCGTGGTCGCAGATACTTCGGGGAAAAAGGGAATGCAGAAGCGGACGATGCCATAGACGCCGGTTTTGAGAAGGATGCCGGCCAGAAGGACCGAGCCGGCGGTCGGTGCCTCGGTGTGGGCGTCGGGCAGCCAAGTATGAAAGGGAACGACGGGCACCTTGATGGCAAAAGCCAGCAGGAAGGCAAGGAACGTCCACAGCGCGGTGGAGGAGTCGAGGCGGAGGTCGGCACGGGCCAGCGCCAGATAGTCGAACGTCCCCACTCCGGCGTTGGCCGCCTTGCCGTGAAAATAGACGACCAGAATGCCCACCAGCATCAGGAGCGAGCCGACCAGCGTATAGACGAGGAACTTCATGGTTGCATAGACGCGGTTTTCGGATCCCCAGATGCCGATGAGAAAGTAAAGCGGGATCAGCATTAGTTCCCAGAAGAGATAGAACAGGAGAAGGTCGAGGGCGAGGAAGGTTCCCAGCACGCCGCTCTGCAGGAGAAGCAGCAGAATGTAGTATTCTTTTTCGCGTTGCCGAATGGCGGAAAACGACGACAGGATCGAAAGGACGGCGAGGAAGTTGGTCAGAAGCACCAGCGAGAGACTCAGTCCGTCGAGGCCCACGTGGTAGGATGCCCCCCATTCGGGAATCCAAGAAACTTTGGCAACGAACTGGAATTCGGGCGCCGCCGGCGACAGGTCGAATTGCAGCGCAGCACCGACCGAAAGGAGCAGGTCGGCCAGAGCAAGGCCGAGTGCGCCTGCACGCAAAGCTCCCCCGCCAGCCGTGCGCGGTATTGCAAGGAGTAAAAGGGCGCCTGCGAGCGGCAGAAAGATGATCAGTGTGAGAAGCCAGTTGGTCACAGTTCGTTACTCACAGTGATGTTGGGCGTTTCCAATGGACCCCGTGGAGGGTTGGGTTCCACCCCAACCGGAATACGTTTTGGAGGGTCGGGTTCCACCGCAACCGGAAAACCTCGTGGAGGGTTGGGTTCCCCCCCCGACCGGCATAGGCCGTTGTGGCCGTCCCCTCACCTCAATAGGCCCTGTGCCATTCCTCGACGCAACTCCTCAACGGTTTAAAATCACGCCCATTTCGATAAAGCGGGCCACTTCGGCCAGCAAATCGCCGGCGTGGCCGTAAAGCAAAACCAAGATCAACACGTTTACACCCCGCAGAATGGCGAAGGCGTAGAATTGAACCCGGCCGTTCTGCAACCAGCGGAATGCATCGCCCAGCGAGGCGGCAGCCCGCCCCGTGCCGTTGACCAGCCCATCCACAACGTGCTGGTCCAGCCATCCGAGGCAGAATGTGAGATGCATAAAGCCGCGAACAATCACGGCATTGTATGCGTCATCCCACCACCAGCGGTTTGCCGAAAGGCGATAGAGGAAACCGAAACGTTGGGCGGCCCGCTCGGCCCGCTCGGGGTAGCCTGTCAGGAAGAAGCGATGCGCGACCAACCAACCGGCGAGAAAGACCGCAACGGACAGGGCGGTAACGGCCAGCTCGAACGCGTGGCCGGCAGTTTCGGCAATGCTTTCGCGGCCGGCACGCAGAACGGGTTCGAGAAAATGCTCGAAGCGCGAGCCGCCGAGCCACTGCGGCAGGCCGATCCAGCCGGCCATGATCGAACCGGCGGCCAGAAGAATCAGGGGCAGAGTCATCGAGGCCGGTGATTCGCGCACGTGCGCCCGCTTTTCGGGTTCGACCCGGCTGGGGCCGTGAAACGTCAGATAGAGCGAACGGAACATATACACGGCGGTCATCAAAGCGGACAGAAGGCCGATGACCCAAAGAATCCAACCGAGCAGCGAGCCGGCCGAGGCGGCGCGCCAGAGAATTTCGTCCTTCGAGAAGAAGCCGGCGGTCAACGGGCAGCCGGTGATGGCGAGCGTGGCGAGCAGATAGGTCATCCAAGTCACCGGCATGGCCTTTCGCAGCCCGCCCATGTGCAGCATGTCCTGCTCGTGGTGAAGGGCGCAAATGACGCTTCCGGCGCACAGAAACAAGGCGCCTTTGAAGAAGGCGTGGGTATAAAGATGGAAGATGCCCGTAGCAAACGCGCCGACACCGAGAGCCATGAACATGTAGCCCAACTGGCTGACCGTGCTGTAGGCCAGCACCTTTTTGATGTCGCGCTGGGTCAGACCAATGCTGGCGGCCACCAACGCGGTTGCGGCGCCGATCAGCCCCACCACGGCCATCGTAACCGGCGCAAGGGCAAACAGCGCGTTGCACCGCGCGACCATATAGACGCCGGCGGTGACCATCGTGGCCGCGTGGATGAGCGCGCTGACGGGCGTCGGGCCGGCCATGGCATCGGGCAACCAGACAAACAGCGGGATCTGGGCCGACTTGCCGATGGCGCCGAGGAACAGCAGGAGCGTGGCCGCAGTGATCAGCCAACCGGCGGCTTCAAACCGCTCGGCCGCATGTTGCGAAACGTGCGAGATGTCGAGGTTGCCGCACGCGGCGAAGATCAACGCGATGCCCAGAACGAAACCAAGGTCGCCGATGCGGTTGACGATAAACGCTTTTTTCCCGGCGTCGGCACACCAGTCTTTCTCCATGTAGTAGCCGATCAGCAGATAGGAACACAATCCTACGCCTTCCCAGCCGATAAAGAGCACGACAAAATTATCGGCCAGAACCAGCAGATACATCGCGGCGGCAAACAGCGACATGAAGGAGAAGAACCGCGCATAGCCCGGATCGCCCTTCATGTATCCGGTTGAATAAATAAAAACAAGCGTGCCGATAAACGAGACCACGACCAGCATCACGACGGTCAGTTGGTCTATCAGAAGGGAGAAGGGAATCTGAAGGGCACCGACTTGGATCCAGTCGAACAGAACGTAGCGAATCGGTGGCCGGTCGGGGGCACCGACGAACGCGGCTGTGGCAGAGGCTGCGAGGGCGGAGCTCAACAACATGGCCGCTATTGCGACCCAGCCGGCGCGCCGCTGCAACCGGCGTCCCCACACGCCGCAGATCAGCGCGGCAAGGGCGGGAAAGACCGGAATCAGCCAGAGATGATCGAGCATGAGCGAACTCCGCCGTTCAAAGAATCTTTAGCAGGAACAGGAGCGTTTGCGGAAACACGCCGAAGAGAACCGTGGCGGCGGTGCTGAGAATCAGGCCGATCTTGTGGCCGAGTTCCAGAGGGGCCGCGTCGGTATCGGCACCGACGGTTTCCGTCGAGCTTTCGCGCATGTACATATAAACCACGATTCGCAGATAATAGTAAGCAGAAACTGCGCTGCCGAGCACGGCCAGCACGACAAGGGCGATGTGGCCGGCTTCCACCGCGCGCGCAAACAACGTCAGCTTGCCGACAAAGCCGGCCGTCGCCGGAATGCCCGTCAGCGACAACAGGGCGACGGTCATCGCGAGGGCCAGAGCGGGCGACCGTCGCGCCAGTCCCGCGTAGTGTTCGATCTCGCCTTCGCCGGCAGGGCCCAGTGCGGCGGCGACGCCAAATGCGCCCACGTTCATCAGCACATAGGCAATCAGATACACCAGAATGGCAGTTTCGACCTCGGCCATGCGAACGGTATTGTCCAGAAAAACCAGTACGCCGATCAGCAAATAGCCGCTATGGGCAATGGTCGAATAGGCCAGCATCCGCTTGATGCGCCGCTGCACCAGCGCCACGGCATTTCCGACCACGATGCTGAGCGCGGCGAAAATCCAGAGCAGGCCGGTGAAGTCCTGCGTCAGGGCACTTTGCATGGTCTCGTTGGACACAATGCGCAGGGGCGACAGGAGATGGATCAGGGCGATCAGGCCGGCGGCCTTGGATAGCGCGGCTAAAACCGCGGCGACGGGCGTGGGCGCGCCATCGAACACGTCGGCGGCATACAGATGGAAGGGCACAAGGGTCAGTTTGAAGGCAAAGCCGGTCAGGGCCAGCGCAAAGCCTGCAAGGACGCACCCAACCGTAAACGGGGTGGACGGCCGGTGGACGGCCAGCGCGATACGTCCGAGCAGCGTGCTGCCTTCCGCGCCACCATAAAGGAAAGCAAAACCCAGCACCAGAAAACCGGCGGAGAAAGCGGCCAGCACGAAATACTTCATGGCCGCCTCGGACCCGCGCGTATCGCCCCGCCGCAGGCCCGCAAGGATATAGACGCCCACGGAAACCATCTCGACCGACAGGAAGATCGCCATCAATTCAAAACTGATCGAGAGGGTCGCCAGACCCAACACGACCAGAAGCAGAAGCGCAAAATACTCCGCCGCAGGCAATTCATCGCGCCGCACGGGCCTATGGGAAATCAGCACGATGAGGCAGCCGCCTGCGAGAATCACCAGCACTCCAAGGCGACCCAAACCGTCATACCGGACTGCCTGATTGAACGCGCTGACGCCATCGGGGATTTTCAGTACAACCGCTGTTCCTGCGGCCAGCAAGCCCAAAAGACCCAGTTGCATCCAGAGGGCCGGCCGCGGAGCGCGCATAAAAAGATCGGCCATGACAATCCCAACCGCCGTCAGCGCCAGCAGCACCAGCGGTGCCCATGTCCATTCGATTGTCGGCCAGCTGACAGTCATCCCATTTATCCCTGCAATTCATCCGCTTTGTCGAGTTCGACCGTGCTGCGCTGCCGGTAAAGGCGGATAAAGATCGCCAGTCCGACGCCAGCCTCGGCGGCAGCCACCGTCATAACAAACAGAACGAGGCCCGCTCCGGCGCTGTCGCCGAACCGCTGCGCGAAACTGATCAGCGCCAGATTGCCGGCATTGAGCATCAACTCGATGGACATAAACACCGACAGGGCGTTGCGGTGCCACAAAACGCCCATGACGCCGAGGCTGAAAATCGCCAGACTCAGGAGCAAATTGGCCGGAAAGAATACGGGGTCCATCGGGAGTCCGCCTCAGTTTCGCTTGGCAATCAGCACGGCGCCGATAATCGCCATGAGAAGCAGAATCGAAGTCAATTCAAAAGGCAGCAAGTAGTCGCTCAGCAAGCGCGACGCCACCTCGATCAGGGAGAACTCTTTGAACTGAAACTCATCGGCGCCATAGACCGTGATAAGCCACTTGGCCGTGAGAAAGAAAAAACTCGCTGTCAATACGCCGGCGACGACCAGCATCGGTCCGCGATGTTCCACCATACTCCGAATCGTTACGTCGGTCTGCCGCGGATTCAGGAGCATGATTACATAGAGGAACAGAACGAGGATGGCGCCGGCGTAGACAAACACCTGAATGAGCGCGGCAAACGGCGACTGGATGAGCAAAAAAATGCCCGCCAGCGACAGCATCGTGACCACGAGGGCCAGCACCGCATAGACCGTTTTTCGCGAAAAAGCCACGTAGGCCGCCGACAGGATGGCCATCGTGGCCAGAAAGGCGTAGAAGGCGTATTGGAGCGAAATCAGTTTCATGGGGCCTCCCAGAGGTCAGCCGATTCGCGGCACAGGAAACGTCTCATAGTCTCCAAACCCTTCTTCCGGCGGTGTCAGCATGTCTTTCTTGCCGATGACGCATTTGGCGCGCGCATCGGCAGCCAGTTCATACTCCGGCCCCATCACAATGGCGTCCTCGGGGCACGCTTCCTCGCAAAATCCGCAATAAATGCAGCGCAACAAATGAATTTGATACACCCTCGCGTAGCGTTCACCGGGCGACACCGGATTGGCCGGATCGTTTTCCGCCGCTTCGAGATAAATGGCTTCAGACGGACAGACCGACGCGCACAGCGCGCACCCGACGCAGCGTTCCAGACCGTCGGCGTATCGCTGGAGGCGGTGGCGCCCGCGGAATATCGGCGGGTCGCGCCGCCGTTGTTCGGGATACTGAACGGTAACCCGGCGGCGAAAGATATGCCGCAGCGTGACGGAAAATCCCTTGATCAGCTCAACCAGCAGCACGCCGCCGCCTCCAGAGGATTTGGCTGACCACAAGATCGGTCACGATCAGAGCTGCCACGCCTGTCAGCCCCAGAACCCAGCCGGGCCAGTTCAACGCCACGAGAATGGCCGTTACGATCAAATTGAGAAACGCCAGAGGCAGAAGGATTTTCCAGCCGAGCATCATCAGTTCATCATAGCGCAGCCGGGGCAGTGTGCCGCGCAGCCAGATAAAGAAGAACACCAGCGCGCCGATTTTCGCCAACAGCCAGAACAAGCCGATGGCGCCGTCAAACCACGACGTCCCGAACGTATAGGGAAAAGGCGGGTTGTAGCCGCCCAAAAACAGCGTCGCAATCACCGACGACATGACAAACACGCTCGAATACTCGCTCATGTAAAACATCACAAATCGCATCCCGCTGTATTCCGTGTGAAACCCGCCGGTCAGTTCGCTTTCGGCTTCGGGCAGGTCGAACGGCGTGCGGTTGACCTCGGCGATGGCCGCCAGCAGAAACAGAACGAAGCCGAGCGGCTGGAGGAACATGTTCCAGTGCCAGAATCCGCCCGCCTGCTGCGCCGCGATTGCGGTCAGGCGAAATGTCCCCGAGGTCAAAAGTATTCCGACAATCGAAAGCGACAGAGTAATTTCATAGCTGAACATCTGTGCCGACGACCGCAGCCCGCCCATCAGCGACCACTTGTTGTTGGACGACCAGCCCGCCAGCACGATGCCATAAACCGACAGCGTGGCCACGGCGAAAAAGAAAAGCAGCGACAGGTCGAAATCCGCTATCGCAAGCGTGATCTCGCGCCCGGCTATCGTTACAGGCGGCCCGAACGGAATCACCGACGCTGAAATCAAGACGGGTGTGATGACCAGTATGGGGGCCAAACGATAGGTCAGCGGTTCCACGCCGTCGGGAATGATATTCTCCTTGAAGAAGACTTTGGCGGCGTCCACCAGCGTTTGCAGCAGCCCCCACGGACCGACACGATTGGGGCCGGGCCGCACTTGCATCCAGCCGAGCAGCTTGCGCTCGGCCAGCACCACCACCGGCACGCTCCCGATGACCAAGCCGAAAACGACCCCGATCTTGGCGATGGTGATGAGTGAATATATGAGGAATTCGTTCATCGCGAAAGCCTTCTATGCTTTCCGAATAGTGACCAACGGCACGGCGTGGGGCGGCCGGTCAAAATGCAAGACCGCCCAGTTCTGCGGCGCGAACACGGTTCCGCGCGCCACGCGTGGATGGAGATGAAGCCGGCCGGTGGCCGATACACCCTCTCCCTCGACTGCCACAACATCGTTCTCGGTCAATCCGAGCCTGTGGGCGTCAAACGGATGCATTTCAACCCATGCCGGACCGCGCAGCGGGGCCATGGTCGCCGAGTGGTCGCCGAGCGAGTCGGCGCCGAAGAGAATCGGCGACCAGAGCAGTGCCAACTTCGTTGAGTCGGCCTTGTCAGCCGCCGCTTCCGGCGTTGCTTCCGCCGCCGGCAATATCGGGCGCGGTTTTCCGCCCATGGCCCAACGGCAGGCGGGCATATACGTCGGCGAAATGGTGTAAAACTTCCCCCACTGCATTTGCGCGCGCGCTTTCACGACGCTCCGGCACCGCATCGGCCACTCCTCGCCCGGCCCCGGATCGCAGTATTCGCCCGGCCGATGGGGACAGGCGGGATTGAGAAGCCGGACCATTTCCATAAAAACAGCGTCACCGTCGCGATAGCCAAAGTTGCGGCCCATCTTTTGGGCAAGGACATCCAGCACCGCGGCGTCATCCTGAATGCCGGCGGGCCGTTCGCCGCCGCGGCTGAGCCGCGCGGGCATGCCGCAGAGGTCGGCCAGCGTTCCTTCCTTTTCCGAAAACAACGCGCCCGGCAAAACCAAATGGGCGCGCTGGGCAAGCGGCGACTCGAAGGTGTCGTGGACGATAAGCAATTCGAGATTCTCCAGCGCCGCCAGCGCCGAATCGAGCCAAGGCAGCGCATGAAAATCGCCCGCGCCCAAAACATACAGCGCCTTGAGACGGCCCGCGCGTGCTGCTTCGATCATTTCCGGCGCGGTCAGGCCGGCGCTCTCCGGCAAACGGTCGGTTTTCCAAAACTGCATGACGCGCGCCCGCGTTTCCGCATCGTCGCTCCAGCCGCCGGGCAGGCGATCGGGCTGGCATCCGGCGAGGAAAGCACCCGCGGTGTTGCGCTGGGGAAGTACGGGCAGCAGATGCCAGTTCGGGCCAAGGTTGTTTTGGAGTTGGGCCGCGGCGCGAACCATGCGTTCGGCGAACAACCCGCTGCACAGGTCCAACCCATACACGATCAATCCGCTGTGCACACGGCCCAAAAGATCGCCCAGTTCGTCGAGGGCGCCGAGGCCACGCAGCAAATGCGGCCGCACACCGGCAACATTGCGTGTGGCCAGTCCTTCGAGCACGTCGGGCGTCTCGCCCGGCAAGCATTGGATGATTCCTTTTGCATGGCGGGCGATCCAGGGGTCGGGCCGATAATCCAATAGATAAACGGGGACGATGTGCAGGCGGGCGGCTTCCTTGATTTTCAGCGCAACCACCGGAACCTGCCCCGCAAGGTCGGCGTTGACAACCAGAATGAGGTCGTAGGATTCGAGATGATCCAGTTGGCCGGTGGAGCCGCCCAGAGCGTGCGACCAAGCCTGTGCCGCGCGCGCATGGGCCGCCCCGATGCGCCAGTCCACATTCTGGGTGCCGACAACGTCGCGGGCCAGTCGCTGAAGCAGATACATCTCCTCGCATGTGGCGCGGCTGGAGGCGAGAAAACCGATGGCATCGGGGCCGTCGGCGTCGCGCACCGCTCTGAGACGCCGGGCGGCTTCATCGAGTACTTCATCCCAATTGCCGTTGGCTCGCGGGGATATGCGGCTGCGCGGTTCTGCAATGCGGTCGGTGCGGTTCACAAAATCGCAGCCGAACCGACCCTGATTGCAAATGATCTCGCGGCCGTCATAAGAAATCTGGAAATTCGCCTTCCACTCCGGACTGCTCGGCGGTGTGACGCGGTAAATCCTGCCCGCCCGCATCCACAGCGTCACATGGCAGCCCGACGCGCAGTAGGGGCAGGTGCTCTGGACTTGCTGCAGTTCCCAGACGCGGGCCTGAAAACGAAACGGCTTGCTGGTCCATGCGCCCACCGGACACAGGTCCACAATCATGCCCGAAAACGGTGTGCGGACGGGCCGATCCTCGAAGGTGCCGATATGTTCGACTTCGCCGCGTTTGAAAACCCCGATGACCCGCTCGCCGGCGATCTCCTCGGCGAACCGCACGCACCGCGTGCACATGACGCACCGGTTGCGCTCCAGATCGAGCAGCGGGTCGAGTTGCGGTTTGCGGAACCGCAGCCTCGGCTCGACGGTGCGTGTATGCGCGGGGCCGTAGTCCATCGTGTAGCGATGCAACATACACTCGCCGCCGCGGTCGCACACGGGGCAGTCGAGCGGATGATTGAGCAGGAGGAATTCGAGCATGCCGCGCCGGGCATCGGCCACTTGGGCGGTGTGGGTGCGGACCACCATACCGTTGCGCACGAGGGTGTCGCAGGCCAGAACCATCTTGCGGCTGTCTTCGATTTCGACCAGACACATGCGGCAGCTGCCGGCCACGCCGAGCAGCGGGTGATAGCAGTAGTGGGGAATGTCAATGCCCACGCTGCGCGCGGCGTCCAGAATGCGCGTGCCTTCGGGGACGGTGACCGGCCGGTCGTCAATGGTCAGTGTGACCGTTGGGGGTATATTTTTTGTCATGCCGCGCGTCAGACAAACTGGGTGTAAGGTTTTTCAAACGGGCAACGGCCCCGTTCAATGTGCTGTTCAAATTCGCGGCGGAAGTAGTGCAAGCCGCTTTTGACAGCGGCGCACGCCGCATCGCCGAGTGCACACACACAGCGCCCTTCGATCTTGGTCGGAATGTTCTGCAACAGATCGAGGTCTTCGAGCCGGCCCCGGCCGCTTTCGATGCGGTCGAGAATTTTATACAGCCACGCGGTTCCCTGCCGGCAGGGAGTGCACTGGCCGCACGACTCATGGCGGTAGAACTGCGCCATGTTGCGCGCGGCCCAGACCATGCAAACGGTGTCGTCAAAAACAATGGTGGCGGCCGAGCCCAGAAGTGAGCCGGCTTCCTCGACGCCCTCGAAGCTCATCTGCGTGTCGAGGTGGTCGGCGGTCAAAATGGGAACCGACGAGCCACCGGGGATGACGGCTTTGAGCGGCCGATCGTCGCGAATGCCTCCGGCGAGGTCATAGATCAGCTGGCGCAGCGTGATCCGCATGGGCGCTTCGTAGTTGCCGGGCCGCTTGACATGGCCGCTGACGGAGTAAATCCGAAAGCCGCCCGATCGTTCCGTGCCCAGCGAGTGGAACCATTCCGGGCCGCGTTCGAGAATCGGGACCACCTTGGCCAGGGTCTCGACATTGTTGATGATGGTCGGGCAGCCATACAGCCCCTTTTGCGCCGGGAAGGGGGGTCGCAATCGGGGCCAGCCGACGCGCCCCTCGATCGAGTTGAGCATGGCCGACTCTTCGCCGCAGATATACGCGCCGGCGCCTGAATGCACCACAATGTCAAGCGAGAAGTCGGTGCCCAGAACATGAAGGCCCAGAACGCCGCGCGCGCGGGCTTCCTCGATGGCGCGGTTCATCACCTCGATCGCGTGGAAATACTCGCCGCGGATATACAGAAACGCCGTATGGCTGCCGATGGCATAGGCGCTGATGGCAATGCCTTCGAGCAGAAGATGCGGGCGCTGCTCAAGAATGGGGCGGTCCTTGCAGGTGCCCGGTTCGCTCTCGTCGCCGTTGCAGACCAGATAGACGGGAAGTTTGCTGTCTTTGGGCAGGAATCCCCACTTGACGCCGGTGGGAAAGCCCGCGCCGCCGCGTCCGCGAAGTCCCGACGCCTTGACACATTCGACCACTTCGGCCGGCGTCATCGTATGCAGGACTTTTTCAAGCGTGCGGTAGCCGCCGCGCCGGCGATAGGCATCAAACCACTCGGCGTCGGGCGTCGGATTGTCCGCGAGGTCCACGACGCCGTCCAGAAGCACCGGCTTGTATTGCAGGTCAAGCATTCTCTCTGCACCAGGCAAGGATTTCGTCCACGCGCGTGCGCGTCAGGCGGACATGGATCCGCTGGTTGACCAGCATGGCCGGCGCCCATGCGCAGGCGCCAAGGCACATCATCACCTCGAGCGAGAACAAGCCGTCGGGGGTGGTCTCACCCGGCTTAATGCCGAGCTTCTCTTGAAGATAGTCGAGCAGGCCCTCGGCGCCGCACAGCGCGCAGGACAATGTGCCGCACACTCCGATCAGGTAGCGACCCACAGGCGCCTCGCGAAACATCGAATAGAACGTCACAATTTCGCGCACCGCGGCGGGGGTGATGCCCACCACCTCGGCAATCTCTTCGATCGCCGGCGCGGGAATGAACCCCCAGTCGTATTGAACGGCCCAAACCGCCGGCAGGGCAATCGAGCGGCGCTGCGGATAGCGCCGCGCCAGCGACGTCAGCCATTTCCGCCGCTGAAGACTGAGATAGTAAGGTTCGTGCATGGTCATTTGCGTGCTTCGCGATGCCGATTTATGGAAAGGGCACAGAGTCCAAGATACCGTTTGCCGCAGAGTTCCCCCTTGCGCGGGCGCTTTTCGCTGACGGCTGCTAGCGGTCCACATCCCCCATCACAATATCGAGACTGCCAATGATGGCCACGACATCGGCCAAAAGCGCGCCGCGGCACATGCGGTCGAGCGACTGCAAATTGCAGAACGACGGCGCGCGGATTTTCAGCCGATAGGCCTTTGGCGTCCCGTCGCTGACCAGATAAAAGCCGAGTTCGCCTTTCGGCGCCTCGATGGCATGATAGACCTCACCGGCCGGCGGCCAGAATCCTTCGCTGACCAGCAAAAAGTGGTGAATCAGCGCCTCCATGCTGTGCCGGAGTTCCTCGCGACGCGGCAGCATCACCTTCGGATTGTCAATGTTGACGGGCCCTTTGGGCACACGGTCGAGACATTGCCGGATGATGCGGAGACTCTCGCGCATTTCGCGCATCCGGACCAGATAGCGCGCATAGCAGTCGCCGGCGTCCTCGACGGCCATGTTCCACTCAATCTGGTCATACCACAGGTAGGGATGGCTCTTGCGAATATCCCAAGCAACGCCGGAGGCGCGAAGCGACGGGCCGGACAGTCCGAGTGCGATCGCCTCGTCGCCGGAAATCCGGCCGATGTTCCATGTGCGCTGAAGAAAAATCTCGTTCTGCGTGAGCAGGGCCTCGTATTCGTCGAGCGCGCGGGGGAAATAATCGCAGAACTTCCGGACGCCGGCCAGCCAGTCGTCGGTGGCATCGCGCCGCACGCCGCCGATGCGCATGTAGCTGACGGTGAAGCGGGCACCGGCGATCTCCTCGAACAGGTCGTAGAGCAACTCGCGGTCGCGAAAGCCGTACATGAACGGCGACGTGGCGCCGAGCTCGAGCGCATGCGTGGCGTAGAAGACGATGTGCGAGGAAATGCGCGCCATTTCGCACAGAATCGTCCGCAGCCACGCGCAGCGCTCCGTGACCTCGATTCCCAACAGCTTCTCGACCGTCATCACATAGCCGGTGTTGTAGGCCATCGGAGCCAGATAGTCTATGCGATCCGTGTAAGGAATGAACTGATGGTAGGTCTTGGTTTCCGCAATCTTTTCCTTGCCGCTGTGCAGGTAGCCGATGACCGGGCGAAGCCGGACCACCCGCTCGCCGTCGAGGTCCAGAACGACACGGAGCACGCCGTGGGTGCTGGGATGCTGCGGCCCCATATTGACGCGCAGTATCTCGAGGTTGTCGTAGGTGCGCTCGACGGTTGTAATCAGCGCGGCCGCGTCGCCGTCAGCAAGGTCAAGGATGTCGGAAGCCGGCTCAGCCATGGCAGATTCCACAACGCGGAGTGGTTTTCCCTCTCCGACTAATTTGTCCAATCTGTCCGATCCGACCGCTTGTTTCTCAGACATCCGAATCGTTCAGGCGAATGCGCGGCACCAGGCCGGCCGGTTCGCCGGCCCAAGGCTGCGAGTCGCGTTTAAAGTAGAAGCTGCGCGCACCGCCAATCGGGAAATCCTTGCGCAGCGGATGCCCCTCCCAATCGTCGGGCATCAGGATTCGCTCCAGCGCCGGATGGCCGTCGAACACAATGCCGAACATGTCAAAGACCTCGCGCTCGTGGGCATCGGCGGCGGGCCAGACCGCTACCACCGACGGTGTGCGGCCGGGCAATTCTGGCACAGCCACTTTTACGCGCAACCGGTGGTAGTATTCCAGCGAGAGCAGATGATAGACGACGTCGAAGCGAACCGCGCGGCCCAAATGCAAATAGTCCACGGCCGTAAGGTCGGAAAGATAATTGAACCGCAGGGCCGGGTGGTCGCGCAAAAACCGCGCCACCTCGACGATGGCGTCGGGCGAGACGCGCACGGTCAACTCGCCGCGAAAGCAAGCGGTTTCCTCGACCCCTGCGCCAAAGCGCTCGCGAACGAGTCGCTCAATTGTGTCCAGCGTTGCCATTCCATGCCCTACGGGACTGCGGACCGGCGGCCGGCCCAACTTCGCTGCTACAGCTTGTGCGACGCCTGAATCTTTTTCTGCAGCTCCATAATTCCGTAGATCAGCGCCTCAGGGCGCGGCGGACAGCCCGGCACATACATGTCCACCGGCACCACCTCGTCAATGCCCTGCAGAACCGAATAAATGTTGTGCATCCCGCCGCACGAGGCGCACGAGCCCATGGCAATCACCCACTTCGGCTCGGCCATCTGGTCATAGATGCGGCGGACGACCGGGGCCATTTTCTTTGTGCACCAGCCCGACACAATCATCAGGTCGGCCTGCCGCGGCGACGGTCGGAACACTTCCATGCCGAACCGCGCGAGATCATAGCGCGACGACGCTGCCGTCATCATCTCGATCGCGCAACATGCCAGCCCCATCATCACCGGCCATAGCGAGTTCTTGCGGCACCAGTTGATGACGTCCACAAGGGTATGGGGAAGACGCAGCTCACGGCGCGTTTCCTCGTCGAGGATGCAGACCGGCGATTCGTGGCGGGAGGTCTCCCAATTGGGCATTCGCCGATGGTCTAGTTCCATTCAAACGCTCCTTTTCGCCACGCGTAAAGATAGCCTACAGCAAGGAAGGCAATAAAGACCAGCATCTCGCCGATGAGAAAGAACCGGGCGCCGGCCAGTTCCGGCTCGCGCAGCGTGATGGCCCAGGCCAAGATAAACATCGTCTCCATGTCGAACAGCAAAAACAGGAGAGCCACCAAATAGTACTTCACCGAAATCTGGATGCGGGCCGGCGCCAGCGGCGGGATGCCGCATTCATAGGGCTCCTGCTTGACTGCATTGGGGCGCCGCGGCGCAATCAACAACCACGCCGCAAGCGTGCCGACGGCAAAGGCCAGCGCCGCCGCAGCAGCCAGCACGACCGGCCAGTACGCTGTATAAACGGCAGGGATGTCCACCCCTCACCTCCGCACATCTCCATGCAAACCGGCCGAAAAAGCCTTGCACGCAGTTCTGTCAGACAGTTGCGAATACGGATCAAAAATTCTGAGATTAGGGGCTTTCCCTCCCAAGGGAATCCCTTTGCGTTTCTGCCCGCGCCGCGCAAAAGCCTGCTTGGAACGACCGGCAAGGTGCAAGCCAAAAGTTGCAACCCCCGCCAACTGGGCGCTTCTCCCGAAATCGGGAGATGCTTCCCGCGAGCGCAAGCAAGACGGCCTCCAGATGCCGAAAAAATCCCCCAAGGGCTTTGGGGTGCAGGCAGCCATGCTGCCGCTTTGTTGAAAGCATCGCTTGTCAGACAAAGCGTTGTCGCTGTGGGGGAAACCCACGCTTGGCGGGTTTGAGTGTGGTAAAAGAAAAAGCGGCAGCGTGGCTGCCGCAGTCCAAAGCGTCCGCCCAAAGCGGACGCCGATTTGTGTGTAATGATAAGGGCGCTTTCTCAGGCCATTTCGTTTTCGCCCTTCCAGCCCCAAACAGGCCAAAGCCTGATCGAACGACCTTCTCCGGATTTCGGGAGAATCTCCCGCACAAAACGGCGCGATAGATTTTGCTTGATCTTGGCCGCCCGGCACGTTTCCCTCATTTACCGCCGTGCAGCACCTCAGGCGCAACCGCGGCGGTCGCAGACTCGGCAAACAAATCTTGTCCTCGCGGGGGTAACTCCATGATTTCATGCCGGCCCGTTCTTATCGGGCTCATCGGCTGGGGGCTGATTGCCGCCGCAAGCTGGGCGGCCCCGGCCAAGCCGCAGCGTCCGCCCTTCCTGCCTGTTTCGGAAATCCGGCCCGGCATGAAAGGCTATGGCCTGACTGTGTTCAACGGCACAACGCCCGAGCGGTTTGAAGCCGAAGTGCTCGGTGTCATGCACAACGGCGTGGGCGCCGGCATAGACATGATCCTCGTGCGGCTTGAGCATCCACGCCTGCGCGACATCGGCGTGATTGCCGGCATGAGCGGCAGTCCCGTGTATATCCACGACCGGCTGGTCGGCGCCGTCGCCTACGGTTTTACGTTTTCCAAAGTGGCGATTGCGGGGCTTACGCCGATCGAGTCCATGCTCGATGTCTATGAGAAAACCCCGCTCGAAGCGCCGCCGCGCGACATAGCGTTGGGGCCAATGGAGTTTGTCCGCCCGGGCGAGCCGGTTTCGATCGAGCCGGCGCTGTCTTTGGAATCCCGCGAGCCGGTTCGCTTCCGCGTCGGCGATTTGCCGGAGGCCGCGCGCAGTCTCTTCGCGTCGGATGGGGAAGACATTATTTTCCGGCCGCTTTCCGTCCCGGTGATGATTTCGGCCTGCTCACGACAGACTGCCTCGGTGTTTGAGAAAACATTCCGCCCTCTGGGCATGGAACCGCTATTTGTGCCGATGGGAGCGACGGCACAGGCCGCCGATACGGTTTCGACAGTGCCGCTGAGTCAAGGCAGCGCGATTGGCATTCCCTATATGCTCGGCGGCCTTAGCGCCGGCAGTATCGGCACGGTGACGTATTTGGACGGCCGGCGGCTGGTGGCCTTCGGGCATCCGGCGACGGCGCGCGGGCCGGTGGCCTATCCGATGGGCGCGGCGCAAATCCACACGACGCTGCCGAGTGTGATGCGGCCGTTCAAGATGGGCGAAATTGTGGGTCTTTCGGGCAGCATCCATCAAGACCGCCTCACCGCGGTCGGCGGAGTGATCGGAACAATACCGTTTATGGTGCCGGTGACGGTTCGGGTGATCCACGAAGCGAGCCAGACCGACCGGACGTATCGGTTCAAGGTCATAGACCACCGGTTGTTTGCGCCGCGCATGATCATGGCGGCGCTGGTCGAAGCGTGCACGGCCGGCGACCGCAGCGAAGGCGACCAGACGGCCGCGGTTCACTATCGGATAGAAACCGACACGGGGCAGATCATCGAAAAGAACCTGATGGCGGCCAGCGCGTCGGCGATCATGAATCCTTCGATGACGCTGCTTTCGGACCTTGCGCCAATCTACAGCAACGACTTTGCGGTGCGGTCGGTGCGCAGCGTGGCCGCCGAGGTGCGGTTGAGTGAAGGACTGAAGATTGCCGAATTGCGAAGTGCCTTTGTGGACCGCACAATTGTGAAACCGGGAGAGACGGTTCAGGTTTCGCTGTATGTGCGCCCACTGCGCAAGGAAACCGAGCGCGTGACCGCCGCGCTGCAAATTCCCGCGCATTTGCCCAACGGCCGATACAACGTGGCGGTGTGCGATGCGCGGCAGCGTGAGGGGGCTGAGATCGTTCGCGCACCGGGATTGTATCGCCCGCGCGCATTCGATGATGTGGTGCGGCTGTTGCGTCTCTATTTCCGGCAGGACCGCCTCTATATCCTCCTGACCAGTCCCGACGATGGCGTGACCATAGACGGTGCGGAATTCGACCGGCTGCCGCCGACCATTCAGATGACGCTCAGCCAGTTGCGCGACCGCGAGAAAATCAGTCCCACCATCGGTCAGGTGCTGGCCGAAGCAACCCTCGATTTCCCGTATATTATCAGCGGCAATCAGATTATGCAGATTGAAGTAGATCGGCGCGGAGGCCGATAGAAAAGGAGACCCCTGTGCGGCCCTTACATGGTTTCAATTGCGCGGCTTCAAGCCGTATGTCCCGTGCGGTGCGAATTCGACTCCTCGCGGCGGCAGCACTATGGATGCTCCTGCCGTTGGGCTTACCCGCCGTGCAAACGCAGTTGGCGCGCACAGATACCTATGACGAGCTGGCGCCGGGCGAACTGCACGGCGTGTCGCTGAGCCACTTGGGTCGCCTGATGCCGGCGCCCGAAATCCGGCAGATTTACCGGGCTGACGCGGAAATCTTCTGGAGTATTGCCGTCGCCCCCGACGGCCGCGTGTTCTACGGCTCAGGCCATAGCGGCAAAATTTTTATGACCGACCGCAAGAGCAGCGGCTCGTTGTTTCTCGATCTCAAGGCGCCCGAAGCGACGGCGCTCCATTTTCACAAAAACGGGCAATTGTATGTGGGCACGTCGCCCGACGGCAAACTGCTCGTGTGCGACAAGCCCGGCACGGCAACGCTGGTCTTTGAAACCGGCGAAAAATACATCTGGGACCTCGCGGCCGACGCCGCCGGCAATCTGATTGTGGCCACGGGGCCCAAGGGCAAGATTTTCAAGGTCAACCCGGACAAGCGCAAAGGCGAACTCCTTTTCGACGCCCCTGATGATAATGTTCTTTCGCTGGCGTTCGATCCCAAGGGGCGTCTGCATGCCGCCACGCAAGGCAAGGGACGCGTCTATCGCTGGGATGAAGACCGCACGACCACGCCGGTGGTGATTTTCGAGGCCGCCGACGATGAAGTCCGCCGAATCGCCATAGACCCCAAGGGGAATGTGTTTGCGGCGGTCAACAGCGAGGTGATGGCGCGCCGTGCTGCCTCGGCAATGGCATCTCTGGGAGGTGCGTCGGCGTCGGCCAGTGCCCGCCCGCCCGAAGGACCGTCGGGCAGCGGGCCCGAACCGTCGCGCCCGCCGACACCGCCCCCTGCAGCCGGCCGCAGCGAAATCTTTCTCATAGACACCGAGGGCTTTGTCCGCTCGCTGTGGCGGGTTTCCGAGGCGCCGACGCACAGTATGATTTACGACGAGGGGCGGGACAGTGTGCTCATCGGTGCCGGCAACAAAGGCAAGCTGTTCCGTCTGGACACCAAGGGGAACTACTCGATTGTCCTGAGCGTGCGCGAGGAACAAATCCACGTGCTGCGCGCCGCCGGAAAGCAGGTCTTCCTGGCCACCGGCGGGCCGACCCTCATCCACTGCCTCGGCGAGGGCCTCTCGCGCCGCGGCGAATATCTCTCGCCGGCTATCAACGCCAACGCTTCGGTGCGCTGGGGCACACTTCGCCGCGACGGCTCCGGTGTGGACGCCATCGAAATCGAAACCCGCAGCGGCAATACCAAGGAACCCGACACGACCTGGTATGATTGGGCGCCTGTGCGATGGAGCGACGGCCCGAAGGATGGCAAAATCCAAAGTCCCGTTGCCCGCTATCTGCAGTGGCGTGCGAAATGGAATATGGGCCGCGCTGCCACCGACCGTCCCCCCGAACTGGACCTGGTCGAGGTGTTTTATGCACCCGACAATGTCGCCCCCCAGATTCGCCGCATCGAGATCAAAAAAGCGGGCAGCACCGGCTCGCCCCCCTCGCGTCCGCCTGATATGCCGCCTGCTTCCCCAACCTCGCTGGCAGCCATGATGGCCGGCGGCGGCCCCGGCGCGCCACCTTCGGGTTCCGCTCCGTCCACCGGGCGCGATTTTCAAGTCGCCGAAAACTCCAATCCAAAGCGGTTCGACATCACCTGGCAGGTCAGCGACCCCAACAATGATCCGCTGGAGTCGGCGCTGTATTTCAAAGCCGAAGATGAAAAGACGTGGAAGCTGATCGAGGAAAAGCTGGCGCAGGCCCGATTCACCTTCGACACCAGTTCGCTGCCCGACGGCGTCTATCGCATCAAGGTCGTGGTCACCGACCGTTTGGCCAATTTTGCCCCCAACATTCGCAGCGACGAGATGGTCAGCGACCTGTGGATCGTGGACAACACGCCGCCGCAAATCGAAAAAACCCGCGCCTATCTCGTCCGCGACGGCGACAAGACCAAATGGCGCGTGACCGCCCGCGCCACCGATGCCGTCTCCATTATTGCCGGCGCCAAATACAACGTGGACGGCGGCAAATGGCAGGTCCTTGTTCCCACGGACGGCTTGTTCGACGACCGAAGCGAGGCGTTTGAGTTCGACGTGACAGAACTCAAAGACGGCGGCGAGCACGTCGTGGGCTTGATTGTCACCGACCGCGAGGGGAACTCCACCGTGGACAAAGTTTTGTTGCGGCCTTAGGCAGGCGGACCCGGCGTCGGATTGTACACTCCGTCCATCCTGTCCATTTCCCCCAATAAGAGGCCGTGCGCCAAATTATTCAACCTAAAGGAGCCAGCAGCATGCAGGTATCTGAATTTACCATCGAGCCGTTGACGGATTTTTCCAAGCCGGAGAACCGGCAGGCAATGGAGCAGGCTCTCGCCAAGGTCGAGTCCATGCTCGGGCGCGAGTGGTCGCTGGTGCTCGGCGGCGAGCGCGTCAACGCCAAGGATCAGTTCCTCTCTCACAATCCATCGGACCCCGACCAGGTTATCGGTGTGTTTCAAAAGGCCACGCAAACCGAGGCGCAGCGGGCCATCGAGATCGCCGACCGGACGTTCGAGACGTGGAAACGAACACCGGCCGAGGAGCGTGCGCAGATTTGTTTTCGCGTCGCCGATCTGATGCGCAAACGCAAATTCGAACTGTCCGCCTGGATGGTCCTCGAAGTCGGAAAGAACTGGGCCGAGGCGGATGCCGACACCGCCGAGGCCATTGATCTGGTCGAGTTCTACGGCCGCGAGGTGCTCCGCTACGCCGAAGAGCAACCGCTGGTGCGTATTCCCACCGAGCGCAATCAACTGCGCTATATCCCGCTCGGCGTGGTCGTGGTCATCCCGCCGTGGAACTTCCCGCTGGCCATTTTGGCCGGCATGACCACGATGGCGTGGGCCGCCGGCAATACCGTGGTGTTGAAGCCGTCGAGCGACGCACCGGCCATTGCCAAGCAATATGTCCAGATTGTTGAGGAGGCGGGCCTGCCGCCGGGCGTAGTGAATTTGCTCACGGGGCCGGGAGGCTCGATCGGCGATTTTCTGGTGGGCCATCCCCGCACCCGGATGATTTCGTTCACCGGCTCGAAGGAAGTGGGGGTGCGCATCAATGAACTGGCCGCTCGAATCGCCCCCGGGCAGCGCTGGATCAAGCGCGTCATTGCGGAAATGGGCGGCAAGGACCCGATCATCGTGGACAGCGAGGCAGACCTTGACGCAGCGGCCCAGGGCGTAATGGCCTCGGCCTTCGGGTATTCCGGGCAGAAGTGTTCGGCCTGCTCGCGCGCCATTGTGGATACCAGTGTATATGACGAATTGCTGGAGCGTCTGGTGGAGAAAACCAAGCGGCTGAAAATCGGCCCCGCCAAGGATCCCGAAACCTACATCGGCCCGGTCATCAACATGGCCGCCATGGCGCGCATTCTCGACTACATTGATATGGGCAAGCGCGAGGGGCGTCTGATCCTCGGCGGCAACCGTATCGGCGATCACGGCTATTTTGTCGAACCCACCATTATCGCGGACGTGGACCGCAAGGCGACCATTGCGCAGGAGGAAATCTTCGGCCCGGTTCTGGCCGTTATCCGCGCACAGGATTTCCGCGACGCCATCAACATCGCCAACGACAGCGAGTATGGCCTGACCGGGTCGGTCTATACGCGCAATCCGGCCAAGATCCGCTGGGCGGCCGACGAAGTGCATGTGGGGAACCTCTATTTTAACCGCAAGTGCACGGGAGCCGTCGTCGGTGTGCATCCCTTCGGCGGGTTCAACATGTCGGGCACCGACTCGAAGGCGGGCGGGCGCGACTACTATCTCCTGCACACGCAGGCCAAGTGCATTTCCGAGGTAATCCCCAAATCCACTTCGTAGCCAAAGCGGGGTGGGCTCAGCCGGCCCGTAGCGGAATGTGGCTATGGTGCGCCGGTGCCCAATGCGGCCAGCAAATCGGCGGCGGCCTGCTGCGGGTCGGCCGCAGCCATAATGGCGCGGATGACTGCGAGGCCGGCGGCACCGGCCGCGACCACCGACGGTGCCGTCATTCTATCTATGCCGCCCAGAGCGATTACCGGCACGTTGGCTTTGCGGCAGATGGCTGCCAAGCCTTCCAAGCCGAGCGTCGGCACCAACCCCGTTTTCGACGGTGTCTCAAACACCGGGCTTGCGAACAGATAGTCCACACAACCGGACTCAAGCGCCTCGCGGGTTTCGTCGAGGTTATGGACCGATTTTCCGATGAGCGCTTTGGGGCCCATCAAGCGGCGCGCGATCTGCGGCGGCAGCGACTGCCAGCCCAAATGCACGCCATCGGCACCCACCGCGCGCGCGATGTCGGATCGGTCGTTGAGAATCAACAGCGCGCCGTAGCGCCGTGTCAGGACGCGTGTTCGCGCGGCCAGTTCGTAAAGCTCGCGCGTGGCGATTTGCTTTTCGCGAAGGTGCACGGCGCGAACACCGGCGCGCAGGGCGGCTTCGAGCGTCGTGTCAAAATCGCCTGCGCACTGTCCGCGGTCGGCAATCAACGTGCAGCGCATTTTATTCACCCAGCGAAGAGTCTGCGCCATGGTCTGTTGATCCTTGTGTTGGAATTGCCGTGCGGATTTATCCCCGGCGCTAGGTTGTTTTCCCCGGCCGAAAAAGGCTTGACACGTCGCCAGCCAACCGGCGTATTGTCATATTTGAGTGTTGCGGGGGCCGGACATTGGACGGTCACGACCGACCCCAATGGCCGGTCCCTGCATGGGGTGACGTAGCCAAGTGGCTAAGGCGGAGGTCTGCAAAACCTCTATTCGGCGGTTCGAATCCGCCCGTCACCTCCATTTTTTTGCCTGCCCACGCACACATCCCTCGTTCATTCGACGGATTGCTCGGTTAGGGTCAATCTGACTGCTTTTCCAGTTCAATTTTTTCCAGAAAATCCAATCCTGCGCGGCTGCCAAATTCGAGGCACACGGGAAACCTTTTGCCGCCCGCATGATTTTGCGCGGGGCCGACCCTGACGCGCTGCGCCGACAGGTGAAGCACATCGCGGCGCTTGGGATCGAGAAAGGCGGACGGGTCGGACGAGTCAGACGGGCCGGACGTTTTCTCTGGGCTGAGCGACCCCAAACAGCACGCCATCGCTTCCTTCTCCGTATGAACAAGTCCGGTCAGCATGAAAACAGGCCTCGCGGCGGTTTGCGCGGCCGTGGTCAGGCGGCATGTAATACAAACGCCGTAGGCTTCGCGCAGCCGTGTATCGAGGGCGGGATTGCCCTCGTTGGGATGGATGCGGATTTCAAATTGTGTATCCCACGACGGCCCGTCGGGGAACGACGACCGGATAATCATCCGCAGGGCATCGCGCCGGATTTTCACATTGACGCATCGGGTGTCGGATGAGGAATACGTGCGGTCGCCGAGGGTCAGGGCCGTGGCCATTTTGGACAGCGAAATCGAGTTGAACAGGCGCGAGACCTTGAACGTTCCGTGGCGCAGGCTGTAACTCACGCGCACGCGCGCCTGCGTGAACGATACAGGCAATTCGGGCCGGCCTACAAGCGCCCGCTCGCCCAGTCGAATAAGCGTGCAGGAAACGGTGAACCATCCAGCTCCGGCAAGGGCAACCGCTGCGATGACAATCCTACGCTGTCCCTTCTTCTTCATTGTCCGGTTTCAACCCATGCCCCGGGCGGTTTGCATAGACCATCCAATAGACCACCGGAATCACCAGCAATGTAAAGGCCGTCGAGACGGTCAGGCCGAAAATCAACGCCCACGCCAGACCGGAAAAGATGGGGTCGAGCGTAATGGGCCATGCGCCGAGCATCGCGGCGCCGGCCGTCAGCACGATCGGTCGGAATCGCACCGCGCCCGAATGCAATAGCGCGTCGAACAGGCTGCTCCCCCGCTTCAGCGCCTCGTGCACAAACTCGATGAGCAGAATAGCGTTGCGCACCGCAAGGCCGGACAGCGCGATCATGCCGATCATGGCCGTGGCTGTGAAGAAAACGGGATTGTCGAAGCCGCCGACCGGCCGGTTGCTGATGAGATTCAGAAGCCAGAACCCCGGCATGATGCCGATCATCGTTAGCGGAATCGAGATCATCAGAATGAGTGGCATGAAGTAGGAGCCGGTTTGATAGACGAGCAGAATGTAGATGCCCAGACAGGCGGCGGCAAAGGCGATGCCGAGGTCGCGGAAGACATCCACAGTGATTTTCCACTCGCCCTCGCCGGCCCAAGCGACGCGGAAGTCGTCGCTGAGGACCCAAGGAATGCCCGCGCCCATGCGAAAGTAGCTGCGCTCCCCGACGGGTCGGATTTGTCCGACTTGTCCGATGCGTCCGACCTGTCTGGCTTGCCCGATCTCCCGATCCGCCACGATGTCCAAAATGGCTTCCGCCGGCGCGCGGCCGGCCATTTCGGCAAAGACGTACACCACGCGCTCAAGGTTCTTGTGATAGATTGTCTTGTCTTCGATGGTCTCGTCGAAATAGCCGATCTCGGCCAGAGGGACCAGCGCACCGGTCATGCCCTTGACATAGAGGCGCTTGAGTTCCTCGATGCCCGAGCGGTTTTCGCGCGGCAGGCGCACCTCGATCATCAGCGGATTGACCTCGTTGGGCACGCGCAGCGCTCCGACGCCCATGCCGTCGAGCGCAAGCCGGACGGTTTGGGCGACCATTTCCGTCGAGACACCGTTCAGCGCCGCCTTCTCCTTGTCGGTCACGAAGACCAGCTTGACCTGATCGTCCTCGACCGTATCGTCCACGTCCACCACACCGGCTTCCTGCTCCAGCCGCTTGCGAACGACTTTGGCGGCGCTGATCAGGTCGCTGTAGGGGCGGTCGGGTCGGCCATAGACCTCGGCGGTAATGGTGGCGATGACCGGCGGTCCGGGCGGCACCTCGACCAGTTTGATGTTGGCGCCGTGTTCGCGGGCAATCCGGGTCAGGTCGTTGCGCAGCCGCAGCACCAGTGCGTGGCTTTGCTGGGCGCGTTCTTTTTTCTCAGCGAGGTTGACGCGGATGTCGGCGACATTGGAACCGCGCCGCATGTAGTAGTGTCGAACCAGTCCATTGAAGTCCATCGGCGAGGCTGTGCCGCTGTAGGTCTGGAAGTCCGTGACCTCGGGCACGGTGCGGAGATAGTCGGCAAGGGCGCGCGCGGCGGTATCCGTCTCTTCCAGTGTTGTTCCTTCGGGCATATCCACGACGATTTGGAATTCGTTTTTGTTGTCAAACGGCAGCATTTTGAGCGGGACCAATCGAACGGCGGCCAGCCATCCGGCCCAGCCGAGCAGAAGAAGCAACACAACCAGCAGACCCCATGCCATGAGGCGCGAGTGGAGGAACGGCGGCAGAACGAAGTTATAGATTTTGTAAATTGTGCTTTTCTCCAACGCCCACGGCTCTTCCTCGGCCTTGCCATACTCGCCCTTCAGCACGTGGTAGGCCATCCACGGTGTGATCGTAAAGGCGACCACGAGCGACATGAACATGGCCACGGGCACGTTGAGCGCCATCGGCCCCATATACGGCCCCATCATGCCGGTGATGAAAAACATCGGCACAAAGGAGATGATTACGGCGAGCGTGGCAAGAATGACGGGCGGGCGAACCTCGTTGACCGCCGTGAGGACGGCCCGCAGCGGCGGCTCCTTGCGCATCTTGAAATGGCGATAGATGTTCTCGACATCCACGATCGGGTCGTCCACCACCAGCCCGAGGGAGAGAATCAGCGCAAACAGCGTCACACGGTTGATCGAATAGCCGCAGAAGTAGTTGAGAAGCAGCGTCAGGGCAAACGTGATCGGCACGGCCACGGCCACGGTGATCGCCTCGCGCCAGCCCATCGCCATGTAGATCAAGCCGATGACAATAATGAGCGCGAGCATCAGCTCGTGCACCAGCTCGTTGACCTTTTCGTTGGCCGACTCGCCGTAGTTGCGCGTCGTGCGCACATAGACATGGTCGGGAATGAGAGAGGCTTTCAGGCTTTCGAGTTTTTCCTCGATGGCACGGGCCACCCAGACGGCGTTGGTGCCGCGCTTCTTGGCCACGGCGATGTGAACGGCCGGCAGGAATCCGCCCGCGCCGGCCGCCGCCTGCTTCAGCGATTCGGGCACATCGTGCACCGCCGGTCCGAAGCCGATCCACGTGTAGGTCTCCGGTTCGGCCGGCGCGTCGAGCACTTGGGCGACTTCGTGGAGATACACCGGCCGGCCGCCGTGCACGCCGACCACGAGGTTGCGCACGCCTTCGACGCCGTCAAAGAATGTGCCGGCATCCACCAGATATTCGAGATTGGTTTGCTCGAACCTGCCTGCGGGCAGCGTGACGTTGGACGCCTGCAGCGCGCGCACAATTTCGAGGGGCGAAAGATTGCGCGCGGTCAGCTGTGCCGGATCAAGTTCGACCCGCACGCGCCGCGGCCGGCCTCCGATGACCTGCGTCTTGTTGGTGTTTTTTACCGACTGAAGCTTGATTTCGATCTCCTCGGCAATGCGCCGCAAGACCGTGTCGTCATAGCGGTCGCTGAAGAGCGTAAGATTGACAATCGGCACGTCGTCAATTTCGACGGGCTTGACAACCCAGCCGGCGACCGACGGCGGCACCTGATCAATGTTTGATTGGACTTTGTTGTAGATTTTAACCAGCGAGTCCTCGCGGTCCTCGCCGACATAAAAGCGCACGGTGACAACAGCCATGCCGGGCCGTGACATCGAATAGACATACTCGACACCGTCTATCTGGTAGAGCAACTTCTCGAGGCGTGTGGCAACCTGCCGCTCGACCTCCTCGGCCGATGCACCCGGAACGTGCACATAGACATCGGCCAGCGGAACGACTATTTGCGGCTCTTCCTCGCGCGGCGTTACCAGCAGCGCCACCGCGCCGGCCAGCAGCGAAATCAGAATCAACATGACCGATAGATTGCCGCGCAGGAACAACTCGACGATGCGCTGAGTGAGGGACTCTTCGCCGGGGCGTTTCATGGCTTCGGCTCCTCCTCAACATATCGTCCGCCCGGCAGTTTTTCGGGAAAAGCCTCGGGCGGCGGGCCGTAAAGCGCCACCACGTCGCCGGCCTTGAGTCCCGAAATCACTTCGATCCGCCCGAACTCGCTGTGCTCGCCCAATTTGATCGGCCGGCGTTCAAGCACCCCGCCGGTCGTTACGGCATCGCAGAAGGTTAGCTGTCCCACGCGGACTACCGCCGAAAGCGGCATGCACAGCCGCCGCCGCTGGCCCGTTGGAATGCTCAGGCGGCCGAACTGTCCCTCGACCATGCGCGGGTGTTTCGGCACGGCCACCTTGACGAGCACCGAACGGCTGGCCGCCTCGGCCTGCGGGACAATTTCATCCACACGACCCTCGACCTCCAGATCGAGCGCCTCGATTTTGACACGCAGCGAATCGCCAACGTGAAGGGTGGTGGCAAGCGTTTCGCGCACGGGCGCTTCCAGACGCAGCTGGCTGGGATCGTAGAGAGTCAGGAGGGGCTGGCCGGGCGCGGCGGTATCGCCTTTGTCGGCGTTTTTGTCCACGACCACCCCGTCGGTCGGCGCCTCGATGACCGTGTAGGAGAGGGCGACCTCGGCTTCGCGGACGGCTTGCTGGGCGCGCTCGACGTTGGCCTGCGCCACTTTGTAGGCGGCTTCCTGCTGGTCGTATTGCTGCTTGGTCATGGCACCGGCTTTCAGCACTTCGGCATAGCGTTTAAGGTCATCGCCAAGTTGCTTGGCCTGTGCTTGGGCCGCTTCGAGGGCTTTTTTGGCCTGCTCAACGCGCGCCTGCATGTCGCGGTCGTCCAGCCGCACAAGCACCTGTCCCTTTTTCACTTTTTCGCCCGCCTTGACCGGAATGTCGGCTATTGTCGCCATGATCTTGGCGGAGATATCGGTGCGGCGTTGGGCGCGGAGCGTGCCGACGACTTCAGCGGTTTCCATCTCGACAATGGCATGAATTTTATCGGTCGGCAGGTCGCCGACGCGGCGCGGTTCCGCTTCGACTTTTCCCGGCTCGATCTTGTGTTTAAATCCGCCGGACATCCAAAACATCACGACGGCAAGCGCGCAAACCGCCGCAAGGATTGTTACCGTTTTGCGAATGGTTTTCATGGTTTGTTTGTCTTCTCCTTTTTCGATCGCGCGGGCGTTTCATCCCGCAAACCGTCAAGATTTGCAAGCATTTCCACGCGCACGTTGGGATGGCGCTCGACCTGAAAGGGGCCGTTAACTAAATTGCCGATCAGCGTTGCACCCTTGACTTGCTCGCCGATGAAAATGTGGGGAAAGGCCTTCTGGAAACGGCAGCCGATGACACTTACGGCGCCACCCTCGATGCGCAGGGCCGGCTGCGTTTGATCCCATTGCACGAAATTGCATTGATTGAAACTTACGGTTCCCGGCCCTTGTAGCCGCGCGACGCGGAACGCTGGTCCCCAGAACGCGCAGTTGTTCAGTTGCAGCACACCGCGAAAATCCGGGCCGGTCACAATCTCCGTAGGCTCGGGTCCGCGCATGGCCACAAACTCGCCATTGGTCACCAGAAGGCCGTAGGGATTGGCCGCCTCGGCCAGCAGGCCGATGTTGCCGCCGTCGGCCCCAATGCCGACAAAGTTGCCGTTGGTGCCAATACGGCTGCGGCCCGGAATGAACTTGTAGCCGACACGATAGCCGTAGCAAAAGGTGTTGAGGACGTATTCCCAGTCGCTGCGGCCGAAAATGAAAGCTTCACCGTTGGCAACGAGGTAGTTCATCAGCGTATTCCATTCGGGCCCGCGGCCGCGGCCAGTCCACGGCGACCGCGCCCAGTAGTGCGGATTGAAGTGAACGTTTTCGATGCGGCCGATGTCCGTGCAGTTGTCCACCCAGACACCGCGCCGCAGCGCCAGACCGAACACGTTGCGCACGACATGCAACTCATTGTGATAGGTGCCAAAATCAATCGCCTGATAAGCGTTAACCAGTGTGACGTTCTCGATTGTGCAGTGCATGCCGCGCCCTTGAATGGTCCACGGATAGGCGGTAACTTCGCGCGCGGTTTGCTCGGGATAATAAATGGTGAGGCCGCGCAGCGCGGCGTTGGCATTGAGCAGAAACAGCGGCGGGCCGTCTTCGCGACCGCGGCCGCCGACCGCCAAAATCACCGTGCCGGTGGTTGGACCGACGGTTTGTGCATGGTGCGGGTTTTTCCATGACCCCGAAAGCGAAACGCCGTGGGGAATTTCGAGCGCGCCCTCGATGCGGTAGAGTCCGGGCGGCGCGGTTACTTCGGGTATACCGCGTTCGGCTGCGGCTTTCAAGGCGTTGGCAAACGCCGCCGTGTCGTCCGTCCGTCCATCGCCGCGTGCGCCAAACTCGGCCACGCCAAGAGCCGTCGGCATAGCGGCCGCCGAGGCCAAGGAACAATATGCGCCGGCAGCAAACATCTGCACTGCAATCATGGCTGCAATGAACCGCTTTTGTGCACCCGTCATGGAACCCTCCTTTGGCGGTCTGCAAATTCACTTCAAAAAAGACTTTTCATGCCCGACATGCGGATACTGCCGGAGAAAACAGCCGCGGTTTGGACGCGCGGGCTGTTGCGTTTGCGCGCAGGGCGCAGCACAAGGAAAATCTCCGGCGGTCCGATCTACGCACCGTATGCAACGGCGCTCAGTCCACCCGGTAATGACAGCCCACGCTGTCGCGGTTTTCCCAAGCGGCAAAGAGAACCGCCAAAGCGGTCTGAACGCCATTGCGCAGGCCGACCATGTCGTCGGTCAGGGCGGCGCGGGCGTAGAACTCCTCGATTTCGATTTGCAGTTCGCGCAAGATGCGGCGGGCGCGGTTGAGACGGCGCCTCGACCTCACCAGCCCGACGTAATTCCACATCGTATAGCGAATGGTCATCCAGTCTTGATGGATAAGCGCCGGGTCTGCCGTTTCCTTTTCATGCTTCCACTCATCCACCACGGGAAAATCGTAACGGGTCTCCGCGAGACGAGCGGCAATGGCATGGGCCGCCTCGTGTCCCCAGACCAACCCTTCGAGGAGCGAGGTGGACGCCAAACGGTTGGCGCCGTGCAGGCCCGTACAGGCCACTTCGCCGACGGCCCAGAGCCGTTCCATCGAGGTGCGGCCCTGCAGGTCGGTGGCCACACCGCCGCAGCTGTAGTGGGCAGCCGGTACCACCGGAATCAAGTCGCGGGTCATGTCAATGCCGGCTTCCATGCACCGGCGGTAGATGTTGGGGAACCGCTCGCGAATCCAATCGGGGTCCTTGTGGCGGATGTCCAGATAGACGCAGGGGGAATGCTGGGCGAGAAGTTCTTCATGAATGGCCCGCGAGACCACGTCGCGGGGGGCCAGCGAGCCGCGCGGATGATATTTTTCCATGAAGGGCCGGCCGGCCGCGTCCACCAGAATGCCGCCTTCGCCGCGCACGCTTTCGGAGATCAAGAAATTGCTGGCATCGCCGGCATGGAGCGTAGTCGGGTGAAATTGCACATATTCAAGATTGATGATGCGGGCGCCGGCGCGATAGGCCATGGCGATGCCGTCACCGCGCGCACCGGGCGGATTGGATGTATGCAGGTAGATTTGCCCGAGCCCACCGGTGGCGAGGACGGTTTCGCGGGCAAAGCAAATATCCACACGGTTGGCTTCCTGATTGAGCAGATACGCGCCGACGCAGGTGGGCGGGCGATACACATCGGTTTTGCGTTTTGAGTGGTGCGACAGCGTCAGAAGGTCCACTGCCGTCGTTCGATTGAGCAGCCGGATTTGCGGGTGGCGGCGGACGGCCACCAGAAGCCGCTCCTCAATGGCACGCCCCGTCAGATCGTCGGCGTGGAGGATACGGGGCACGCTGTGCGCACCTTCCTCGGTCATGTCGAAGGTCCCTTGGGGATCGCGCGAAAACGGCACGCCCAAATTCTTGATCAGGATTTGTTCGACCAGTTGGGGGCCTTTCTCGGCCAGTTGGCGGGCCGCCGCTTCGTTGCAGACGCCGGCGGAGGCTTCGATAATATCCTTGACCAGCAGGTCGGGGCTGTCGTTCTCACCGCGATAGATAATTCCCCCTTGAGCATGAGCGGTGGCGCAGTCGAACAAATCTTCGGCGCGCGAGGTGAGCAGAACGCTGTGGCCTTGGTCGGCGAGGGTCAGCGCGGTTGTGCAGCCGGCAATGCCGGCTCCAATAATAAGAACGTCTGTTTCTATGATCATTGAATACCTCGTTGGATGCGGCGGGTTTTGTTTTGTCTAAGTATCAACAATGCAACAAGGAACTTTGCCGCCCAAGTGGGAAATGTCAATGGCTTTGTCCCGAAGGACAGCAGCATGGACGGTATCAAGCGGCTTAAAGCAGTTGCGGCAGGATGTCGCCGGCTTTGGCGGCGAAACATACAGTAGCAATGCCTTCCGGCAACGATGGGGTGGGATTAATTTCGACGACCATTCCCCCCTGATGCCTTGGGATGGCCGCCCAGCGCACTATATAGGGAAAGACGGCCGACGTGCCGATGACAAACGCGATGTCCACAGGGCCGGAAGCCAGAAAGGCATCCACACGGGCATAGGCTTCGGCGGGCAGTGCCTCGCCGAACCAGACCACATCGGGCCGCAGGAGTGCGCCGTCGGCAGCGCGGACGGGCAGCTGGTTTTCCTCGTAGATCGTTCGGTCCTCAAACGAAGCGCCGCCGGCTGCCGGTCTGGTGCGCCAGATCGAACCGTGGATCTCGACAACCCGGCGGCTGCCGGCGCGCTGATGCAGGCCGTCCACGTTCTGCGTGCAAAGGAGAAATTGTTTGGCGCGGCGCTCAATCTCTGCAACGGCGCGATGAGCGGCGTTTGGCTCACAGCCGGCAATCACGCGCCGCCGGTGGTTATACCATTCCCACACCAGTTTCGGGTCGCGGGCAAAGCCTTCGGGCGAAGCCAGTTGCTGCGGCGAATGGTTCTTCCAATAGCCCTCAGGCCCGCGAAAGGTCGGGATGCCGCTTTCAGCCGAGATGCCTGCGCCGGTCAAGACAAAAACCTTATGGGCCTGTTTTAGTCGTGCGCGGACGCTTTTAATCTGGTCGTTTGAGTTCACTGTGCAGGAGGTTGTTTTATTTTGCGGCGGAATACTCGCTCAATGTTTCTCTTTGAAGTCGAAGGGCATCATGTATTTTAGCACGCATTTGTTCCACTTTCACAACCCTATTGTTCTTTGCGATATTCCTCCTGCCTTGACGCCGCGTCAAGCCAGGCAACGCGGGCCTTTCGAGAAAGTCGGTGTAAATCCTCGTACATATTCCTGCGGAATCATTCAACGGCAGCGATATGCTCGACGGCCGGCCTCGAAAGCCGCTCCGCTGCATCGCGTCCAAACCGCGCGAAATCTTCCAGTTATTCTTCGACGCTCACTCCTTGCATCATCTTTCGGGCCTCAAGTCTCTTCCACATCGCAATTCGATAGGCAATCGCCTGCGGCCATGCCGGTGTCAAGCGCTGTCGCGCCGTTCGGGCCATAATGGGTGCTTCTCCCGATTCGGGAAAAAATCCCGACCATAATCAGCATTCCTTCCTGTTGAGCGATTTCCGGAATCCAAGGGCGGTATTTGGTTTGCAAATCAAGCACGCCGAGGGAAATTGACTTGAGCGGATATCGGCCTTGCGAGGGCATAACCGGTATTGTTCACGGTTTCCGTTCTGCTTTAGCGGCTGGATCTTTTTGCGCCCGCGCAAACTCCTTCCGCGGAGAGGGAATGAAGACGCATCTTCTCCAGCCTATCGCACAATTGATTTGCATTGGCGCGCCATGCAACCTATGTTCTCCATGAAACGTGAGACCATAAGCGGTCTCAGGTGCAGCGGCGGGTTTGCGCAAAGCAGGGTGGAGATGGAGGATGAAGGGATGAGCATGTATGGCCGAAATGGTATTTCCGCCTTGCTGGCGCTCCTGCTCCTTTCCGGCTCCGGCTGGAGTCAGGTAAAAAGCGGCGCCAAACGAAACAAGAGCGACAAGGGCGTGCCTGCATTGGTGCGGCGCGCGCAGGCGGCCGCAGCTGCCAAGAACACGCCATCTCAACCCGGTGCAGGAAAAGGCGCAGTTGCCGGCGCCCGACGCAGCGGCCTGTTCCGCAGCATCCCGCCGCCTCAATCGGCCGCTTCCGATGCAGCGCCCGCGGCCCTCCTCCGGAACGCCGCCATTTACGATGCCCCCAACAGCGGCCCTTTTACGCCGTTCAACGCCATTGACACGGCGGTCTTGGCCAAACTCAATGAGCGCGGCATTACGCCCGCAAATCTCTGCTCCGACGAGGTCTTCATCCGCCGCGTGTATCTCGACCTTATCGGCACCCTGCCGGAACCGGAAACCGTCCTTCAGTTTCTGAACAATCGCAATGCAGACAAACGGGCGGCTCTGGTCGAGACCCTGTTTCAGCGAAAGGAATTTGCCGACTACTGGGCACTGAAGTGGTGCGACATCTTGCGGGTCAAGGCGGAATTCCCCATCAACCTGTGGCCCAACGCCGTGCAAGCTTACCATCGGTGGATCCACGACGCCGTAGCGTCCAACATGCCCTACGACCAATTCGCCCGTGCGTTGTTGACCTCGAGTGGAAGCAATTTTCGCGTTCCGCCGGTCAATTTCTATCGTGCCGTGCAAAGCCGCGAGCCGACCGGCATTGCCTCCGCCGTCGCCCTGACCTTCATGGGCACGCGTTTGGACAGCTGGCCACAGGACCGCCGCGCCGGCATGGCCGCCTTTTTCTCCCGCATCGAATACCGCCTGACGGGTGAATGGAAGGAAGAAATTGTCTCGCTCAATCCGGCTTCGAGCACGCCGTTGGAAGCCGTCTTTCCCGACGGCCGCAAGGTCACCATTCCCGCGAACACCGACCCGCGCAGGGTGTTTGCCGACTGGCTGATCTCGTCCGACAATCCCTGGTTTGCCCGCAGCATCGCCAACCGCGTGTGGTATTGGCTGATGGGTCGCGGCATTATTCATGAGCCCGACGACATCCGGCCCGACAATCCGCCGGCCAACCCCGAGCTGCTCGCCCTTCTGGAGAAGGAGCTGGTCAAGGCCAACTATGACCTGCGCCATCTTTTCCGGCTGATTGTTAATTCGCGCACCTATCAACAATCGCCCGTGCCGCGGACAACCATTCCCGAAGCCGAGGCGCTGTTTGCCTACTATCCCGTGCGGCGGTTGGACGCCGAGGTGCTGATTGACGCCCTGAATTGGATCGGCGGGTCGGGCGAAAGCTACGAAAGCGCCATCCCCGAGCCGTTCACGTTCATCCCCAGCGAGAAACGCACCATCGAACTGGCCGACGGCAGCATCAGCAGCTCGTTTCTCGAGATGTTCGGCCGCCCCGCGCGTGACACCGGTCTCGAATCCGAGCGAAACAATCAGCCAACCGACACCCAGCGCCTGCACTTGTTGAACTCCAGCGATGTTCAGCGGAAAATCGAACAGAGCCCCCGACTGCGTAATCTGGCCACTGCGGCAAGGGGAAACCGCGCCCAGATTATCAGCGGCACCTACCTGATCATCCTGTCGCGCTATCCGACCCAAGCCGAATTGGCGGCCGCCGAGCAATACTTCCAAACCCCCGGCATCAATTCAACCCAGGCCGCAAACGATCTTGCATGGGCGCTGATCAACAGCAAGGAGTTCCTGTACAGGCATTGACAGTATTGCAGGCAGACAGTCCTTTGAGTTCCCAAGCGCGGAGTTCTTACTTCAATTGGCCGTCTTTTCTCCCGTTGGGAAGGGTTATCTTTTCACGTCAGCCGCAGTCAAAAAGCTCCACCGAAGCGAAGATTGATCCAACAAACCGAAGTTTGAACTGCATGCCGCGTGCATCAGATTTGACTTGCCGCACTTTCAACCTTGCGCTGGGACCACAAAAAGGAGGTTTCCCATGAACGACCGTTCGCGCCGCGCCTTTCTGACCCGGATCAGTCTCGGAGCTGCGGCATTGGCATTGCCCACCGCAAGAGGCACTGCCGCTGCGCCTGCGGCCACGCCGGCCGGCGGCAACAAACCCAACATCATTTTCATCCTCGCCGACGATCTGGGCTATGGCGACCTCGGCTGCTATGGACAGAAGATCATCCAAACGCCATGTATAGACCGGCTGGCTGCTGAGGGGATGCGCTTCACGCAGTTTTACGCGGGCTCAACGGTCTGCGCGCCCTCACGCAGCGTGTTGATGACCGGCCAGCACGTCGGCCGCACGCGCGTTCGCGGCAACGCCGCACCGGAAAATGCCGGCCCGCAGATGCTCCGCGACGAGGATTTCACGGTCGCCGAGCTCCTGAAACAGGCCGGCTATACGACCGGTCTGATCGGCAAGTGGGGGCTGGGAATGCCGGGCGATCAGGGCGTGCCAAACAAGCAGGGCTTTGACTACTTTTTCGGCTATCTCAGCCAGCATCACGCGCACAACTCCTATCCCGACTATTTGTGGCGGAACGACCAGAAGGTGCCCTTGTCCAACGAAGTGCGTCCTGTGGGCAATGACGGCGGGGGAATAGCAACCAAGCGGGTGAAATACGCCGGCGATCTGTTTGCCGAAGAGGCTTTGGCATTTGTCGAGCGCAACATAGACCGCCCCTTTTTTCTCTATCTGTCGGTCACGGTGCCGCACGCCAACAACGAGGCGTTCCGCGAACTCAAAGACGGCACCGAGGTACCCGACTATGGCCCCTATGCCGACAAGGACTGGACGCCGCAGAACAAAGGGCAGGCGGCCATGATTACGCGCATGGACGGCCAGATTGGGCAACTGATGAAACGGCTGAAAGAACTGCGACTGGATGAGAAAACCATCGTGTTCTTCAGCTCGGACAATGGCCCCCACCGCGAGGCCGGACACGACCCCGAGTTCTTCGATGCCAACGGCCCCCTGCGCGGCTACAAGCGCGATCTGACCGACGGCGGCATTCGCGTACCGTTCCTTGTGCGGTGGCCGGGAAAAATTCCGGCAGGCAGCGTCTCCGGCCACGTTGGATATTTCGGCGACTTTATGGCTACATGCGCCGAACTAGCCGGCATCGAGCCTCCTAAAAACACCGACAGCATCAGCATTGTTCCCGCTTTGACGGGCAACGAAGCCAAACAGGCCAAACACGAGTACCTCTATTGGGAATTCCATGAGAGCGGGTTCAGCCAGGCAGTCTTGCTCGAAGGCCGATGGAAGGGCATCCGGCTGAAACAACGCACCGCACCGATTGAACTCTACGATGTCCAGAATGACATCGGAGAGGAGAAAAACGTGGCCGAGGCCAATCCGGCAATCGTCGCGCGCATCGCCAAGATCATGGAGACCGCACGCACCGAATCGCCCGACTGGCCAATCAAAGACGGTCCCTCCTCCGCTCCCAAACAAAAACAATAACCGACCGTTCAGCGCCTCACAAGGAGAGCTCCAACATGACGCCCAAAAAACAGCAAGTCGAAGGCGAACGCAGTGTGGTTCGCAAAGGCGAGCAGCTGATCGCGGTATTGCTTGACGAAAACGACCGGAAAGACTTCGAGCAACGCCTGCGCGCCAAATGCGAGGAGGCCCGGATGAAACCGCCCCCGCTGGTTCCCTACGGCCGCGGCGAGCGGGTGGCCATTGCTTGTAAGAGCCGCGATCAGGCGATCTTCGTGCTGGATTTCGCCGAAGAAGCCATCGCCGAAATGAACGCCGGGAAGAAATAGTCTTCCACAACAAACAGAATGCAGTCAGGATGTATTTGGCGTCCTGCCAAAAGCCTGTCCAAGAGACCGTGAAGGCAAAACTCCGGGCGCGTCTCAGGACGCCACCATGCGTTCGGGGGCCGGTTCGGTTTCGCAGGACGCTGCGCGGGCGGGGGCCGCAGATTTCTTGCGATCCAGCAAGCCCCAGCGCTCGGCGGTCTTGCGTAGAATGTCGTTCTTGAAAATGAAATACGAGCAGAAGGGGATCAACGTGATCTCGCCCGTGTCGGGATGTTCGCAGGCAAACGAGACCGGACAGTCCACCAGCCGCGCGCTTTCCAGATAACCGGGTTCTTCGTACGGCAGGATAATTACTTCGAGCATGCTCCGCTGGCCCATGTGCTGGCGGAACAGTTCGCCCCACGTCTTGGCGCTGGTCAACCGGCCCCACATCACGCGAAGCAGCCGGCGGAAAAACTGCGGCCCCATGGCCTTGCGGATCCGCAGCCGCGGCACGGCCCACCGGAACAGAGCCACGCCGAGGTGAGCCTTTTGACCGGCGCGGCCGAACAGCCGGCCAAGGAGGCCGCGCTCCAGTTTCGGCCCCATTGCCTTGTCCCATGCAATTAGTTCGCGGACAAACTGTTTGAACGGGACCTTCAGATAGTCGCCAACAGGCCGGTATTCGCCGGCTTCGGGGTCGGCCACCATGAGGGCCAGACACTCGCAGTTGGGGTGCGAACCGCCGGCGGTAACGTTCAGGCCATACAACCGCATGATGTTTTTGAGAAGCCGCAACGCGCCGGCCGGCACAAACTCCGTGCCCGGAAAAGTCCGTTCCATCAGGTGCTCTACGTCCTCGATGGTGTTGCTTTCCATGTCCACCTGTTCAGGGCCGGCGGTGGCCTGCAGGGGAATCAGCATGATGCGCGTGATCAGGTGGTGTTTTTGATACATGAACTTGAAGAGATCAGGGAGCAGGTGTTCGCTCGTGCCGACGGCGGTCGTGCACATGATGGTGATTTTCGATTTGGTGTATTTTTCGATGTTCTCGATGGCCTTGAGTTTTTTCTGAAGCGAGCCCGGGTTCTTGCGCAGCTTTTTCTGGATTTCAGGGTTCAAGCCGTCGAGGCCGAATAGCAGCTGCGGCCCGGTCTCCAGCATCCGCCGGCAATAGTCCTCGTCGGCCAGCCGGATGCCGTTGGTCACGACGCGGGCGCGCAGGCCGCGCTTGCGGGCCAGCTTGAGAATGTCCATCAGGTCGTCGCGGCAGGTTGGCTCGCCGCCGAACAGCTGGATGCGGGGGCGGGGTTTCATCGTGACGAGCTTTTGAAAAATCTTGTCGAAGTACTCGATTGGCGGATGGAAATCAAACCCCATGGCCGGGATGTTGCTCAGACAGATCGGGCAGTTCATGTTACAGCGATTGGTCACGTCAATGACGACAAAGGCGGGCGGTGTGGCGTGAGTGCATTCGACGCACTGCATCGAACAGGTTTCGACGGCGTCGCCTTCGTAGCCCATCAGTTCGCGTTTTTCATAATAGGCTTTGGCGTCCGTCGAAATCAGGGTTTCGCCATGGCCGCACTGGGGGCACTCGCGAACAAGATACAGCCGTTGGCCGCGTTGCTCACGCGCCACAGGCACAGGCTGATGGCACATCTCGCAGTAGCCAAAATTGACTTTTCCCCCCGTGCAACCTGAAACCATAGGGCTTGCCTCCGTGATCCTCCGGTGCAAATTCGTAAGCAAAAGACTCAAATTTCCCGACTTCTTTCCTGCAAATACACAGGAAAAGATTGTTTATCGGTTTTGCGGCTCTTCCGCAAGATGTTTTTGCCGTCCCGTCCTTACCGTGTTTTGGTTCGTGTCGTTTTCTCTGGAAATTCGCGCCGGCGCTTTCTTGAATGGCCGCTGCAATACAATCTGAACGGAGGGAAGGAAAATGCCACAATGCCACATTACGGAGTGCAGATCGCCGATTGCAGATTGGCGCAAGGGGATAAAAGGGCGGGCTGCATTTGCCGCTTTGTTTGTGGCGGCAATTGCCGTCGTCGCTCCACAGGCGGGCGGTGCCGAGGTGCAATTCAAGAAACATGTCATTGATCGCGGCACATGCGAGGTCTGCTGCGTCGCCGACGTGAACAACGATGGTGTGCTTGACATCGTTAGCGGCGACAACTGGTATGTCGGCCCCAACTGGTGGCGGCGGCCGTGTCAGGAACTGGTCTGGGAAGGCGAATACCTCAACGACTGCGGCGACTGGCCGTTCGACGTCAACGGCGACGGTTTCGTGGACATCGTCACGGCGGGTTTTTTCCGCAAGGGAATCGGGTGGGCGGAAAATCCGGGCATTGATTTCAACGACCCGAAGAAAAAACTCAATCAATACAAACGCTGGACGTTTCATTCGGTCTCGCCCCCGCATTTTGTCGAAATGATTCTCATGGTGGACGTGGACGGCGACGGCAAACGCGACATCCTGTCCGACGACAACGAGCCGGTGCGCTGGATCGAAATCACCCGCGACGCCACCGGCCAGCCCGCCTTCGTCACGCATCTCATCGGCAAACAGGGCACCGGCCATGGCATTGGCTATGGCGACATCAACGGCGACAAGCGGCTCGACATCATCACGCCCGACGGGTGGTATGAAGGCCCTGCCGACCCGCGCAAGGGCCCATGGCCGTGGCATCCGGAATTCAAACTCGACAATCTCAACGATCCGGGCCTCACGCTTGACGTCAACGGCGACGGCCTCAACGACATTGTCTGGGGCAAAGGCCACAACTACGGCCTGTTCTGGACGGAGCAGGGCAAGCCCGGCCCTAACGGCAAGCGGACATGGACCGAGCACGTCATAGACAAGGAATGGTCGCAAGTGCATGCGCTGACGCTGGCCGACCTGAGCGGCGACGGTGTGCCGGACTTGGTAACCGGCAAGCGGTTTCGTGCCCACAACGACGGCGACCCGGGCGGCGGCGACCCTGCACCGTCCGGCAAGGGCGATCCGCGCGGCCTCTATTGGTATGAGACCGATCGGAAGCGCGGCGGGTTCATCAAGCACGTGATCGAGTTCGGCGGCACCGCCGGTGGTGGTCTCAACATCGAGGTCGTGGACATTGACAAGGACGGCGATCTGGACTTGGTGACGCCCGGAAAGAGCGGGCTGTATTTGTGGGAAAATGTCGGACGGAAATAGCGGGCAACATTTGGCAAGAGTGCAGGGTCAAAACCAAGCCGCAGCATGGCCGCGCGCAGGGCAAAAGTGAAACAGGCCTGCGAAGCCTTGGCCCGACTACGGCAGATAAACCATCCGAGAATCCGGCGACGGACAGCAAGGGTTTGCTCCATCCCCAACCCAATCGTGCCCGTGTGAGCTATGGCTGCGAGGCACTTTTTCCGCGCGCGGCATAGAACCGGCGCAGCGCTTCCAACTCGTCGTCGCTGATCATTCCCGCCCGATACATGTCGAGAACATCCAGCGGCAGTTCGACTGCATCGGTTGGTTCATCCTGCGCCGGAGATGAAGAGGGTTGGGGCGCGGAAGCGGCCGCCGGTGCTGCCGCAGGGACGGCAGGCGGACGCAAACGCTTCGACTCGGACGGGCCCGACGAAAGACCGGCGGCCGATGTCTGTTCGGCAAGCGCTTCGGCCTCGGCGGCTAGCAGTGCCTCGGCACTCAGCGGGGATGGGCGTTTTCCGGCGGGCGGAGTTTTTGGGCGGCTGTGGAGTCGCTCGAAATGCCGCGCCAGCACCGATTTGACGCGTTTGGCTTCGGATTCCGTCAGCAGCCCCTTGTCAATCATATCGGCCACGGCATCGAAGTCCATGCCGAATTCCTCGACTTGCCGGATGCGGTGGGAGAAAACACCGCGAATGAGATGGGCGAAGAAAAACAACAGGATTAGCGCGATGGTCGCAGCAAAGATCCAGTAGAGAAACGTAATATCGTTTCGACCGGAGAGGAACTGAATCAGCTTGGCAGTTTCGTCGCCCATGGAACGGCCCGATCTGGCGGCAAGGATTTGACGGCGCGGCACCGCAAAGCGGCCGCGATTCGCACGCAAATGCGGCATGGCCGCCGGCTGGGGTCAATCGGCGCGGTCCACCGTACCATACATGCCAACAACTTCGCGGACAAGGGCTTCGGTGATCTCGGCGCCGCTCAGTTCGCTTTTGACAAGGATCTGATTGAGCGCTCCCTTGAGCTCGCGGACATTGCTGGTGATTTTCTCGGCAATCAGCGTAATGAGGCGGTTGTCCATCTGCACATTGCCGCGGCGTTCGAGTTCTTTTTTGAGAATGGCGGCGCGCGTTTCGAGGTCCGGGGGCTGAATGTCCACAATGACGCCCGCGCCGAAGCGCGAGACAAGGCGTTTTTCGAGATGGGCGATCTCGCGCGGCGGCCGGTCGGACGTGATCACCATCTGGCGCTTGGCTTGAAACAACGCATTGAAGATGTGGAAGAACTCGTCTTGGGCGCGTTCCTTGCCCGCCAAAAACTGGATGTCATCCACGAGCAGCACGTCGGCGGCTTTGAAACGGTTGTGAAAAAGTGTGATGGTGTTGTTCTGAATGGCCTCGACCAGTTGGTTGGTGAATTCCTCGGCGCTGGTGTAAATAATCCGCAGATGGCCTTGATGCTCGGCAATATAGTTGGCGATAGCGCTGACCAGATGAGTTTTGCCCATTCCGACATCGCTGTATAAGAAGAGCGGGTTATAGTGAATGGCCGGCGCCTTGGCAACGGCCAAGGCCGTGGCATGGGCAAAGCGGTTGTTCTCGCCGACAACAAAGTTGTCGAAGGTAAAGTCGGGAACTATCCGGAGGGTTTCGCCGGCGACCAAAGAACTGGCAGGGCGGGGAGCCGGCTTGTCCTTTTCCGCCGGCGGGGGCGTGACGGGAGCGGGGCCTAATTTCATAAACTCTTCGAGCGCGCGGGTCTTGTCACCGATGCGGGCAAATAATTCCGCGCGCAGGCGCCGGGCGGAGTAGTGCGCAGGGTCGCGCTGGAGGATGAGGTCGAGGATTTCGCGGGCGGAGTCAAACCGACCGTGCTCGATACGGATTTGAGCAATCTCGGCCATTTCATCGAGGGAGGCAGACATCTGACCGAGAGAATCGAGCATTTCGACCAGCCGGCGGCGCTGGGTTGTCCCGTCGGGATGCACGCGGACGGCCTCGCGCTGCGCGGCTACGGCCGCCTCGTGTTGGCCGTTTTTCCAATGGTTTTCCGCCCGTGCAGCTATCAGTTCGACCGACCGGCGCTGCTGTTGGTCCTCGCGGCTGATTTCGTTGATCCATTGTTGGATTTCGCGATTGTTCGGGTCGAGCGCCAACACACGCCGGAGAACCTCGATGGCGCGTTCGTTGCGGCCGGCGGCAACGAACGCATCGCTCAGTTCGCGCGCACACTGGATGGCCGGCTCGATGCGGTTGGCCTCCAGAAGCAGGCCCAGAAGCATGTCGAGCGCGCGGGTGTTGCCGGGCGAGTGCTTGAGCAGCTCGGTGAGCGTGGTTTCGGCGTCCTCGTAGCTGCCGTGGCGCAGATAGCGCTCGGCCAGTTGAAAGTATTGCTCGATGGCCTCGTCGCGCCGGCGCAAGCGCATCAAGGCATCAATCAGGTGGGTGCGGAACGTAACGTTGTCGGGTTCGCGTTCGAGCAACTGCCGGTAGAGTTCAACTACCTCGGCAAATTCATTGCGGCGATAATGATGGTTGATCAGTTGCGTGCACTGCATGACATACTCGCGCTCGCGGCCGGCGTCCCGATAGAGGTTCATTAGCATGCGCCGCAGACCGGCATTGTCGGGCATCCCTTCGATCACCGTTTCAATAAGGGAAACCGCCTCGTCGTAGCGTTGCTGGCTGGCGAGGCTTTCGATGGCAATTTGGGCCTGCTGGGAAGCAGCCTCAAAGCGATGCAGGCCGGCGAGGAACCGCACGTAGCCGATGCGGGCATCGAGGAGTTCGGGATTGCCGGCCAAGGCGCGTTCATAGTATTCTTGGACGCGGTCCACGTTGCCTTGTTTTTCATATATACGGGCCAGACGCAGGCACAGATCCGGGATCATGCGCTTGCGATCCGTCTTCTCGCAGACCTTGATCATCTGTTCAAGGACGGCAAGATTGTCGGGGTCGCGGTCCAGAACCGCGGCGCAATACTCCAAGGCCTTGGGCCAAGCCTCGGCGGCCATATACAGGGCAATCAGGCGGCGATAAGTGTCGAGGAGCGGGCCGGTTTCGCCAAGGCGGATTTGCACGGTGGACAGTTCGACCAGAACCAGCGGGTCGTCGGGACTGATTTCGTGAAGTTTGGTCAGTATGGCCTTGGCTGCTTGAAAGTCCTTTTGGGCCAGAGACCGGGTGGCAAGGCGGTGCAGCATGTCGCGTGCGACAGTCGGGTTGCCTTGGGCGAGGGCAATATCGGCCATGAGCAGGGCGGCTTCCACATGGTCGGGCTCGGACGCAAGAATGCGCTGGACGACCGAGCGGGCAGGGTCCCATTGCTGGGCGGCGACATGTTTGCGGGCGAGTTGAAGCAGGCGGCTGCGGGCTTCGTCGCGGCGTCCGAGGACAGCCAAGACTTGGGCCTCCAGTTCAATCATTTGCGTGTCATCCGGGGCGATTTCCAGTCCCAGAGCCGTCAGGCGCGCCGCCTCATCGAATTGCTTTTCCGCCAGTGCCCTCTGGGCCAGTGCGAGGCATCGGTCGAGGGCACGGTCGGACCGACCCAGCCGCCGCAGCAAGTCAATCTGGCGGCGGCGATAGGCGGCTTCGTCGGGTTTCAAGCCGATGGCCGATTCGCAGGCTTCGACGGCCTCGGCAATCCGGTTTTCGCGCGTGAGGATTTCCGCCAGTGTGGCAAAGACCTCGGCGGCCTGGCTGTTCAACCCGACGCGCTGCTGGGCGGCGGCCAGCCGCTGCAGAGCCTCGACGTTGAGATTGCCCGGAGAGCCAAACCGCCGCAATTGCGTTTCCGCCTCGTCCAATCGCCCCTGGTCCAGAAGACGGCAGATCAATTCGATCTGCAATTCGGTGGCGGCCGTTTCCCCTCCGCTCTGGCGGAGCAATTCCGCATATTTGTTGAGAACGGCAATATTGTCGGGAGCGGCCGAGCGGAGCTGCTCGATGGCGTGCAGGGCGCGGGGGATGGCTTGGGCACGCAGCAAATCCTCGACCAGCGTAAGGCATTCCTCAATGCGGGCGTCGGTGAGTCCGGCGAGGATGGCGGTTTCGATGAGCTTTTCACGGATGTCCGCTCGGCTCTCGTCTATTTCCAACACGGTGCGGTAGCAACTGAGCGCCCGGTCGTATTCGCCGCGCGACTCGAACTGGGCGGCCTTGCCCAACGTCTCCTCGACCGCGTCGCGTGTGCGCGCCGAAGCCACCATCAATTGGACGATGTGGGGATATACGTCCACAATGTCGAGGTTTAGTTTTTCAATGTTGCGATACATTTCGAGCGCACGGTCGAATTCTTTGCGCGTCTCGAAGGTATCGGCGAGGCGCATATACTCATCAAGGGCCTCGTTGAGTTTTTTCTCAGCCACCAGTGCTTCTGCATACTGGAGACGGGCGGAAATGTCGGTCGGGCATAATTGAAGGATTTCACGCAAGAAAGCCGTGGCCTCGGCCGTTTTGCCCTGCCGGCGGGCGAGCTCGGTCAGCCGCTTGAGAATATCCAGACGACGGTCCTCGTCGTTGCGGGCGCGGTAAATCTCCAGCAGTCCAACAAGGGCCTGCCAGTGGTCGGGTTGAGCGGTCAGGACGCGCTGGAATTGCGCCAATGCTACATCATAGGTTCCTTGCAAGAGAGCGCTTTCGGCGGCCTCAAGGGTTTGTTCGACCGAATCCCCCGTCAACGGCAATTCGATAGAGATGTTCATCTTCTGGATGAGCCGGCGGACCGCTTCGTCATAGTCAATTTTTTCGGCCAGACTATACAGTGTAATCAAATCGCCGCCTTTGCTGCCCGGACACAGGCTGTAGGAGCAGCGAAACCGGCGTTTCTGCGGATCCACAGCCAGCGTGCGAAAGACCATCTCCCGGTGAATCGGGCAGAAGATTTTGATCGCAGTGGGCGTTTGCTGAACCGTGTCGAGGCGATAGTTGATTAGCTTGAGAACGGCGAGAGGGTCCAGTCGCGTTCGGATTTTTTCCAGTGTATCTTCAGGATAAATCGAGACCATCGAAGCCAGCCCATCGGAGTGAAATTGCAGGTTCCCGTTTATGCCGGTGGATGGTGCGCATTCACATTTCTCGATGCATCTTGGCCCGCGCCCGACCGCTGTCAAGGTTTTCTGCAAACGAACAGACGGACGCTCCTTTGCAAAAAAGGGGAGCATTTTGCAATTAAACCGCCCTTGACGATTGCCCGCTGCGTTAGTAGGAAAGGGTCCATCGCATCGCCGCCGGTTCACATTGTCGGCGAGAGCGGGGAGTTCGTTGCATCTCTCGATTTCTCTGAAAAGGAGACCGTCGTCATGCCGTGCAAACTCGAACGCCGGAGTTTCATTCAAGCCGCCATGGCTGCAGGCGCCGCCTCGCTGGCGGGTCCGCGTGCGCAAGGATTCTCGCTGCCCGGACTGTTTGCGTCCGGCGGCTACCGGTCGCCGCGCATTCCCATCGTCAGCCCGGGTTGCCGCAGCTCCAAAGTCAAGGTCGCGAAGATTTATCTCGGCGTGGCCAAAGCCTTGTGGCCCACACCGCTGTTGGACCTCGACGCCGAGGTGAAGAAATACGAAGCCGAGTTCGGCCGCATGAAAAAAGAATTCGCCGACGTCGAGTTCGTTTGCAACGAACTGGTCTCCACCCCCGAGCAAGCCAAGGCCCTCAAGGACAAGATCACTTCGGCCGACGGCGTTCTGGTCATCCATCTGGCCATGGGCGTCATGGCTGCGCTCAACGAGATTCTGGCCAACAAGAAGCCGACCATGGTCTTTGCCGCGCCCTATTCCGGCCATGAGTGGGCCAGTCTCGGCCGGTTGCGCAACACTCCCGAAGGCGCGCTCATGGACTGCATCCTCACGGCCGACTTGAGCCAGCTGGCCGTGGCCGTGCGCCCCTTCCGCGCGATTCATCATCTGTGCGAGGCGAAGATTCTCAACGTCACGGCGCGCAAGCCCGACGCCTACCACGACACGGTAAAGAACAAGTATGGAACCGAAATCATTGTCATGGGCCGCGACCCTGTCTTGCAGGCTTACGAAAGCATCAGCGAAGCCGATGCCCGCGCCGAAACACGCCTGTGGATCCGGAATGCCACCGCAGTGGTCGAGCCTTCCGAAGAGGAAATCTACAAATCCTGCCGCCTCGCTCTGGCCTTCCACAAACTCGTCGAGGAATCCGGCGCCACAATGATCCTCGTAGACTGCTACGGCACGATGTATCGGCAGCTGCCCGCCTTCCCGTGCATCGGGTTCACGCGGCTCGACGATATGGGGCTGGGCGGCACGTGCGAGTCCGACCGCGCAAGCGCCATGACCGGCATTCTGCTTCAGGCCTTGACCGGAAAGCCCGGGTTTGTCAGCGACCCGACGGTGGACGAATCGAAAAACAGCATCATCCTCGCCCATTGCCGCTGCGCCACGAAATTGGACGGCCCCGACGGCAAGGCGTCGCCCTACAAAATCCGCACAATTCACGAGCGTCAGGAAGGCGCCGTCACACACGTCAAAATGCCCAACCACCGCACGGTCACACAGGCGATTCTGACCGGCCCGGGCGCCGACCTTCTCCTTTATTTCACCGGCAAGGTGATCGGCGTTCCCGACGTGGACCGCGGCTGCCGCTCAAAAATTGACGTCCTCGTGGACGGCAGCGTCACCAAACTTTGGCAGAACTGGGGTCACGGCCTCCATCGCCAGACGGTCTATGGCGATTGCGTCAAGGACCTCGAACGGTTTTGCCGCTTCAAGGGCGTCAAGATGGTCAACGAGGCGGTATGACGGGCCGCAGGCAAGCGGGATGGATAAATCCGTCAACGCCGTCTATTCCGCCCACCGCAGAATAAAGGGGAACACGATGCACCGCTGCGGGGTTATTCTCTTGTTGGCCACCGCCCCTTTTGCTTTTGGTGCGGGCCAGACTCCACAGGTCAAGCAGACCAAACAGCCGCCGCAGCCGTTCACCGGCGTTGTCGGCAAAGCCGAAGGCTATCGCGGCATCTGGTATTTCAATCAGCCGCAGGACGACGAATACGTCTATAAATACAGCGGCGGTCTGGGCACCTATTGTGCCGACCATATTCCGATGGCCGTGTATTCCAAGGAAGCGAACAAAACGTTTTTCGTCTTCGGCGGCGGGGGCAAGGACAATCGCAGCCTGCAGGAAATGGTCTCCTACTACGACCATGCGACGGGTCTGGTGCCGCGCCCGACCAATATCCTCGACAAGCAAACCGACGACGCGCACGACAACCCCGTGCTGGCGCTCGATGCCCGGGGCCATGTATGGGTCTTTGCGTCGGCGCATGGGACGGCACGGCCCGCCTATGTCTTCCGCAGCCGCGCGCCGTATTCCGTCGAGCAGTTCGACCTGATTCAGACCACCAACTTTTCCTATCCGCAACCGTGGTATTTCAAAGGGCGCGGCTTCCTGTTTCTACACACCCGCTATGACCCGGCGCACTCGCTCTACTGGATGACCAGCCGCGACGGCGTTCACTGGGATACACCCCGATTGCTCGCCAGCATCGAGCAGGGCCACTATCAGGTCAGCTGGCCGTGGCGCGACAAAGTGGGCACGGCGTTCAATTACCATCCGAAGGTCGGTGGACTGAATGCGCGTACAAACCTCTATTATCTGGAGACGCGCGACTTCGGCCGCACATGGCAGAACGCCCGCGGCGAGACGGTCGCCGTGCCGCTGCGCGAGATTGACAACGCTGCTCTGGTCCACGACTACGCCGCCGAAAAACTGCTCGTCTATATTTGCGACATCCAATACGACAACGCCGGCCGGCCGATCATCCTTTACATCACCAGCCGCGGCTATGCCTCAGGGCCGGCCAGTGGCCCGCGCACTTGGACCACCGCCCGCTGGACCGGCAAACGCTGGGAAATCGCCGGCTCCATCCCCGCCGACAGCAACTACGACATGGGCAGTCTCTATATCGGCACGCAGTGGCTGTGGCTTTGGCCGGCTCCGGGCCGCCCGCCATGGCGCCTGATTGCCCCGACCGAGCCGGCGCCGCAGGCCTACAATCCGGGCGGCGAGGTGGCCATGTGGGTCAGCCGCAACCGCGGCCGGACATGGAAGAAGGAAAAGCAGATAACGCACGACAGCCCTTACAATCACACGTATGTGCGGCGGCCCCTCAACGCCCACCCGGACTTCTGGGCTTATTGGGCCGACGGCCACGCGCGCCGGCCGTCTGAGTCGCGCCTCTATTTCGCCGACAAAGCCGGCCGCGTCTTCCGCCTACCGTTCACAATGACCCAAGAGTTCGCAAAGCCCGAAAGGGTCCGGTAGCACGGCAGGATACTGTCGTGCTCCAATTCTGCACACAGGGCATGGGGATGCCATAGTCCTGCAGGACATTAAACGCGCACAAAATGCTGGACATTCGCCATGGGCGGGGGAAAATCAATTGGCATCAGGTCGCAGGGGAAACAAAATAGTTTTGGCCCCGCGATGAAAGTTCCGTCATGGAATCTGTTGCCATAGATCACCCCTCCGCCACCCTTCCTTCGGTGGCCGATATTCTCAGCAGCGCACCGGACCGCTATACCCCGTCCGACCGCATTTTGCTGGACAAGGCGTATCGGTTTGGTTTGACCGCGCACGCCGGCCAGATGCGCCAAAGCGGCGACCCTTACTTTTTGCACTGTATCGAGGTCGCGCGACTCCTGGCCGAGTTGCGCTTGGACTCGACCACGCTGGCCGCAGGTCTGCTGCACGACGTGCTGGAAGACACGGGAGTAACCGCCGAGCAGCTGGCTGCGGAGTTCCCTGCGCCCATTCCCGTGCTGGTTCAGGGTGTAACGAAAATCTCGTCTCTGGATTTCCGCTCGTCCCGCGCGCAATATGTGGAGAACCTGCGCAAAATGATTCTTGCCACTGCACAGGACCTGCGCGTTGTTCTCATCAAAATCTGCGACCGTCTTCACAACATGCGGACGCTGTCGTTCCTGCCGCCCGATCGCCAGCACTATATTGCAACCGATACCATGAAGGTCTATGCCCCGCTGGCCAACCGCCTCGGCATGATGCGCATCAAATCGGAGCTCGAAGACCTCGCCATGCGCTATTTGTATCCGCAGGAATACCGGCGGATTGCGGAGCTGGTGGCGGAAAAACGGGCCAGTCGCGAGGCCAAGGTCGAGCGCAGCATCTCGGTGTTGCGCGAGCATCTGGCCCAACAGGGGCTTCACCCGGAGATCGTCGGCCGCCCCAAGCATTTTTACAGTATTTTCGAGAAAATGCGCGAGCAAAAGTTGGAACTCGATCAGATTTACGATCTCATCGGCTTGCGGGTGATTACGGAGCACAAACAAAAATGCTATGACATCGTCGGCCATATTCATGCGCTCTGGAAACCCATTCCCGGCCGGCTCAAGGACTACATCGCGCTGCCCAAGGACAATGGCTACCAGTCTCTTCACACGGCGGTGATGGGGCCGGACGGCCAAGTGATCGAGATCCAAATCCGCACACGCGAGATGCACCGGATGGCCGAGGAGGGGATCGCGGCGCATTGGAGGTATAAGGAAGGGGGGTCGGCGGAAGTCGGACTGGATGAGAAACTGGCTTGGTTCCGGCGCATGACCGACTGGCTGCAGGAGGTCAAGGACCCCGACGAGTTCATGCGGGCGTTGACGCACGACGTGTTTGCCGACCGCGTGTTTGTGTTTTCGCCGCGCGGCGATGCCTTCGACCTGCCGCGCGACTCGACCCCGCTGGATTATGCCTATACCGTCCACTCGGAAATCGGCAACCGGTGCGTGGGCGCAAAGGTCAACAATCGAATTGTGCCGCTGCGCACACCCCTGCAACAGGGCGACGTGGTCGAGATTCTCACGTCCAAGACGGCGCATCCGCGCGCCCACTGGCTGGAGATCGTGCGGACGGCGCGCGCGCGCAGCAAAATCCGCCACTGGCTTCGCTCGCAACAGCACAGCGAGTTTGTGATCTCCGGACGCGAGCGCATTCTCAAAGCCGTTCGCGCCCATGGCATAGATATTACGGCCGACCGCCTCGATGAAATGCTCCGCCCGCTGGTCGGCGAGTTTCACGCCGACAGCCTCGAAGACCTGCTGGCCGACGTGGGCTTCGGCCGCATCGCACTGCGGCGGGTTGTGGACCGCATCGCGCCCGCTCCGGCCAAGCCGCGTCGCACCCACGCGCGGCCGTCCCGCCCTGCGTCCGAGGTTCTTGTGGACGGCATGACGCGAACCGCCATGCGGTTTGCGCAATGTTGCCGCCCCCTGCCGGGCGAACCCATTGTCGCATTCGTCACGGTCGGCCGCGGCTTGGCCATTCACCGGCAGGACTGCGAAAGCCTGGAAAAGACCATGGCGGCCAAGGGGCTGGACCCCTCGCGGCGAATTCCCGCGCGATGGAACAGCGAAAGTGTGCGGCCGCACAAAGTCACCATCAAGGTCGTGGCGCGCGACCGTGTCGGCCTCCAGCGCGATATTTGCGATGCCATCTCCAAGGAAAACATCTCGATTTCCGACAGCGATACCCATAGCCGGGCCCGCGGCCGAACCGCCATTCTCCGCTTCACGGTTCCCGTGACCAGCAAAGACCAAATGACACGCGTGATGGCCCGGATCCGTAGTGTGCCCGGCGTGACATCATTGACGCCCACCATACACGTCAAGTAGGCGAGCTTTGCGATGACACGCCTGTGGCCTGACACGTCTCCCGATGTAGAAGATCTTCTGATTCAGAAACTGCGCGAACTGCCGGCGTGGCGCAAACCCGACATGGTCGGCCAAATGAATGATGCCGTGCGAACGCTCATAACGATGGGGCTTCGCCATCGTCATCCGCCCGCAGCACCCGAGCAGTTGCGGCGTGCCATGGCCGACCTTCTCCTCGGCCCGGAACTGGCGGCGAAAGTCTATGAACCTTGGGAACCCACGGAGATGGACCCATGCTCGCCGAATCCCTCGAAGTAACACTTCGCGCGACGGAGACATTGGAATCTTTCGGCATCCCGTATGTCATCGGAGGCTCTCTGGCCTGCGCCGTTCATGGTCTTGCGCGGGCAACTCTGGATGCGCACATTGAGGCGATTCAAGCCGCAAGCCGGCAGCGCGACTGTTTCAATATCGTCCATCGGGCCAGTATGTTCAAAGTGGACATTTTCGTCCCGCCAAATCGTCCGTTCGACCAAGTTCGATTGTCGCGCCGTGTCCGGTATGTTCTGCCGACCGAGCCGGAAAAAGGTTTTTTTGTCTCGACGCCGGAGAATACTCTCTTGGCCAAGCTGGGGTGGTTCCGGTTGGGCAATGAAGTGTCCGAGTGTCAATGGCGCGATATGCGTGGCATTCTTCGATTGCACGCGGGGCAGTTGAACGCGATTATCTGAGTCGGTGGGTGGCGGAACTGGGCATGAGCGATTTGCTCCATCGCGCGTTTCAGGAAGTAGCTGCGGGTCATGTTGGACTGTAACATCGCGACAAGCGGTTCATAACTGTTTATTCGCGGATGGAAGGATTTTCGCAGATCAGCATATAGAGGCTTGGAATCTCATTGCAGGAAGGAGAGTAGCATGGATCCGATCGTTCGCAAAGTTGCCATCAGCCTGATTGGTTTCCTGATCGGGAGTGTCGCGCAGGCCGCTGAAAAGGAAAGTCGGGAAAAAGCGGACAAGCTGCCGGCCATTGCAGCGCTGCCCGCCGGCAAGACGCTCAAACTCATCTGGAGCGATGAGTTCGACGGCACAAAGATTGACGAGTCGAAATGGGAAATTTTTGGGACCAATGGCGACGTGCGCCGCAGAGACGGGTTCTGGGTCAAGGACGACGCGTATCTCGACGGCAAGGGTCATCTGGTGCTTCGCACCAAGAAAGACGGCGACCGATACACGTGCGGAGCCGTACGCACGCGCGGCAAATTTGAACACGCCTTCGGTTACTACGTTGCCCGTTGCCAGTTCCCCACGCAACCGGGCCACTGGCCGGCCTTCTGGCTCCATACCCCGCGTGTGAACCGCATCGGCGACGAAGGGCGCGACGGCACGGAAATTGACATCATGGAAAAACCGTGGCTCGAAGACCGCATTACGATCAACCTCCACTGGGACGGTTACGGCAAGGCCCACCGAACCGCTGGAACGAAGGTCGAGATTCCGGGCATCAGCAAGGGATTTCACACGTTCGGCCTGCTTTGGCTGCCCGATGAATATGTGTTCGACGTGGACGGGAAAGAGGTGTGGCGGAGCAAGGCCGGCGGTGTTTCGCAGGTGCCGCAGTATGTAAAGCTGACCGAGGAAATTGGCACATGGGCGGGAAATATCGCCGACGCCAAGCTGCCGGATTATTTCCTGGTTGACTACGTGCGGGTGTATGACGTCGTTGACATGGAACAAAAGTAAAAGTTGAGTAAAAGCCGGCCCGCACATTACGCCGAGTGCGCGGGTTTGATTCTTGCCGTGTGTATCTATAGTTTGGGAGGCGACCATGCGATTTCCCTGCGCGATTGTTTTGATTGTGGGGTTGTCCCAATTTGTGTCGGCGCCGGTTGCGAGTGAGGCGCCGAACCTTGTCTTCAATGGCGATTTTTCGCAGAGCCGGGACGGCAAGCCGGTGGGCTGGGCCACAGCCGGCAGTGGCGAGGTCGTCCAGCGCATCGAGATTGTCACGGAAAACGGAAATCCGTTCTTGCGCCACGTGTGCACCAAGGCCGAACGGACATCGGGCGCCAGCCATGCCATGGTGGCTCAGGTCGGTCGTGTCGTTCTCGAACGTGGCAAGCAGTATGAGTTCAGTTGCCGGGCGCGGGCAAGCGGTCTGCGCGGGCGCACGGTGAGCGTTTCGCTTCCTGACACCGCGGAGTGGCAGGACAGCGGCTTGTCGCTTGATCTGCAGTTGGGCGCCTCGTGGCGGACGTTTCGGCGCGTGTTCACGGCCGCGCGCTCGGTGAACAAAACGGGCCGCCTGCAATTCTACTACTGGGAGCCGGGGGTGTTTGATCTCGACGATGTGAAAATCATCGAGATCGCACCGCAGACGATCGAGTTCACCGATGTAGTTCCGGCGGCGGGCGGGAAAAACCTCGTTCCCAACGGTTCGTTCGAGATCGGCGGCATCGGTTGGTCGTCGCTGGGCAGGGGCGCGGGCTGGGGAAATCTGTCGCGTCTGCACGGACGCATCGAAAGCTCCGGCGGGACGCACGGGGTGTCGTTTCTGCGCATTCCGCTGGGCGGCGATTACACACCGGTGCTGTATTTTGACTATTTGCGGCCTGTCGTGCGGCGCGAGATTCAGGTTTTGGCAGCCTCGCTCGGCTGGATTGCCGTAACGCCGAACCAAACCTACACCGTTTCATGCGATATGCGTTCGAGTGTCGAAGGTGCGAGCGTACTGCTGGGCGTGATTGCGCAGGACCCGGCAACGGGTCGCCGCGCAAATCAACAGCGCCGCATTCAGCTCGGCACCGCCTGGCAGCGGCATTCCTATACATTTCGTCCCGCACACCGTTATGTGTTCGTCACCGTCGGTCCCGACCTCGAAAACGAAATGCGCGTGGACGTGGACATAGACGCCGTGCAGTTGGAGATAGGCGGGCAGGCAACGACATTCGAGCCGCGCGCGCAGGTCGAAATTGGCGTGGAGCCCTCTGAGCCGGGCGGCATTTGCACCGCCGGAGAAAAGGGCGGCCTCCTTGTCCGCGCATTTAACAATGGCGCTTCGACCGTGCGGGCAAACGTGGAACTTCACGCCCGCGATTTCTTCGACACCACAACCCCGCTGCCTTTCACTCCGCTCGAAATCGGCGCAGGCCGGTCCGCAACCCAACACATTCGGCTACACGACTCGCTGAAAGGCTACTTCCACGTCCGCGCCCAAAGCGATGGCCAGCCCGTCCTGCCCTTCGCCGGACTTCGTCTGGCCGTCGTTCCCAAGCGTGCCGCCGACGATTCGGTGCTTGGACTCAATCATGCGTTCGCTTCATCGTATCTCATTCAACAGGGAAAGAAAATTGGCATCACATGGTATCGTGACTGGTCGCTGAAATGGCAGGACCTCGAGCCATCGCCCGGCCAGTGGCGCTGGGAAGTCGGCGACACGCAGATTGACCGCGTGCTGCGTGAGGGCGTCCATCTCATGGCACTTCTGCCGTTCGGTTCGGCCCAATGGAACTCCGAGGCGCCCGATGGCATTCCTACCACCGGCTATCCGGGAGTGCGCCTCAAGGAAGCATGGGCGCCAAAGGACTGGAAGACACTGGGCGATTTTACCGCAGCGGTTGTCGGCCGTTATAAAGACCGCCTCAACGTTTGGGAGTTTCTCAACGAACCGCTCTATACCGACTATGCGCTTCCGGGCGAGCGCCACTCGAAAAAATATCCGGGCAAGCACTATACGCCCGCCGACTATGTGAAGTTGCTCAAAATTGCCGCCGACGGCATGCGCCGCAGCGATCCGAAATGCCGGGTTATGGGCGGCATTGCCGGTCCGCCGGGGCTGCTCACGCGCGAAGTGATCGAGGCGGGCATCCTCGACGTTGTGGACCTTTTCAATCTGCACATGTATCCCGGCAGCCGCCTGCCCGAATCCTATCTGCCGGAGATGGATACGCTTCTTTCCCAGATGGACAAGCACGGCGGGCGAAAACCGGTCTGGATCACGGAGATGTCCTATTATGGAGCCGATGATCTGCCGCGCAGCCCGTTCACACCCTCGCGCAACAATTGGGCCGAGGAGCGGCTGCTTTCGGGCGAACGCGAGTGTGCGGAATTGACCGTCCGCTACTTCGTCGTCATGCTGTCGCGCGGCGTCGAAAAAATCTTCATCCACTCCGGCGCGAGCGGCTCGGTCAATCAACCCAACTTTGAGTGCTGCCTGTTTGCCTACGGAGGCGCGCCGAGGAAAAGCGCCGCCGCCATGGCCGTCCTTACCGATCTGCTGGGGCCAAATCCCAAGCCCGCGGCAGAGAAAATGATCGGCGATACTGTCCATTGCTTCGCATTCGAGACAGGCCAGCGTGCAGTGCTGGTCCTCTGGACGACTGACGAGGACAAGCAGTCGAAGGTCTCAGTTGCGGCACAGAATGTGGAGTGCCTCGACCTCATGGGCAACCCTATAGCGGTGCGACCGCTGACGCTCTCGCCCACGCCAGTTTATCTTGTGGGGCCGGCGGGCCGCGGAAAAGACATCCTTTCATCGCTTGCTTTCGGACCCTAATAGCCTGTCCATCCTGCCTCCGTGCACGTCCAAGCGGCTGAAATCGTCCCTTGTCAGACAAAGCGTCGGCGTTATGGAAAGGACCCACGTTTGGCGGGTTTGATCTTGTCACAAAAGAAAACGGCAGCATGGCTGCCGCAGTCCATAGGTTTGGCTAAACCCATACTCCCCATTTCAGGAGAAGATCCCACGTCCAAGCCGCGGGCAGAAAAAGGATTGACTCAGGCAGCAAGGTCTTGGCATAATTCAAAACCGAATGAAGTTGGTTTTGGTCGGTAATCCCAACATAAAAACAGGATTCCGAACACCGGATGGGGAGCCGAATCATCATTCTGATTTTCAGGAGGAACTGGCAATGGCCAAGCTGACAGTGGACAAACTTCAGGTGGCAGGAAAACGTGTATTCGTGCGCGTGGACTTTAATGTCCCGCTCAACGAAAAATGCGAGATTACGGACGACACCCGAATTCGGGAATCGCTTCCGACCATTCGCTATCTCATCTCCCACGGCGCGCGGGTCATTCTGGCCTCGCATCTGGGACGGCCGAAAAAAGGCCCGGAAGACAAATACCGCTTGACGCCGTGCGCCAAGCGGCTCGGCGAACTGCTCGGTAAACCCGTCACCATGGCGCCCGATTGCGTCGGGCCGGAGGTGGAAAAAATGGTCGCCGCCATGAAGGACGGCGATGTGCTCCTGCTTGAAAACGTGCGATTTCACCCGGGCGAGGAGAAAAACGATCCCGAACTGTCGAAACAAATGGCCCGGCTGGCCGATATGTATGTCATGGATGCCTTCGGCTCCGCCCATCGCGCGCACTGCTCGACCGCCGGCATCACCGAGTATCTGCGGCCGGCCGCTGCCGGCTTCCTCGTTCAGAAAGAACTAAAATATCTGGGCGAGGCGTTGGAAAAACCCGAGCGGCCGCTTCTGGCCATTCTCGGCGGCGCCAAAGTCTCCACCAAGATTGACGTCATCCGCAGTCTGATGAACAAGGTGGATACGCTCCTGATTTGCGGTGGGATGACTTACACGCTTATGAAGGCCAAGGGTGTCGAAATTGGCAAGTCTCTTTGCGAAGAGCAAGCGTTGGAGACGGCCAAACAGATACTGGCCGAAGTCAACAGCGCCCGCGCCAAGGTTATTCTACCCGTGGATGCTCTGGTGGCCGACAAGTTTGAGGCCGGCGCACAGACTAAAGTGGTCACGTCGGAAGCCATCCCTCCCGACTGGATGGCCGTGGACATTGGACCGGCAACCATCGCTATGTACCACCGGGAAATCGAAAAGGCCAAAACCATTGTCTGGAACGGGCCGCCCGGCGTGTTTGAAATTGATGCGTTTTCCAAAGGAACGCGCGAAGTGGCCGAGGCGCTGGCCAAGTCTCCGGCCATCACGATCATCGGCGGCGGCGACAGCGTGGCGGCCTTGGCCAAGTTCGGCCTGACCGATAAAATGACGCATGTATCCACCGGCGGCGGCGCCGCGTTGGAATTCCTCGAAGGCAAAGTCCTTCCGGGCATCGCCGCTCTCAACGACGCCTGAGATGGGCCCGCTCGTCAACGTTCTCTCCTGGTCGCTGTCGCGCCAGCAGGCGTTCAACGAATGCCGCCGTCAGTATTATTGGCAATACTACGGCTCATGGGGCGGCTGGGACGACAGTGCGCCGCCCGAAGCGCGTCAAGCCTATCGTCTCAAGCAAATCGTCAACCTCGACATGTGGGCGGGCGACATTCTCCACACCGTTGTCGAGGGAGAAGTCAAGCGCTTGCGCAGCGGCTACCGGCCCAAACCGGTTCCGCTGCGCGAGCGGACGCGTGCACTTCTCAACGAGCAGTGGAAACAGTCGGTCGAGCAGCGCTGGCGCGACAACGCCAAGCACAACCGCAACCTGTTCGAGCACTACTACGGTCTGCCGGTCAGCGATGCGCGGCGGATGGAAATCCGCGACAAACTCTTCGCCTGTCTCGAGCACTTCTGCTCGCTCCCTTTACTCGATCATCTGATGACGACCGACCCGGCGGCATGGCTTGCCATTGAGCATCTCGACACCTTTCTGGCCGACGGCGTCCCTGTGTACGTGAAGATGGATTGCGCCGTGCGCCTGAACGGGAAGGTAACGATCATTGACTGGAAATCCGGCAAGGAATCCGAGCGCGACCGCGATCAGGTCGCCTGCTACGGTCTCTATGCGATGCAGAAGTGGCGCTCAGGACTGGAGAGCGTTGGGGCTGTCCTTGTATATTTGCACACCCCTGAGGTGGTCGAGACGACGATTGCTCCCGAAACGGCTCTGGCCATGCAGGAAAAGATCGTTACAGGCATCCATGCCATGCGCCAATGTCTCGTGAACCCGGCGGCCAACGAGGCCCGGCGCGATGATTTTCCGATGACCGATCAGAAAAATCGGTGCCGACGCTGCAACTTTCACGAAATGTGCTACGGCCCCGGACCGATTGTCGAGCACGAGTGAATTCCACACTTGCAGGGAGGCGATGCCATGACGCGAAAGACCACCCGTCGCGGGTTCTTGAACGCCGCCCTTGGCGCCGGAGCAGCGGCATCTGCAATGTCAGCTTGCCAAACAAGTCCTCGCCCGCGCGCCCGCGCGGGGACATATCCGCCGGGGCCGCCCCGTATGGTCGAGACCTCGCTGCAATTTGAGCCGATTCGCCTGCGCGTCCCTTTGCGCTTCGGAACGGGACTGGTCGAAACGATCACGCTGGCCACCGTGCGGGTTCGGCTGGAGTCGTCGTCGGGCCGACAAGCCGAAGGCCTCGGCCAGATTCTGCTCAGCGAGCTCTGGGCATTTCCCAGCGCCAAAGTTGAGCGGGCCGACCGCCAGAAGGCCATGCAACAAGTGGCCGAAACGGCGGCGGCATGGTTGAACGCTGAAAAGCCCGCCGCCCATCCGCTCGAAATCGGCTGGGCCCTCAAAAAGAAGGCCGCAGCATGGTGTGCCGAAGCAACAAAGAGCCTCTCGCTGGCCGAACCGCTCCCCCTGCTTGCCGGTCTCAACGCCATTTCGCCGTTTGACGCCGCCGTCCACGACGCCTTCGGGAAAATGCACCGCCGCTCGGCCTATGATTGCTGCGGCCGGGACCTCGCACCCGACCTCAGCGTCTTTCTCGGGCCAAGGTTCCGCAACCGCTTTGCTTCGGACTATCTGCGTTCGCGGTTTGCTCCCACCGTGCCGGTCTGGCATCTGGTCGGGGGTGTGGACAAATTGCGCGAAGCGGAGGTTAACGCGGACGATCCGAAAGACGGCCTGCCCGTAAGTCTGGAAAAATGGATCGCCCGCGACGGCGTCTTCTGCCTGAAGGTGAAAATCAGCGGCAAGGACATTGACGCCGACGTCCAGCGCATGATCGCAGTGCATGCCGTGGCGGCGGAATGTCTGAAACGGCGCGGCGTGAAACAGCTGTGTCTTTCCGCCGACTCGAACGAACAAAACGAAAACGTCGCCTCGTGTGTTGCCTTCCTTGAAAAGCTTCGGCGCGACGGCCCCGAGGCCTTCCGCTGTCTGCTGTATCTCGAACAGCCCACGCGCCGCGACCTGCGCACCCCGCGCGAGGATATGCGGCCCGTCGCGCGCCTTAAACCGGTTCTCGTGGATGAGTCGGTGACCGACATCGCCGACTTGGAACTGGCCTATGAACTGGGCTGGTCGGGTGCGGCTCTGAAAACCTGCAAGGGCCACACCGCGGCCTTGCTGACCATTGCGCGAACGGCTGAGGCACGAAAAATCTACACCGTGCAAGACCTCACCAATCCCGCCTATGCTTATATTCATAGCGTTGGGCTGGCCGCCCGTTCGCGCCCCCTCATGGGCGTCGAGTGCAATGCACGCCAGTTTATTCCAGCAGCCAATGTCGAACTGGCCCAACGCTACCCGCGCCTGTTCACCCTGCGCGCAGGAACCGTCGAGACCGCCGAAATCCGTCCCGAAGGCTTGGGCTACTGAAAAGCCGGTATATTGCAAACGGGAATGAAGTTTAATCTTCAGCAGGCCGTGCAAAAGTTGAGAGCCCAGACGGGCTCCATAGGATTTGCGGCCTGAGGATAGGACGCCGTGGAGGGTCGGTTTCCACACCGACCGGATTTTGATTCAGATGCCGCACAAGCTGTCCCTGCACTCGCGAAAACAAGGATTTGCACCGTTCGGAATTGAGAACACATTGGACTGCGTCCGACGAACTGCGCCGACGCGGGGATCAGGCATGGCGAACCCAGCGGAAAATCTCCCTCGGCGACGGGGGCTTGCCATACATGAGAATGCCGACGCGAAAAATGCGCGCGGCAACCCACAACGTCGCCGGCACCGACACGGCCAGCAGCACAAACGACGCCGCGATTTGCCAGAGCGACAGCTCCGGCCATGCTGCGATTCGCAGGATCATCACCATCGGTGTGATCGGCGGGATGAACGACAGAATGACGGCAAATAACCCGTTGGGCTGCTGGCTGATGTGAAACCATGCAACCATGGGAATGACAAAGATAATCATCGCCGGCGTCATCATGCTTTGGGCTTCCTTCATGGTGTTACACATGGAGCCAAGAGCGGCGAGAAACGACGCAACCATCAGAAAGCCGAAAACAAAATACAGCGCAAAGTAGAGGAGCGTGGACGCAGGGACTGCCGGATGAAGCCCTTTGATCAGAGTGGCGGAATAGGCAGCACCCCCCCATACTCCGATCAGGATGAAGCCCGCCCCGACCGCCCCAAGAACTTTCCCCGCCAGAAGCTGAAACGGACTGACGGCCGACAGGATCACCTCGATGATGCGCGAGTTCTTCTCCTCGATGACGCCGGTCAGAATCTGCTGATTGACCGCAAACACCCCCGTGAACATGAGAAAAAGAAAGAAAAACGGCACCATGACCATGACCATCTCGTTGCGTTTGCCGCCTCTCGCCTGCTCGCCGACGTCTATCTGCTCCAAGCTCGTCCACGCCCGAATTTCCTCGAGCACCTTGGGGGAAAGATTATGGCGGCGCGCCCGTACGGCCACAATTGCCTCGTGGATGCATTGCTGGACGGTTGAAACCGTCTCCATGTCGGCAAGGTTGCGGGCTTTGAGATAGTAAAAAGATTTGGCGGAACCCTCGACAGCGTCTTTTCCAATCACCGCGTAGCCGTGGACGGTTCCTGCGCGGACGCGGGCCACAACTTCTTCGCTGCCGGTAGTCGGCGCATCGGCCGTTGGCCCGGTCACGGTCAGGACAATCGGCTGTTGCGGACGGTGTTGGTTGTATTTTGCGAAAGCCTCGCGCAGATCATCGGCCAGGAGCCCTGAGCGGTCTTCGACAACAATCGTGCGAGTCTCCCGGGGGCCCACGACAGATCTTTTCGCAAAATGAACAGACAAGGCCATGCCGCCAAGCACGAGGGTGGGGATCAGAACAAGGTTGATCAGGAAAATCTTGTTCTTGACTGTCTCGATGAACTCGCGCCGCGCAACCGCAAGAATCTTACTCATGGCCGCCTCCCACGCGGTGGACGAAAATCTCGTGGAGTGTCGGAACTTTGATCTCGAAGGAACGCACGCGGGCGCGCTGCAACAACGCTCGCAGCAAGTCCTGATTGTCGGCCCCCTCGACCAATTCTATCTCGAGGCGTTTGCCTTGTACGCGCACCGCCCGCACCATCGGAAGCGACTGGATAAAATCGCCCTCGCCTTCGATCTCGACCAACACCGCGTTGGACTCATACTCCGATTGGACTTGGGCAAATGTACCGTCGAAAACCATCCGGCCTTTGTTGATCAGCAACATGTAGTCGCACAGCCGCTCGGCTTGTTCCATCATGTGGGTGGAAAAAATCACCGTTTTGCCGGCCGCGCGCATCTCGAGCATAATGTCCTTGATCAGATCGAGGTTGAGCGGGTCCAGACCGGAGAACGGTTCGTCGAGGATGAGTATCTGCGGGTCGCTGAAAACCGTCGCTACAAACTGGATTTTCTGCTGCATGCCTTTCGAGAGTTCCTCGACCTTGCAGCCGGCCCGGTCGGCCAGACCCATGCGCTCGAGCCAAATGGCTATGGCACGCAAGGCGTCGCGGGACTTCATCCCCTTGATCGCGCCAAGATACGCCAGAACGGCGCGGACGGTCATTTTGCGATAGAGGCCGCGCTCTTCGGGCATATAGCCGATGAGGTCCTTGGCTGCGCCGGGCGTGCGGCCCAGAACGTCAATCCGACCGCTGTCGGGCGCGATAATGTCCATAATCATGCGAAGGGTGGTCGTTTTGCCGGCACCGTTGGGGCCAAGAAAGCCGTAGATGCAGCCGCGCGGCACGCACAGCGTGAGGGCATCCACAGCCAGCAGCGAGCCGAATCTTTTGGTTACTCCGTCGAGAACAAGAGCCGAATCGGACATGAGACCTCCGGGCCGGCGGCCGATGTTTCTTACCCTGTCGGCCATAGGCCCTCTACAAAGGAGAGGTTACGACACAAAGGGAGGTTCTTCCCACTTCTTGACTCTGACCTCTCCCCTTTGTTTTCCGAGTAGTTGCTTCAACGGGGTTTTCGACCCCAATCGCGGCTAAAGTGCAAACTGAAGTCCGGCGACATCCTCACAGAGGACGGCCGCTCAGTCGGCGGTGTCTTGGCATTCAACCCTTACATCTCTGCACTGTTTCTTTTTGCGCTCGGCGGCGGGGTGTCTGCCGGCGGGCGCTGCCACCATTTGCGTGCAGGCGGGGTTGTTTCGCCGCTTCGGCTGCCGGCTTCCGATTCGGGGCGGTCGCGTTTTCGGACATCCTGATTCCAGCCTTGGCTGGTGCGCCGTGCGGGAGTAACCGCGCCTTCGCCGGCGGCGCGAATTACAATACTGAATCCTTCGACGCCGCCGCCCAAGATTTCCCCCGCGCCCGATAGAACACCTTCAAACACGCTGCTGCCGCCGCCGGTGGCCTCGCTGGTAAAAGCCTCGACGGCCTTGCCCACGCCGGTTACGATTCGCTTCCCGCCTTCGAGCGATCCGGCGACAATCTTGGTTGCGCCTTCGATCGTGCCACCCGACGCTTTTACAAATCCACTGATGACGCCCCCGACCACTTGGCCTACGCCATCGGTCGTACCGTCCACCAGTCCGAGTCCCGCGCCGACAAAGCGGGCGCATCCGGTTGCGGATAGCGCGAGAAGTACCGCTGCGGCGGTTGTTGCCAACTTCCTGTTCATGAGATTCCCTCCGTGCTGCGGATGTGTTTGGCGTTTCGCCTTCCGGCGGAACTCCGGTTTTCTCTCAGCGATAGCGTTCCCACTGGGCGACGGCGGCCGGGCCGGCGCTGTATTCATCGGCACCGATGTCATAGTTCGATCCGTCGCCTCGCGGCGTTGAGACGGCATCGAGCGGGCGGCCGCTGCCTTCGTAATCCCGCGCCAGCCCTGCAATGGCGCAGCCGGCGTCAATGCACGGCGAGTTCGAGCGCAAATGGAAATCGCCGCCGGCGGGGCTGGTCAGATTGGGATTGGTGGCAAAATTGCCCGTGCCGCCGCCCGTCCAGCCCTGAATGCAACTATAGGTGATGGCCGGCGAGGAAGTCAATTGGGCACCCGATGGCGCAGTGTTTCCCCAGAGAATGCAGTTGCGGATTTGCGCATTGCACAGAATGAGGCCGCCGGCCGAGACCGCCGCGGTGTTCCCATAGAGGGTGTTGTTGTGGATTTTATTGTGGCACCACATCATTGCGCCGCCCGACTGCAGCGCCGTGTTGTTGTAGATCAGGTTGTTCTGGATGACGCCGTTGCAGAGATGGAACGCCGCGCCATACTCCGCGCGATTGCGGTAGATGAGGTTGTTCTGAATCAATCCGTTGCAGGCCCACAGACCCGCACCACTACCGTTGGGCGCGGTGTTGCTGGTGATCTGGCAGTTCTGGATGGTGGCCGTCGTGCCGTTGCCGCAGATGCCGCCGCCAAACTTTGCCTTGCCGTTGGTAATTTTAAAGCCCGACAATATGCACGAAGAGCCTTCCCAGCCGCGAAACGTGACGGCCGGTCCTTGATTGTTTCCGTCAATGATGGTGGTTGCCACAATCGAAGGATTGGCCGGATCGGTCGAGCGTAAAGTCAGCGCCTTGTTCTTGAAATCAATGTTCTCGCAATACCTGCCGGGCGCGACGATAATCGTTCCGCCGTCGAGCGAGGCGTTGATCGCACTTTGAATCGTGCCGTAGTCTTGCGGAACGCGCAGCGTGGACGGCACGACGGCGCCCGGTATCCACTCGACTTTATCCACCCAGCCGCAGTCCAGATAATCGGTGAACGACGGGTTCTTCACATACCGCCACTTCAGCGTGTGCGGGCCGTCGCCGACCGTATAGGCACGCCGTTCCCAGTCGGGCGTACCGCTGATCTTGCACCGCACAGCGTTGTCTATCCAGAACTCCAAGAAATCCGAGTCGGCCTGCGAGGAAACTTTCCAGCAAAACCGAACAAGGCCGGGACCGGCGACAGTCGTCTGAAGAACGGATTGCTGGCCGTCGCCGATGTCGCCGCTTTGGGCCGCATCACCGCCCGAATAGCTGCTCATGGTCTGGCCAAGCCAAACGGCGTTGCCGCTGGTGGCCCACGTCAGCGAGGTGTTGTCCACGGCCTCGCCGAGCGAAGGATTGGCGATGATCTCGACGCGGTCCACCCATGCGGCATCCATGCCAGCCGTTCCGGCGGCATCCTTGTAGTAGATCCACCGGAGCATGTGCGCATCCGGCCCCAGCAGATAGCTTTTTTGCTGCCAGTTGACCGTCCCGCTGATTTTGTCCTTCAACACATTGTCCAAGTAAAACTCCAGATAATCATGGCTCGCCTCGGACGAGACGGCCCAGTAAAATCGCACCGTGCCGGCGCCGCTCAGCGAGGTTTCCAGATAGCTGCTCTGATTGTGGGGAATCGCGCCGCTGCGCGCCGCGTCCAAGCCGTAAGCCGTCAGGTTGCCTTCGCCCGTCCAGCCGGCCCCCCCGTAGGTGGACCAAGTTAGGGCCGGCTGCTCGACCGCTTCGCCCAACGTGAGAACCGGCTGCCAAGTGACATAGTCGAGCCAGACGGCATCCTCGCCCGAAGTGAATCCGGGGTCCTTTTTGTATTGCCAAAGCAGGCTGTGTGTACCGGGACCGAGCACGAAGATTTTGGATTGCCAGTCTATGTCGCCGCTGACCGCATCGCGTTCGACGCCATCAACCGAGAACGTCAGTTCATCGGAGAAATGCTCCGAGGACGCTTTCCAATAAAAGCCGAGTACGCCCGGGCCGGTTGCGACACTGCTGAGGCGTGATTCCTGATTGTGATTGATTGCGCCGCTTCGGGCCGCCGATGCGCCGTAGAACTTGACCGTCGTTTGCGAAAACCACGGCAGACTTCCGTCAGTGATCCAACCCAGCGTGGCGCAGTCGAGAGCCGTGGCCAGCGAGCCGTCGCTGACCATGACGCGGTCCACCCAGCCGCAGTCCTCGCCCGCCGAAACGCTGCCGTCTTTGACATACCGCCATTCAATCTGCGAACCCAATTGAACGGTGTAGATGCGCGGCAACCAGTCGGTCTCGCCGCTGATCCGGTCTTTCATCACGCCGTCAATCCAGATTTCCAACCAGTCGTGATCTTGCTGGGACGAGACTTTGTAGTAAAAACCGAGCGGGCCGCCGCCGGGCGAGACCAATCGGAGCGTGGAGGTCTGACCGTGGCCCGTCGAGCCGCTACGCGCCGCGTCGCCGCCGAAGTAACTTGTTGCACTCTGCCAATACCACAGCCCGCTGCCGCTGGTTTGCCAGCCGGTATAGGCGTTGTCGGTTGCTTCGGCCAGCGGCGAGCCGGGCACAAACTCGACCTTGTCCACCCAACCGCAATCGGAGCCGGCCGAGCCGGCGCCGTCCTTGACATATCGCCAGCGCAGGCTGGCGCCGGGCGTTCCGATATAGACGCTCTTTTGCTGCCAGTCCACGTTGCCGCTGATGTGGTCCTGTGGCAGACCGTTCACGCAGAATTCGAGCCAGTCGGAATTGGCCTGCGAGGAGACTTTCCAGTAGAAGCTCACCGTACCGGCTTCGGAGAGCGTGGTCTGAAATCCGGCATACTGATTGTTGGAAATGGGAGCGCTGCGTGCCGCGTCGCCACCGAAAAACGACTGCGCCGACTGCCCATACCAGCCGGCGTCACCGCCGGCTGTCCAAATGAGTGCTTCGTTGTCCACTGCCTTGCCGAGCGGAATAGCCGGCGTGAAATGAACGTTGTCAAGCCAGGCGCGATCGGTGCCGGCGCTGCCGCTGGCGTCCTTTACATAACGCCATTGCAGTGTGTGATTGCCAGAAGCCGAGATCAGATACGACTTGGTTTGCCAGCCGACCGAGCCGCTGATTCGGTCCTTCAAAGCGCCGTCTATCGAAAACTCCAGATAGTCGCGGTTGGCTTCCGACGACACTTTCCAGTCGAAACGTAGCGTCCCCTGGTCGGCAACAGTGGTGCGCAGCCAGGTGTTCTGCCCGTGACCGATCGGCCCGCTGCGGACGTCGTCAAGGCCGGTCGCGTCGGAAGCCTGCTCGCCAAACCAGACTGAACTGCCGCCGGTGGTCCAAGCCAGCGTCGTAGTGTCCACACCGTCGGCGATTGTGCGGGTGGCAATCACGAGCGATACGGTTCGGGCGGTCGCACCACCGCCGATGTTCTGCACATGGACCGACGCGCCAAAAGTGCCGTAAGGCTGGCTGCTGGGCTTGGACAGCGGTGTCAGTTCGCTGCCGGGGAGATAGAAATCGCCGGCATCGGCAACGTGGTCGCCGTTTCCAATCTCCTCGAGTCCGTCCGCTTCCATCAGCCGAACCAGCTTGAGCGTTGTCCAGCTGTTGTCATATTCAAAATCATTGCTTAGCGAGTTCAGAACGGCCATAATGTGCCAGATGAGCAGGCCATCGGTGGGAATCCCTGCGTCGTTGTTGTATCGGGCGCGGTTTTGCACGAGGTAGTATTCCGAAAACGGCTCGGCTGTGGTCATGTTCTGCATCACGACGGCGCAGTCGGGATATTGCGAAGAGGGGCGTAGCGTGAGGTTTTGCACGACGCCGACGCTGCCGACGGCTGTCGGCGTCAGCCAGCCCAGAAGCCACTTGCTGAAACCGTTGTGGTCGCCGTAGGAGTCCATCATACCCAGGCCGCCGCCGCCGCCGGGCGGACCCACGCCCGACGAGTTGGGATAGTCGTAGAGGTCGGGCAAGCCGAGGCCGTGTCCCGTTTCATGGATGACGGTCGTGGGCATGAAATGCGGCTGTCCTTCGTTGTCGTTCTTTTCCCACTGCCAAGAGTAAATGCCGACGGTTTTTCCGTCCACGGTGAATGGGTCGCCGGCAAAGCGCACGCCGTGCGTCTGGCCCTCGCGCACGATCTCGAACGAAGGCACCCGCGCGTCGCGTCCGCTGTCATCAAAGCGGATCAGCGGCGACAGCGCGGCAATCTCCTGCAGCTGTC
>JAOAGV010000090.1 GCA_026415575.1 Candidatus Sumerlaeia bacterium
ACGTTTTCGGATAGGCTCTTAGGACAATTGGCTTATGTAAGAGCCTCAGCATATTGCAGTTTGACCCGCGCGCAAAAGCAGATGTTTAGGACCGGTGGTCAGTCCAGCCGCCACCACTGGCGCACGGCGGCCGGAAGTTCGCCCATGCGCATATATACCAACCCCCAGTTCAGCGAGTTGACGAGGTCTTTGGTGGCGGCGAACACCGGCGGGCAGCCTTCCCAAAAAATGTCCACCGTTCCCGTGCGATAGTATTTTTCCGCCTCCCGCAAGTAGCGCGAGTGTCCCGAATACTTCCACGCATACGCAAGGGCGTCGGCCGCCATGAGCGCCCAGTTGTTGATGTCGCGATAGTTGTATTCGCGGTCGCCGGTGTTCCATTGGACGCCGTCAAAGTAGTAGTCATACCAGAAGCACGATTTGCCCGGCGCGTATTCTTCGGTTGCCCAGTTCAACAAGAAGTCGCAATAGGCCCGCAGCGCCGTCCGAACCCCTTGGGTATCAGGCCGGCCGTATTCAGCCAAAAAATCCAGATAGCGCCCCAGCGTCCACAATTCTTGTATGAAAATAAACATGCGGATATAGGGGTCTTCCGGATGCGCCGCCGCATACGTGCGCGGATTGGTCACCCATCCCTTGTCGCTGAAATTCGTCGTCTTCGCCATCACCTCGCGCATCTTGTTCAACAGCGCTCCGTCGCCGGTTTGCCGATAGCCCTCGATGTAGGCGAAAAGGAAATTGGTGACCTCGCGGCCCAGTCCTTTGTGCAGGTCGCCTCCCGGCGCTTCGCTGAACGGCACCACGTTGGCAATGCCGGTCAGTCCTTCGCGCGCCACGTCGAGAAACCGCTGCTCGCCCGTCAGATGATAGGCCAGAATCAGGTCGGGCACGGCATAGAACAAATTCAGCGTCGGGCCGCCGTAGTTGCGGTTGGGATTCCAGTTGCCCGGCTCGTCGTGATAGCAGTGGCCGAAATAGCCGCCGTGCGCCCAGTGGCCCGGGCCTTCATCGGGGACGTGGAGAAAATCCACGTCGGCCAGATGACGGGCTGCCGGCAGCGCCGTGTCCATCCACCGCAGGTCGCCCGAACGGCAGAAGTGTACCAACAGGCCATAGACATACCAGTATTTCAGGTTCAGCTGCCCCGCCTGATTGTCACCGAACGCTTCATAGTCGAGCGGAAAGTCGCCATAGTCCTGCCACCCGTAGAGATTGTAGTGGGCGACCACATCGTGCAGCGTGCGATTGCCCAGATTGGGGTCGTGAATGGCGGGATTGAAGTCGGGATTGGGCTCGAACGTCGTGCGGCAAAATCGCTCGTAGAGACGCCACCGGCCAAGGTTTTCCTCCGGCACGTCTCCCAGCACCCCCGTCTGGATATACCACGAGGCCGGCGCTGCGGCAAACAGCGGCCGCTGAAATGCCCGCGCGCGCCGCGACCCCTCGGCCAGGCTCATCTGCCCCCGCGCAAACGAAAGCAGGATGCTGTGCGTTTTTTGCTCGCCCACGCGGAAGTTGTGGTAGAATTGCGTCCCGCGGGGGAACAGGTCCACATACACCGTCCCGTTCGGTCCCGCCCCCAAAGTCTTGGGAAAATTTTGCCAGAAATCGCGCACCGCCACACAGACCGCAGGCGCGGTCGTTCCTTCTCGCGAAACCGCAATCCATCCCTCGGCCTGATTCCCCGTTCGCGCCGTCAGCCCTCCGCCTTCAATCCGGTAACCGCGATAGGTGCAGTAGGACTGGAGCCGCGGATGCGCCGACGCCGGCACGTAGCCGACATTGCCGACATAAACGTTCCAGAAATCCGTTCCACTGGACTCTTGGTGCACCGTGACGGTGGTGGCCGGACCGGCCACATCGATCGTGCGCTCGGTCATCGCGTGCAGGGCCCCGCTGCCGGCCGCCAACCGCCAGCGCAATTGCAGGCTGCCGATATAGACGCTGTGCGTCGTGCGCTGGTCGCGGCCGTTGGCCGGCTGGCCCTCGGCATTCTCGATGATGGGGTGGTTGTTCTCGACCGTAAAATCGAGGCGGACGTCCGTGCGCCCCGCAGCAAAATACAGCCGCGCTGTGTAGTCCAGCACCGCTTGTCCGGCCGTGTTCAGCAGGCTGCCGCGCGCGCGAAGCACCGCCGCCAGCGGCCCGCTGCGTTCGACGACAACCGACGTCGGCCGCGGCGTCAGGTCGGGCAACGCCGCCCCGCGGACCAGACTCAAACTGCCCGCCGGACGATATTGCAACGCCTCGCCCACGGCCAGCGGCGCCAGCATGGCCTGTCCGCCGATGGTTACCTGGTCTATGAGGTTGAATGACGATGTTTTAATATCGAAGATGGCCGCGCCGGTATTGACGCGAATCCGGCCCGCTGTCCCGGTGTCTATGGTCAGCGGCGTAGCGGGCGCCGGCCCCGGCCCGCCGCGGTCGAGCGTGTAGGCCGCTGTTCCTGACGACGCGACGGTTGCCGGAAAGTGCACCAACACCCACCGGATTGGCGCCGTCGTGCAATGCGCGGCTGCGCCCCACCGCGCCAGAACATGAAATTCCGCCGGCACCGCCGTCCCCGCGGAATTCCGAATCCGCAATGCCGAAGCATTCGACAATTTCCAACTGCGCGGCAGCGGAACCCCGGAGGCCACCATCTCGCCCGAGCGCGCCACACCGCCCCGCTCCGCAACGCTCAACACCGCGCTGTCGGGCGCTTGCGCTAATGCCGCCGCATGAAGCGCCAAACTCCAAACTCCGCAGACCGCCCAGAACCACCGCCCGTTTCGCATCGCCGTTTCCTCCTGCGTTCTGCAGTCCCCAACGCCTGCGGTGTCGAAACGCAGCAGCGGGAGCGAAACCGGCCTCCTTGCGTCGGCGGCTACAGGGATGATGGAATTCGCTGACTACTGCGGTTTGTGAACCCATCCCTCCAATAGACGGTTCAGGATATCCTCCTGAGGATAGGCGTGACCGAGATGCTGCCGAAATCCTTCTCCGAACGGCCGCCCGATGAGGCGTCCGCGCTCAGCCGCCCACGCCTTCATCTCCTCGATGTATTGGTCCACGCCATGCTGCCGGCGCAGCCAGTTGCGCTGCGACTCGTGGCACGCCAGCATCCGGCTCTTGATCTCCATTGTTTCGGAGACATCCACTACAAGCGACGGAAGGATCGCGCGGCCGAACAGGTCCTTGCCTTCGACTGGATCGCAATAATACAGCGCCGGAACGCGCGTCATCGGCGGCGATGCCTGCGACGGGTCCGTGCTGGTCAGATAATGCGGCACCGATGCATAGAAACAGGCGTTGCGCACCAGAACGCTGGTGTTCTCGTGATCGGCCATGTAGTCCTGCGGCGAGGGCGCAAAAACCAGATCGGGCTGCACGGCGCGCAGCAATTCCGTCACGCGCCGGTTGGCCTCATCGTCCAGATAAATCCCAAAATCGTGAAATCCCAAACAGCGATAGGACGCACCCAACAGTGCCGCCGCATTCGCCGCCTCGCGCTGGCGGATTTCGGCCGTCTTTGGTGCCGGCCACTCCACACTTCCCAAGTCGCCCGACGACAGCGTGGCAATGGCCACCGTGCAGCCCCGCCGGGCCAGAAGTCCCAAAGTGCCTGCGCACGTGAACTCGACGTCATCGGGATGCGCCCCGACCGCCAACACTTTCAAGCCAACCGCTTCCGCTTCGCTCATGAAACCCTCCCGTCTGCCCGCCATCTGACATCCGCCCGCGTATCCGTCCATGATGTTCTGGCGTTTTCCATCGCTCACGCCTTGCTGCCGGCCGCCCGTGCCTCGGCCGTCAGCGGCTCGTTCATGCTTCCCGTCCGGTAGCCCTGCAGGTCCAGCGCGACATATTGAAAGCCCAGTTCTTTCAAGCGGGCCACCACCGTTGTTCTCACTTCGTTTTCCAGCAGCCGTCCCATGTCCTCGGGCAGAACCTCGATGCGCGCCATTTTCCCGTGATGCCGAACCCTTACCTGCCGGCAACCCAAATCGCGCAAAAAGTTTTCCGCCTCGCCGACCTGCCGGAGTTTCTCATGCGTAATCCGCTCGCCGTAGGGAAACCGCGAGGCCAAACAGGCCTCCGACGGGCGGTCCCAGTTGGGCAGGCCCATTTCGTGCGCCAGCGCCCGAATTTCCTCCTTCCGGAAGCCCAGTTCCCGCAGCGGGCTTTTCATCCCCAGCTCCGCCGCCGCTCGCATGCCCGGTCGGAAATCCCCCACGTCGTCGGCGTTGCTGCCCTCGACCACCTCGGCAAGGCCGCGCTCTTCCGCCAGCGCTTTCATCCGGTGAAACAGCTCGCTCTTGCAGTGATAGCAGCGGTTGACCGGATTGTCCGAATAGCCCTCGATGGCCAGTTCCGAATACTCGATGACCTCCTGCGGGAGGTCGAGGTCGCGCGCAATTTTGCAGGCCATCTCGAACGACCGGTCGGTCAGCGATTCCGACCGCGCGGTGACGCCGAGAACCTTGTCGCGGCCGAGAGCCTCGACCGCCGCCTTCAGCAAAAATGTGCTGTCCACCCCGCCGGAATAGGCCACCAGAGCCGAGCCATACGAGCGGAGCGTGGCCTGCAGACGCTCATACTTTTGCTTCAATTCCAAAGACACCATACGTTGTTGACTCCTAACCACTTTTAGTTTCGATTCGCCGGATTTCGTCGCGCAGCTGCGCGGCGCGTTCGTAGTCCTCATTGGCCACGGCTTCCTGCATGGCGGCACGCAAATCCTCGATCTTGGCCTCTGGAATCTGCTCCTTGATCTCGGTTTCCAGCTGCCGCAACACATTCAATTCCGGCGAGCGGGCGGCCAGTTCCTCGCGCCCGATTTCCCCGAAAAACTCCTCGATGGCCGCGATTCCCTTGCGCACCTCGTTGAGCGCCTTGCCGCGCAATTGCCGGTCGAGATAGTGGTGCGCCGCCGCCCGCGTGTACATCATGATCAGATAGGGGCGATACTGTTCAAGCGACAGGCGGTCCCCCGTGTCATCGGCATGGGCCTTGACAAAATCGAGCACGCGCAGATTGCGCAGCGTGTCGCGCATGACGCGCTCGAAGTCGCGCAGGGTGAACAGGCTCAGGTAGCGCTGGTAATACATTACGGCCTCGTCGCGCAGCCGCGCGCAGTCGTCGGGGTCCAGCGAAAAGTTCTCCGGATTTTCCTTGTAGCGGGCCTCGTAATACTCCAGCCACGACTCGTAATTCTGCGGGCGCTGTCCGTCCGGCCGGCCCTCGATTTCCATCTGGATCAGCCCCATCGGCAGACGCATCTGGATTTTCACCCTGCCGTCGAGGCCGATAATCTTGCGCACCGAGACCTCGTCGGGCTTATAGTCCCATCCGGCCAGAATGGGCGTGATATCCTTGCCAAACTCCTCGTCCACGCTGTCTCACCTCAGTTGCTGGATTTGCAGCGCTGAAATAAAAAACGCCGCTGCTCATCCCCTTCACATACCAAGAAGACTATCGCCCGTTTTGTGTGCGATGCAAGTGGAAAGCCGGCGGCTGCCCAAGCCACAACGCTCCGGCTTTTTCCGCGCATTAACGGCAAAAATCCTGCTTGCCTTCGACCCCAAAACCCTGTCAATTAGCCGCGTGGCGTGAGTAGCGGGAGACACCGGTTCGGAATTTGGGAAACGTGGAAAAACAAGCATCGGGCCAGTGAAGAACAAAGGGCCATTAGGGAGCAAGCACCGTGCGGTGGGATTTGCTGTGGGAATATGATTTCAAGCCGGGCGACGAACAGACCGACGCATTCAAGCAGGCCTACTATTCTAAAGTTTTAACGCATGGCCGCTTGGAGGACATTTATGAAATCGGTATCGTCGAGATTGCCCGCTGGCTCCCGCGTCTGTTTCTGCCCTGGCATGTACGCGAGTTTTGGGAGTGGTATTTGAATACGGAAAGTGTGCGGAAAAAATATGGCGATCTTAACATCCGGCCAACAGAAACTCCTCCGGGCGTTCGGCGCACGGGATTTCTTCCGGTCTAACTTTGTGCTAACCGGTGGAACCGCGCTCGCGGCGTTTTATTTGCACCACCGCTTATCGGAAGATTTGGATTTATTTACCGGTGATCCGCTGATTGCTGCACACATGAGAGCGGAGTTGGAAGCGGCAGCACAGACGGTGGGTTGTTCTGTCGAACTGCTTCGTTCATTTCCAACATTTTTGGATGCCCGGGTGAATTGTGACGGAGAATTGATCGCCATCCATCTGGCCTTGGATACTCCTTTCCACCTTGAACCGCCGATTGAGCATGGCGATGCAGGCCTGTTGGTGGAAAGCGCACTGGATTTGGCCGCCAATAAACTGGCGGCCCTTTATGGCCGCGCGTCGGCAAAGGACTTTGTGGACGTCTATTTCGCCCACCACGAAATTCTGCCAATCAATGACCTTATTCCCAAAGCGGAACAAAAAAGTCCGGGGCTCGAACCCTATTGGCTCGCCCGTGCTTTTTTGCAAGTCCGCCAGATTGCTTCTTTGCCGGTGATGCTCAAGCCGTTAACACTGGATTGCCTCAAGGCGTTTTTCATCAATCAAAGCGAGCAGCTTATGACAGGCGGCTCGCGGTGAAAATCCTATGGAGGAAAGAAAACATGAAACAAAATGAAAACAAACATGTCTGCCGCCGCGGGTTTCTGGCCCTCGGCAGCGCGGCTGCGGCCGGCATGTTCTGCGGCCGGTCCGCCCACGCCGCGTGGTGGTCTTCGCCCAAGCCACCCGAGACTGTCAAACTGCGCACACCCCGCAAACCGAAAATCGGCCTCGTCTTCACGCACATTCCCAGCGGCCGGCCCACGTGGCCGACGATGACCTACGACTACGACGGGCGGCGCAAAGCCATCAGCGCCCGGCTGCGCGCCGAATGCCCGGGCGCCGACTTTACCGACGACCAAGTCGCCATGAATCCGGCCGAGGCGGACAACGTCATCAAAGCCACGCCCAATGTGGACGGCTACTTTGTGGTTCTCATGGCGCTGTGGCCCGGCGCTGCCGAACGCTTCATCCGGTCGGGCAAGCCCACGGTTCTGGTGGACGACCTATACGGCGGGTCCGGCGAAATTCTCCGCTATCCTGAAATGATCCGAAAGGACAATTTGCGCGCGGCCATCGTGGCCTCGTCCAACGTCGCCGACGTCCGGCGCGGCGTTCGCTGGCTCGAAGTTCTCGCGGCCATGAAGGGCGCGAAAATCATCAACATCAAAGACCGCGACATCAGCGGCCAAATCCAAAGCCTGAAAGATGTCTTCGGCACCGAAATGGTCCAAATGAACGCCGACGAACTGCAAAAGCGCTACGAGGCCGCCGACGAGTCGCTCGCCCGACAGTGGGCGCGCTTCTGGGCCCGCGGGGCCAAGGACATCGTGGAGGTGGCCGACGACGACATCTTCAAGGCCGGCAAAATGCACGTCGCGTTCTGCCGCGCGCTCGAAGAACTTCAGGCCGATGCCGTCACGATGGACTGCCTCGGTTTCTTCTACGGCCGAAAAAGCCACGCCTATCCCTGCCTGTCGTTCTTCGAACTGCTCAACCAAGGCGGCACCGGCATCTGCGAGGCCGACGTGGACTCGACCGTAACCGCGCTGCTCATGCGCTATCTGTGCAACCGCCCCGGCTTTGTCTCCGACCCGGTGATTGACACCGCCACCAACGAAATCGTCTATGCCCACTGCGTGGCGTCGAACCGCGTGTATGGTCCGAACGGCAAGGCCAATCCGTATATTCTGCGCACGCATGCCGAAGACCGCAAGGGTGTGAGCCTGCAATCCCTCATGCCCCTCGGCGAACCGGTAACAACACTTCGCGTAGCCTTGGGCGACAAGCACATGGTATTGCACAGCGGCGTCAGCTGCCGCAACGTGTTCGAGCTGGATCGCGCCTGCCGAACCAAGCTGGCCGCCAAGACCGATGCGCGCGCCGTGTTGCGCAACTGGACGCGCGGCTGGCATCGCGTCACCGTCTATGGCGACTACCGCGAGGACTTTCTTGCACTGGCGCAACTGGCCGGCCTCACGGTCATCGAGGAAGACAAGGCCACCGGCTGAACCACGTTTGCAGTTTGCGCTTTAGCGGGCTGTACGCAGCCTGTACTTTAGCGTGCCGCTTGTAGTTCACGCTTCCGCGTGCTCCAGGTCATTGCCATTTTATTGGACAGTTAAGGTTATAAAATCCCACTCCGGTGGGAACTGCATGCGTTCCAAACAATACGCGAGAGGGCCTGTGCAACAGATCCTCGACCCAGCAAAAAGACTTCCCGGCGACATGCAGGCCTGAGGGCCAGTCCCATGCCGCAACCGCTTCGATCCGAAATTGCCTGTCTGTGCTTTTTGGTCGTGCTCGGCGCTGCGCTACGGTGGCCCGGACTGGCCGGCAAGGCTTTTTGGATTGACGAAATCCAAGCCGTCGAACGCTCCCAGTCGCTTCAGCAGGCCATCCAGTATGGTGCGCTGCACCATGAACCGCCGCTGCGTTATGTCTTGTTGCACTACCTGACGCGGCTGCAGCCCGTTGAACTGTTTGCGCGCCTGCCGTCGTTTCTGTTCGCCCTCGCCACCATTCCATTGCTATGGCTTTTGGTAAGACGAAGTCTTGGACAGAATCTACGCCCGCCGGCGCCAGCGGATACTCAAGAGCAGGCGGTGTCGGAGCGGGACCGTGCTGTTTTGTCCCATGCGGCACTGGCGGCGGCCTTCTTGCTGGCGGTTTCTCCGTGGCACATTTTCCACAGTCAAGATGCCCGCATGTATGGCGTGATGATGTTTTTCTGGACGTTGTCGCTGATCCTGTTTTTCGGCGCCGTCGAAAACCCGCGCCAACCGCTCTGGTGGCCAGGGCTCGCAGCGGTTCACGCCGTCAATTTCCATCTTTCATATCTGACCGTGTTTGTGTTGGCGGGCGAGGCGCTGGCTCTGGCCGGATGGCTGATTCGGCGCAAGTGGCGCGAGGGCAAAGCCTTCGCCCTGCAGCCCTACGGGGTCGGTGCCTTGATTTTTGCCGGCTTCTTCGGGCTCATGACCTCGTTCTGGTTCCATCCGCTGACGGCGCTGTTCGAGCGATATGCAGACGTGCGGGCCGCGCGCGTGCCGCCGGCCGCACGCGCCACCTATGAGCTTCTGCGCGAGCAATGGCCGGCGGAACTCGGCGCCGGTTTCTTCATTGCTGTTCTCGACAAGATTCTAATTCCCGGTCTGGCCGGCTCGCTGGCCTCGCTTGTGGGGTTTTGCGCGGGAGCGGTTTTGCTGGGGCGGCGCCAGCCGCTCCTCGTGGCCGTCGGGGTGCTGTCCGTTGGGCTGGCGCTGGCGGCCATGTGGCAAACGAGCGCGCGATATTTTGCTGCTCCGCGCTATGTCTTTCATCTTCTGCTTTTCGCCATCCTTGCTTATGCATGGTTGATTGTTTCCTCGGCCCACGCGCTGGCCGGGACGATCAGCAAGACCCGCCCGCTCCGCGCTCAAGCGTCAGTTGTGATCGCCGCCTGCCTTGGTCTTGGCCTTCTCTTGGCGCCAACTCTGCTCCGCCAAGTCCGCACCGAAAAACAGGACTGGCGCGGGGCGGTGCGCTTCCTCGAGCAATTCACGCAGCCCGGCGATACGCTCCTGACCGGCCTGTGGGGCACCCATCAGGCGCTCCTCTATTACAGCCCGGCGGAAATGCTCTCGAAGCTTACGGTGCGCAATTGCCTGTCGGCCGAAACCACATGGCGCGAACTCCGCGCCACAACCGGCAGTGCCACGGTCTGGTATGTCACGTGGGGATATATTCCGCGCGAACTCGATCGTGTGCTAAGGCCGGCGATGCAATGCGTGGGCGTATTCACCGGCCTCGAAGGACGAATTTACGTCTATTGTCGGAGAAGACCCTGACTGTTCCCCGACTATTCTTCCAACACCGCCCGTGCCATGCAGCGAATCAGGCCCTTGCCGAACTCCAGCCGGTCGGCCGCTGTCGGATAGCGCCCGAGCCGTTCATTCCTCATGACTTTCAACTCCATGAGAACCGCCGGCACTTTTGCCGCCTGATACAGCGCGTAGCTGGTTCCCGACAGGCTGTCGGGCCGGCTGACCGGCCCTTTTTTTCCGTCGAACATGGTTTCAGCCATCAACAGATCAAAGAACCGTTGCACGCGCCGCGCGAACACGGCATCCTCGACCGGCGGCGCGCTGATCCAGTCGTTTGATTCCTCGTTGTGCAGATACACGAGCAGGTCTATTGGTTTCTCCGCCCGCGCATAGTGCACAATCGCTTTTTTCAGATACCAGATTTCCGGCATCCGTTCGAGCATCTTCGGATCGCGCAAATCCACTTCATCCCAATGCCGGTTGACGTCATAGCCGTTGGCATTGAACCGCACGCCGCCGCGCACCACGCCGTCGGGATCGGCCATGGGCAGGAATTTAAACACGACGCGCTCGCGCAGCTGCCGGGCCTCCGGTGCGTCGGAAAGAATGAACCGAAGCGCGCCCTCGCAGGCAAACGATCCGCCGGTTTCCCACGAGTGCTGCCGCGCCATCAGCCACACGGATTTCTTGGCCGCGTCCGGCTGCGCAAAATCCGTCACGGTCAGAAGCAGCAAGTCGCGCCCGCCGGCCGATTTGCCGATGACTTCCGTGCGCAGATACGGGCTGCCGCGCAGCGAGTCGAGCAGACGGTCGAGATCGCGCGTGGTATAGGGCTGAATGTGCGCAATCCAGATGGTGTCGCGCGCAGGACGGAAACGCAGAATCAGCCGCGAGTTTTCCTTGTCCCACCCGCTGCTCTCGAAGTGCTGCCAGGTTTGATTGTCATAGCTAAAGACAGGGAGGGTGCCTTCGCGGACGGCAATGGCACCGGGTTTGTTGTTGTATTCACCGACCAGATCGGTCAGTTCGAGCGTGATCTCGCGGTCGCGCACGTTGTCCATGCGGAAGTAATACCAGCTGGCCTGGCGGTTTCGGCCCATGAAGTTGCACTCGCCGCGGACGGCACAGCGAAAATGTGTCTCGCCAAGCACCTCGATCTTCCCCAGACTGCCGCTCTCGAAGTTCGTGTTGAAGGTGATCGGCGAGGTGGTGGGTTGCTCGCCCGCCGGCACGGCCATGGCCAAATAAATAATCCCGCAAAGTGTGGCCAAAACGATTCGGTATGTCATTCTGCTTTGCTCCTCCGAAAACAACCGGCACGCCCGGCTCTTGGAGCCGGGAAAAAGAAACCTCACGAGGACACGATTGCTCAAACCAGCGTCCGCGTAATATACAAGAACCAGCTCGACAGAATGAAGTCGAACAGAAGGATCAGAATCAGTGTGGCAACGACCGAAGTCGTCGTGGCTTGGCCGACGCCTTCGGCCCCGCCGCGCGTGCGAAAGCCGAAGTAGCATCCCACAAGTCCAACCACCGCACCGAACACCACCGTCTTCAATATCCCGCTATACAAATCGCTGAACCGCAGAAAATGCTGCGTATTGATCCAATACAACTTTGCCGGAATATTGAGTGCCGAAACACCTACAAGAAATCCGCCGAACGCTCCCACCACATTGGCATAGATCGTGATGACGGGGAGCATTACCGTCGTGGCGGCAACCCGCGGCGCCACCAGATATTTGGTCGGGTTCACCGCCAGCGCCTGCATCGCGTCTATCTGTTCGGTGATCTTCATGGTGCCCAGTTCGGCGGCCATCGAAGCGGCCACCCGCGCCCCGACCACGACGGCGGTGAACACAGGGATCATCTCGCGGGTCAGCGCGATGATCACAATCCCCGCCGCATACAACTTCGCCCCGAACCGCTGCAATTGATAGCCGGTGTTCAACACCATCACCATGCCGACAAACATCGCCGTCAGGCTGGCGATCGGCAGCGACCGCACGCCCACCAGCCACATCTGCTTTACGGTGTCGCTCCGGCGAAACGGCGGCAGAACAATGGCCACAAAGGCGTGCCAGATAAACAGGACGAATTGCCCCGTTTCCTCCATCACCCTCAACATACCCGATCCCACGCGCTCGATCATGCCGCGCCGTCCTGTTCCGTTCGATAGGTCGCCAGACTCTCGTCCAGCGGCCGCGCCGCAAAGCCGAACTGCTGTTCCACGCTGTCGGGTGCGCACACGTTGTCCACACAACACAGCGCCACCTGCTCGCGCGTGACCGGCGGTGCCTCGCGCGTCCACTCATACCACCGCGCCGCAAGCGAGGCCAGCCACAGCGGCAACGATCGTATCGGCACGTCCAGCCCGATTGCCCGCCCCAGCCGCCGGACAAACTCGCGGAAGGCGACCGGCTCCGGCCCCCCCAATTCATACACCGCCACGTTGCGGTTCTCGCGTTCGGCTGCCCGCACCATGCACTCGACCAAATCGCGCACGTCTATCGGCTGAATTCGATTGCTGCCGTCGCCGAGCACCACCGCCCGCCCGCGCTCGCGCATCATCCGGATGTAACGCATGACCAGCTTGCTGTCGCGCGGCCCGACCGACCGGCCCACAATCAAACTCGGCCGAATCAGCGCGCCGGCCAGTCCCGACTGCAACACCTCCCGCTCGGCTTCCCATTTGGTCCGGTGATATATATTATTCGCGCGTGAACCCGTCCCCAGCGCTGTCAGGAAAACCACGCGGCCAACCCCGGCCTGCCGCGCCACCGCCACCAGCCGCGCTGTCACTTCCCGATGGCGCCACTCAAAAGGATCTTTGCGCAAGCGCTGAATCGAGCCAATCAGATGGAACCAAACGTCGCAGCCGCGAAACGCCTCGCGCACCCCCTCGCCGCGCGCATAATCCACTACGTGCGTCGTGGCACCACGCGAGTGGACAAACTCACGCGCGTCCGCCGGCGTCGTCGCCCGCGCCGGCACAACCATCTCCACCTCCCGCTGTGCCAGCGCGTCAACCAAATGACAGCCGACGTATCCCGTCGCGCCTGTCAGAATTGCCCGTTTCATACCCTGCCCCGGCAGCCCGTTTCAAATCGCCGCCAGAACGCCGCGCACATAGCCGACCGACTCGGCCAGGCCGGCCAGCGGATCGTTTTCATCTTTCTCATACTCGAACGAGGCCACACCCGAAAAGCCGATTTTCACCAACGTGCGGCACAGCGCCACGATGTCAATCGCCCCTCGCCCCACCTCGGTCTCTTTGGCTTTTTCCGTCGGCTCGCTCACATCCTTGATGTGCAAATCAATCAGCCGGTCGGCAAACCGCTCGGCATCGCGAACGGGGTCGGCGCCAATCCGGAACGTGTGGCCGACGTCAATGCACAGGCCAATGCGCTTGTCGAGGTCCTTAATCTTCTCATAAGCACTCTGCGGTGTGGGATAGACCTTGTCGCCCGGCCCGTGGTTGTGAATTGCCACTTTAATGTCGGTCTGCCGCACCTTGTCGTTGACCAGCGGCAAAATCTCCGGCGCCGGCTTGGCGACAATCACACTCATGCCTGCGGCTTTCGCATAGGCGAACGCCTGTTCGACCTCCGGCGCCTTGTTCATCGTGATCACGCCGCCACCGTAAGGCTTCAGTCCCGCCGCCTTCATCTTCGCTATGGTCGCCGCGATCTCATCCGGCTTGGCTTCCAGCGGCAGGTGGAACGACTTGATGCAAACATACTCGAAGCCGACGCGGCGCGCCATGGCGATCATCTCGTCGGTCTTGAACTTGCGGCAGGTGTAGGAGGCCAGCCCCAGCGAAAAGGGGATGGACTTGGCCGGCTTGATTTCGGCGGCCGGGCCTTCGGCGGCCTGGGCCGGCGAGGGGGATTGAAGTGTCGCTGCTGCCGCGGCACCTGCGGCAAGCCCGTTCAAAAAACTGCGTCGTGTAACCGGTTCCATGTGTCACTCTCCTTGAGGCGATAATGAAACGAATCGGCCGGGGGAACACGTTTCGGCCGCTTTAGCGATACCATTCCCAGCGTCCGACGCTTGTCGGCGGCGGTTGATTCAGCGCGCGCGGCGTCGGCGTCGAAAAAAACACAAACGGCGCGGCCGCACCATCGGGCATCCGGCCTTGTGATACATTCGCCGTTTGCTTTCCAAACGTGATCTGGTCAATGAGCGCCGCATCCGATTTCTCGTGGATGGCGATCGTTTCGCCCGTGTCGCTCAGCCGGAAATTGACGTGGGTGGGGCCTTGCCGGACATCATCGTCAGCCCAGAAAAACGCCACGCCTTTCGGCCCAATGACATTGGCCGGCGGAATTGTGAACTTCGTCGGTTGCAGTGGCTTATCAGTCAAGTAATAGCCGCCGAGGTCAATCGGAACGTCGCTGTTGTTGTAAATCTCAAACCAGTCTTCGCGCTTGCCGGTTTCGTCGCGAATCCCCGTCGTGTTGCTGGTCAGCCATTCGTTGATAAACAGAATGCCCGCCAGACGCGCCGGCGGCGGCGTGTAACCCCCCAAGGCGTTCTGCGCCCGCGGCGTGGACTTTTTGAACGGTCCCCACAAGTGATAGCCGTCAATGCGGCGGCCATACGAGACATTGGCGGCCTGCTGGCCGAACCGGATCACATCCACGGTGGTCGCTCCGTCGGCGGCATACAGCGCAATGGCCTCGCCGTCCTCGCCGCTCAGCCGGAAACTGGCATGGAGCGGCAGCGACGGATTTGCCGGACTGGTGCCGTTGGCCCAGATCAACAAATAACCGTAGCCGGCAATTGTGATGCCGGCGGGAATCCGCCACTTTCGCGGCTCCGACGTCACGTCCGTCATGTAGTAGCCGCTGAGGTCCACCGGCGTCGGCGCACCGTTATACAACTCGATCCAGTCGGAAAACCGCCCTGTCTCGTCTGTAATTGTAACGGTGTTGACCGCCATGAACTCATTAATGAGCACAACCGCCGGAGCACGACCGACCGCGCCCAGCAGGAGCATCCCCGCAAGCCCTAAGCATCGCGCGGCTCGTGTACTCATGGTTTTCAACAGACACAAAATCATCTTTCCCGTCCGCTCTTTCCATCTCCAATTGCATCTCTACGCCATGGGGCGGGATTCGACAAGCATTTTTGCGGGGAGTCGGCCGGAAAATTGAACAACGCCCGGGGCCTGCGCTTGCACCGGAACGCCGTCCGCCATTGTTACACTTTTCCCCTACCCCGCAGCAGCCCTCAGCGCTTCCAGTGCCCCCGGTTCGCCCAACGACACCACATGGATGTCGCGCCGGAACCACCGGCAAAGCCGCGACAGCGTTTGGCCTGCGCCCACCTCGATGTAGGTCGCCGCGCCCAGCCGCTCCATCTGCTCCATCGCCCCCACGAAATCTATCGGCGCCAGCAGATGCGTTCGCCACAACCGCTCGACCGCACTGACGGTTCGAACCCACTCGCCCGTGCTCGGATGAACGAGCCTGCGCCGGGGCACGTGGCAGTGCATGCCGGCCACCAGCTCCGCGCACCGCCCGCCCAGAGGCATCATCAGCAGGCAGTGAAGCGGCAGGCGGCTGGGAATCAGCGTCAGGCCCCAAGGCAGGCGGCGCCGCAGCTCGGCGGCCAAAATCTCGATGGACGCAACCGTGCCCGACACGACAACCTGACGCCGCGAATTGATGATCGCCGGATAGGCGGTCTGCGGCGCGGTGTATTCCGCACAAAGGGCCTGAATTTCTTCAGGGGAAAACCCGGTCACCGCCAGCATCGCCCCTTCGGGCGGACCCGCCGGCTCGGCCAGAAACCGCGCCGTCCGCTCGACCACCTCAAGGGCATCGGTCACGGGAACGGCGCCCGAAGCGGCCAGCGCCATGTGCAGACCGAGACTGTGTCCGAACACCACATCCGGCGCCACACCGTTCTCGGCCAGCCACTGGGTCAACGCCCAGCTGAATGCGGCGACGCCAACGTGCGCGGTGCACAACTCCTCGGCGGTTTTGGGATGCACCGGCCAGAGTTGCGCGGCCGCGCGCTTGCGCCCGATGTCCCACCCAAGGGCGTCAAGTGCTTCGCCGTGGAAGGCTTGCAGGCGCGGAACGCGGCGGAAAAACTCCTCCGGCGTCGCGCAGGGCTCAAGCGGCTGGGGCGGATACAGAAAGGCGATGGGAGGCTGCAAGTCCATAAGGTTCAACCCGGCCCGCTCCCGCCGCACGCGCTTTTTTGCAGCGTCAGCGCATAGATGGTTTTGCCGGTGGCGCGGTATTTGATTTCAAAATTGGTCTGCATCTCGCGCGGCAACGCCGCAGCATCCAATATCCCTTTCTCCCGGATTGCCAGCGCGGTTTCGGTTTCAAACAGCCGGACAATATCGGCGAAATACCAATCCACGTCGGTGCGGATATGAAGGAGGCCGCCGGCGGCGGTTTTGCGTTCGAGCAGTTGGACAAACCGCGGCTGAAACAGGCGGCGCTTGGCATGGCGCCGTTTCGGCCACGGGTCGGAAAAATAAATATGGAACACGGCAATGGAGGCATCGGGCACAAACGTTTCCAGAAAATAAACAGCATCGGCGCGAACCACCCGGATGTTGCTCTGGCGGTCGCGTGCGATACGTTGCGCCGCCAGACGCAAATACTTGTTGGCGCGCTCGATCCCGATAAAATTGCGCTCCGGCGCAGCCGCCGCCAGATGCCGCAAAAGGGTTCCCTTGCCCATGCCGATTTCAATTTCAACCGGCCCGAAGTTGCCGAACACCGCCGGCCATGACAGCGGCGCTTGCGATTCGTCCAACGCCAGCATGGCCTCAATGGATTCCATGAATATGTTCCCGAAATGATTTATATGGCTTGGCAGTCCAAACAGATTGCAGTTCAGCGGCGGTAACATTCCATTGAATGAACGCCTTGCCGGGACGCCCTCACCGGCGTCCGAACTCTAATTCCGTCGGGACATATGAAAGGGTCGGGGTGAAACCCGACCCTCTACTGGAGCGATGCCTTCCACGTTGGCCAATTTCAAATCCCGTCGGCATGGAAGCCGACCCTTCATATGCTCCCCGCCGCAAGAATGCGGGCTGTCACTTGTTGTCTCCGGCGACGGCGGGCGCAGTCGTCTCCGCCGTGCGGGCCCGGGCAGCTTCGATGGCGGTGATGGCTGCACGCGCCTCGGAGCGAAGATCGTCGTCGAGATCGGTGTCAGCCAGCTCGCGCAGGGCGGTCAAGGCACGCGGGTCTCCAATCCTGCCCAACGCACGCACGAACACCCGCCGGTTCTCGTAGTTTTTCGACCGGGCCAGTTCGATCAGGAGCGGAACGGCGCGTTTGCTCCTGAGCGTCCAGAGCGTGATGGCGCCAAAGGTCTCGGGGTCTTCCTTGCAGCTGGTCTGCGCCCGCTGCTCGATGGTCATGGTTTTCCGCGCGCCCAAAATCCGGATCAGAACATCTTCCATGGGAGCACCGAGCGCGGCCATGGCGTCAATGAGCGGCTGGGTGGCGGCGACAGCTTCCTCCTCGGTAACCTTGCCATCGGCCACGGCACGGTCGAAGCGGTAGCGCACCGCGAGGAAATTGCAGAAGGCCTCGAAGGCTTTCCGGTGCGTCTCGGTCATGTCGGCCATAATCAGTGAGGCCTGAAGGTCGGTCATAATCGGCTCGACCTCGCGCGCGTCCGCTTGCGCGAGGCGTTGAAGTTCTTTGGCGCGCGCTGTCGCCGAGGCTTGTTCGGTTTCGGACGGCGGCGAAGATTTGCACGCGCCAAGAAATGCGCACAGCCCCAGCAGAACGGCCGCCGCCATTGCTTTTCCTTCATTATGCCACATGCTGCTGTCTCCGCGATAATGGGATCAAAGTGAACTGGAAACGCGTTCAATCCGAGAAGGCACGATAGACACCGGCGGGCCGGACATGCCAGAAAAAAGCTGCAGGGTTTTGCCCCTTACGAAACGGTGTGGTGTTGCACGCGGAAAAGTCGTGCAGATGTTGCCGTTGAGCCATAATGAGGCGTTGTGTTCCGCTCTGACAGGCCTGCAACATCTGCGGAGGGCTTGGCGCATCGGCCAACCCGTCCGACAACGTTTGGGGCTTGTTGTTACACCTTTGGATATACCCACGGTGCGCGGTAGGGGCGTTCAAGGTGTTTGTTGGCTTCCGGGTCGCCAACGCACTCTTCCTTCTCGCCGTCCCACACGACACTGCGGCCGAGTTTCATCGAGAGCATGCCGAGCAGGCTCATTGCCGTCGAAAGGTGCCCTTCCTCGATGTCGCTCACCGGCCGCGCGCCGGTCTTGATACACTGCAAAAAGTCCGCCCATAACTCCTTGATGTTCTGGTCGTCGGGCGCATTCAGTTGCGCCTTTTCGGTAATGACCGCCTCCTTGGGGTTGGACGGATAGAAGGTCCAACCGCTCTTCCACCCCATGTGGAACGTCCCCCTGTCGCCGTAAAAATAGCAGCCGACCGATTCGCCCTTTTCGGCGTTGTTTCCGCCGAACTGCCGGTGCTCCCATGTCACATTTAGATCATCGAATTGAAACGTGGCGATCTGGTGGTCGGGCGCGTCGGTTGTTTGCTCCTCTTTGGTCAATACGGGCTTGCCTTTGATTGGCCGGCCGCCAACCGAGTGAACCGTCTTGGGGTATTTCAAGTCGAGAATCCATCGAATCTGATCGAGCCAGTGAATTCCCCAGTCGCCGAGCGTGCCATTGGCGTAGTCGAGATACTGTCGGAAGCCGCGCGGGTGAATGCCGCCGGGCTGGCCGTTGTAGGGTCGCACGGGGGCCGGTCCGCACCACAAATCCCAATCCAGCCCCTTCGGCGGCTCGACATTTTTGCGCGGCTTTTCGGGACCGCTGCCCGCATAGAGAACAAAAGCGCGCACCATGCCGATTTTGCCCACCTTGCCCGAGCGGATGAACTCGCGGCCCGACACGTTATGCGGCGAAATCCGCCGGTGGGTTCCGACCTGCACGACGCGGCCGGCCTCGCGCGCCGCCTTGACCATCGCACGGCCTTCGCGCACCGTGTGGCTGATCGGCTTCTCGACATAGACATGCGCGCCGGCCTTGACCGCTTCGATCATCGCCAGCGGATGCCAGTGGTCGGGCGTGGCGACAATACAGATTTCCGGTTTTTCTTTGTGGAGCATTTCGCGGAAATCTTTGTATTTCTTCGGCATTGAGCCGGTCCTCTTCTCAACTGATTCTGCCGCGGGATTAAGTTGGTTTTCAT
>JAOAGV010000091.1:0-6928 GCA_026415575.1 Candidatus Sumerlaeia bacterium
GCGAAGAGATCGCCCCGACGGTGGCCCGACTGGTCGCCGCCGGCATTCCGGTCATGGGCCATATCGGTCTGACGCCCCAGTCGCTCCATCAGCTGGGCGGCTATCGGGTTCAGGGGCGAAGCGACACGCAGGCGGCCCGGCTTTTGGCCAACGCCCGCGCCCTTGCCGACGCCGGGGCTTTTTCGATTGTCGTGGAGCTGGTGCCCTCGGCCGTCGGGCGCAGAGTCACCCGCGAAGTGGCCGTTCCCACCATCGGCATCGGCGCCGGACCCCACTGCGACGGCCAAGTGCTTGTGCTGCACGACCTGCTGGGACTTGGCGGCGCGCGCAAGCGGTTTGTCAAAACCTATGCCCGGCTGGACCGTGTGATTGCCGACGCCATCGGGCGCTATGCGGCGGATGTCCGGGCCGGCCGCTTTCCCACTGCACGCCACAGCTTTGCCATGACGGCAAAGAAGGGGGCCTGACTTCGTGGCTGTTCCCGCCTTTGCTCCGCTGAAAATCACCGCCGATCTACGCCGACGGATTGCCGCTGCTCTGGCCGAGGACATTGGCACGGGCGACGTGACGACGCAGGCTGTCGTCGGGGCGCGCGAGCGGGGCCGCGCGGTAATCCTTGCACGCGAGCGGGGGATCGTTTGTGGATTGCCGGTGGTGGCCGAGGTGTTCATGGCCGCCGACCGCCGGTTGCGCGTGCGCTGCCTGCGGCAGGAGGGCGATGCCGTGGACGAGGGTGACGAGGTGTTTGAAGTGGCCGGCAGCCTTGGCGCCATTCTGAAGGCCGAGCGTGTGGCGCTCAATTTTCTCCAGCGTCTTTCGGGTATTGCCACTCTGACGCGCCGCTACGTTGAGGCGCTTTCGGGCAGCAAGACACGCGTTTTTGACACACGGAAGACCACACCGCTGTGGCGCGATCTCGAAAAATATGCGGTGCGCGTCGGCGGCGGCTGCAATCACCGTTTTGGTCTCTACGACATGGTGCTGATCAAGAACAATCACGCCGACGCCGCCGGCAGTCTGGCCGAAGCGATCCGCCGCGTGCGCTGCGGGCTGCGCGACAAACGCCGCCGCCTTCGCGTCATGGCCGAGGTTCGCAATCTGCGCGAAGTTCGCGAGGCCGTGGCCGGCGGCGTGGATATGATCATGTTTGACAACCTGACGCCTACGCAGATGCGTCAAGCCCTGCGCGAAATTCCTTCCGGCGTCCAGACCGAGGCATCCGGTGGCATGACCGTCCGGCGCGTTCGTGCACTGGCGCAGCTGGGGCTGGATCGTATCTCCGTCGGGGCGCTGACCCACTCGGCTCCAGCCATAGATTTTTCCCTGCGCTATCGGAAAGCCTGAGAGCCGCACCTCGTGCGCCATGCCCTGTTGCGGTTTCCCGCAGATGCACCGAACAATCCGGTCAAATCCGCACGGGCATAAAGCATTGCCGGCAGTGCAGGGGCATTTTCTCCGTGTTCACCGTACGGCGAAGCGCCCGATAATTCGGCCCGTTCCAAATCTGGCGAAACGACTGGTCGAGCAGATTGCCCAAGGGCGGAAATACACAACATGGACGCACCGATCCGTCCGTTTCGACATAGGTGTTCCACCACGGTATGGGGCAGTGGCGAATACGGCCGCGCGCGTCATACAAGGTCGGTTGCCACTTGCGCCGTTCCGCCTCCGACCGATTGCGGCAGTCGAAGACGATGGGCGGAACGGCGATGCCCAGTTCCTGTCCGCGACGGTGGGCGCGCTCCCAGTGGGGCAACACCTCTTCGGGTTTGTCCATGAGCGATTCCTCGACGGCGAAGGCGTCGGTCCGCCCGCCGGTCACAAAGCTGGAAAAAGCGACGGTGCGAATGCCGTAACGGTGGGCCAGTTCGATGCAGTCGGTGAGTTGCGCGACGTTCGAGCGCGTTACCACGAAGCTGATCTGGAATTGAAATTCCGGATGTGCCTTGCGGTCCATCAAGTCCTTGACCACACGCATAAACTCGAGCACACGGTCGAGTTTGGCGCCCGGTCGAATCCGCTCCAGGACGTCCGGTGTGACCGCATCAATGCTGACCATGATGACGGCGGGGGCGCGCACGAGGCGTTCGAGATAGTCGGGCCGGATGACTGTGCCGTTGGTCACGACGGTCAGGCGCTTGTTCAGAGCGAGCATGTCGTCGAGCATTTCGTAGAAGATGGGCGCGATGAACGGTTCGCCGGCGCCGCTGAGATAGACTTCCTGCAGGGCCGGCAGGAGTTCGCGCCGAAGCCGTTCATAGACCTCTGGCTTCATGTCCTCGAACTTCGTGCCGATAACGTGCATATAGCAGGTCTGACATTTAAGATTGCAGCGCGAGGTCGAGGCAATCCATGCGCGAATGGGCAGGGCTGGTGCCCACGCCCAGCCGGCCCGCCGCGACAGGCTGTTGATCTTGCGTCGAATGGTATAGCGATCCCACATCGTGAAAAAAACCGGTTGAAGCCCCCGGTTGCAAAACCAACCCTGAATCCACTATAGCAAGTGTTGCGGCTGGGTCAAACAAAGAAACGAGGGCCTTGATTCTTCTGCTAATCCCTCGCGCAAAGGCGCAAAGTGCGGAAAGGACAATAGGACGATGATAAGAGAATGTCTTTGCGAAATCCTACGGCGGCCGGCGGCCGCCCCGGCTTTCGGCAGGGAACCGAAAGCTTGGACGCTTTTTATGGTTCTCTTCTTTGCACCAGTGAGCGGGTTTGGCGCACCTGAGCAACGTCTGTCTCAATCCGCCGCCTCGGAGGCAATCCATTTCCCGCTGCCCGGACAAGGCGTGGAGAAGTGGAAGCGCTGCCCGCCGGCCGAGGCGGGATTCAAACCTGAAGTCATCGCCGAGTTGCGCGAGTTCATTCTGAAAAACCCTGACGCGCGCGGAGCCGCGAAAAAGCCCCGCTGGGCCTTGTGGCGCAACGGCTGTCTCGTTCACGTCGAGGGCGATTTCAACCAGACGGTCAACGTTGCCTCGCTGCGCAAAACATGGTTTGCGCTGGCCGTCGGCGCGGCGATTCATCAGGGCAAAATCCCTTCGCTCGATGAGAAGATTTCCAAGTATCTTCCCGAACTTAAAGGCAACGATGCCGAGGCAACTTGGCGGCATGTCATCACGCAGTCGGCCGGCTTTGATTATCCCTATGGCAATTATCCCGACTTCAAGCCGGGGGAAATGTGGACTTATTCGGACTACAACCCCATCCACCTGTGCAATGCCCTGGCCCGTATTTATGGCCGCAAGGACTATCACGACGACTTTGCGGGTGTGATGAAGACCGCCTATTTCGACGCCATCGGCATGGAAGGCTGGAAGACCGCCTTCGTCAAGGACTCCGGCAGCGGCATGGAAGACGGCGTCCGGCTGATCCTCAACCTCGATCACATGGGACGTCTGGGATTGCTCGTGCTGGCGCGCGGGAAATGGAACGGACAGCAGCTGGTCGCGCGCGAGTTTGTCGAGCAACTGGAAACCAAACAAACCGCCGGCATGAGGGTCAACTATCATGGCCCCAATGACGGCCAGATCGGCCTCGACCGCTACGGCGACCGCTTCGAGGAATGCCCCTACGGTTTTATGACGTGGACCAACTCGGACGGCAACTTCTTCCCCCGCGCCGACAAGGCCTGGGCGTGGGCCAGCGGCGCAGGCGGGGCGAAAACGCTCTGGAATCACAAAAACGGCGTCGTGTTTGCGGGCGTGGGAGTCTCCATGGAGCCGTCGTCTCTCAGCATTCCTCATATCATCGAGGAAAATCTGACCCGGCCATGAAAAGCCGGAGGCTCTCATGCGGTGCAACGCCTAGCCCGTAGGGAAGTCGCGCAGGGCCTCGTTTTTTCCGAATAAGATCAGGTCATCGTTGGGGCGGAAAACGTAATCGGGCGTCGGCACAAAAGGCACCGGGCCTTCGGGGGTAGGTTGAGTGGCGGCCTTGCCGGCCGCCGAGCGCACGGCTACAACCGTCACGCCATAGTTGCGTCGCACGTCCAGTTCGATCAACGATTTGCCGACAAACGCCGGGGGCGCTTTCGCCTCCACCACGCTGTAGCCGGGCGCCGACCAGAGAAAATCCACCAGATTGGGCGCCAGAAGCTGATTGGCCACACGCACGGCCATGTCTTTTTCAGGAAAGATCACGCGCGTGGCGCCCAGTTTCTCGAGCGCCCGCCGGTGATCGTCGCTGACCGCCTGCACGATCACCTCCTTGACGCCGAGCTCCTGCACATACATGGTCGCCAGAATGCTTGTATCCAGACGGCTGCGGAACCCGATGATTACGACGTCCACATCGGCCACGCCGATCTCGCGCATGCTGTCGCGCTCGAGTGCGTCGCAGACCACCGCGCGCGTGACATGGTCGCGAATGTCCTGAATGACATCAGCGTTTCGGTCAATGGCCAGCACCTCGCCGCCCAGACGTTCCAGTTCGCAGGCCAATTGAAAGCCAAACGTGCCCAACCCGACGACTGCAAATCTTCGTTTCATGGTTTTTCCCTCTGCGGACGTGCGATTCGGGCCACCGCTCCTGTTGTTCCGGCGTACTCGAACCGCACCATCCAATTTCCTTCGGCATGTTAGCCGATCAGAATTCGCTCCTCCGGATAGCGATATGGCTTGCCTTGACGTTCGCCGATGAGCGTCAACGCAAAGGCCAACGGGCCAACGCGCCCGATGAACATGGCTATCGTGATGACCAGTTTTCCCAACGGGGTAAGATAGGGCGTAGCGCCCAGCGACAGTCCCACCGTGCCGAAGGCCGACACGGTTTCAAACGTCAAGTCGAGAAACGCTCCGCGCACGCGCTCGGGCGGCTGGCCGGTCAGCTCGGAAATTTGCAATACCATGACACAGAGCAAAATGCCGCTCAAATAACCGACGGAAACGGCCATTGCCTTGCCGACCAAGTCGGCCGGGATGCGCCGCCCGCCGATTTCGGCGTCGGTGCGTCCGCGCCAGCGGGCCACAAAAAGCGCTGCCAGCGTGGCAAAGGTCGTGGTCTTAATGCCGCCGCCGGTGCTGCCGGGCGAGGCGCCGATGAACATCAGCAGAATCATCACCAAGGCCGTTCCGTTGGTGATGGTGCCCATGTCCATAGTGTTAAAGCCGGCGGTGCGGGTGGCTACCGATTGAAAGAGCGCGGGCAGAATCCGTGCATACCACGGCTCGGCGCAATCAGCATTGAGCCCTTGTAAGACATAAATAGCCACCGCACCCACAACAATCAGCAGAGCCGTTGTGCGGACGACTACGCGCGTGTGCAGCGACATGCGGCGGCATTGCCCGCGCCAGCGCGCCAGACAACACGCGCGGATTTCCTCAAGTACATAGAACCCCAAACCGCCCAGCACAATCAGCGCCATAATCGTAAAATTAATGACCGGGTCGTTGGGATAGTCGCAAAAACTGTTCCGGAAAAGACTGAAACCGGCATTGCAAAAGGCGGCGATGGAATGGAAAATGGCCGCATAGAGCGCATAGGCCGGCGGGTGATCGAAGGCAAACCGTGCAAACAGCAAAGCCGCGCCCGCCGCCTCGATGATCGCCGTGTAAATGATGACCCGCCCCAGCAATCGCCGAACCGTCAGGTGCGCTGGCAGACCAAAGGAGTCGGCCACCACGCTGCGCTCAGACAGCGTGATGCGCCGTCCCAGCATGAACAGGAACCAAGAGGAAAAGGTGATGATCCCAAGACCGCCGATCTGGATCAGGGCAAGAATAATCAGCTGGCCTGCGCGCGAAAATTCCGTTCCCGTGTCGCGGACAATCAGCCCCGTCACACACGTGGCCGAGGTCGAGGTAAAAAGCGCGTCCACCCAACCGACGGGCTGTCCGGCCTGTCCGCCCGCCAGCCGTAGGGCCACGGCGCCGAGGGCGATTGCACCGGCAAACGACAGAAAGATGATCTGGTTGGGAGAAAGGCGTTTCACAGAGAGGTTTGGCGTGATAAGTCCTTCGCGGTTTGGCATTTCAACGCAATTTAAGAGGATGGAGAAACCGGTTTCACGCGTCAACGGTAGAATAGAAGAGGTCTGCTTGGCCTCAATTGAGCAGGACCTTTCTTCTCATGTAAAGCCGCCGTGCCAGAAAGGGGCTGCGAGAGGTGTTACCGTTTCATCAGCCGGTTCTAACGTGGCCTTTGGCCGCAACCAAAGCAATGCGCACAAGGGCTTATGGACAATAGCACGGGGGCGTATGGACAGGGGAATTGGGAATTTATTCTTTGGGAGGTTTTTTCCGGCCCTGAAAGGGCCGTCGCATTTATTTATCAAATCCGAATATGGCCAAGCATCAGCGCCCCTGAAAGAGCCATTTGTTTTATCTCAGAAAAACGCCATGTCGCATACACAAATATTATTGGCCCTGAAAGGGCCATCTATTTTGGTCCAAGGAAATGCTGTATCGCATACACAAATATCATTGGCCCTGAAAGGGCTATCTATTTTAGCCCAAGGCAGCGCCCTGGGAAAAATCGCAGTCGAGGTTGGAAGCCCTGAAAGGGCGCTCTAGTTTGGCCCAAGGAAATGCTATGTCGTACACAAATATCATTGGCCCTGAAAGGGCCATCTAATTTAGCCCAGGGCAACGCCCTGGGAAAAATCGCAATCGAGGTTGACAAGCCCTGAAAGGGCGCTCTAGCGTTGGCCGCCGCCGTCGTTAGCGCGCCCTTTCAGGGCTTTAAAACGGGGGGACCAACGTTTCCCAAGGCGTTGCCCTGGGCTGGATTAGTTCGCCCCTTCAGGGCTAAAAAATCCAAATTGCTCACGTTGGCTTTGGCCACAAGCAAAGAGGTTAAAGGCAAGAGGGTAGAAGTTAGAAAAGATCATCGCGAATTGGCTGGATGTTTGGACAGAAGGGTCGAATTATGGTATGTATTTCGCCAGACCTTTGGAGTGCGGCAGCCGTGCTGCCGCTTTGCTTTAAGG
>JAOAGV010000091.1:6938-18717 GCA_026415575.1 Candidatus Sumerlaeia bacterium
GCATGGCCTTTGGCCATGACAGAAGATGTCAAAGGGAAGAGGTTGGATATAAGAGAGGATCTTCGCAACACGGCTAGACCATTTGACGAAAGGGTCTAAGGGCATTTTTAAATCCGCAGGAAGCCCTATCTCGACAGCGCGCCGGAAGGCGCCATCGAATCCGATGCGCCGGTTTCCCCGCGAAACCTTTCTTGCCGGCGGCTGCACGCTGCCGCCGCAGACAGGGCCGCGTCGCGCTGAATTAACCTCGGCGCCGGCGGTTGCCAACGTTGCGCCCCACGCTGCGGAGGAATCCGCGCTTCATAAGATTTGGGTTGGCTCATAAAAATTGACCAATTCGGACTTTTGGGCCAAACAGACGAAGCGGGCTATTGTTTCAATCTCGGATCAATGGCGTCGCGCAGACCTTCGCCGAAGAGGTTCCATGCCGTGACAGTGAGAAAGATGGCGAAGCCGGGGAAGACGGTCAGCCACCATGCCCCCTGAATGTCCGTGCGCCCGTCGTTGAGCAGTGTGCCCCAGCTTGCATAGGGCTGCGGCACGCCCATGCCCAGAAAGCTCAGTGCCGACTCGACCAGAATCGCCGACGCAATGCCAAACGAGGCCACGACCAGCACCGGCCCGACGCCGTTGGGCAGGATGTGGCGGAAGATGATGCGCAGATTCGAGCCGCCGAGCGCCCGAATCGCATTCACGTAGTCGAGTGTGCCGATGCGCAGAAACTCGCCCCGCGTCAGGCGCGCCACGCCCGTCCAGCTGGTCAGTCCCAGCACAACCATGATGTTGATGATGCTCGGCCGCAGATAGGCGAGCACAATCAGGATGAGGAACAGCGTGGGGAAGCAGATGACGATTTCGATGAGGCGTGAGACGACAATGTCCACGCGGCCGCGGAAGAATCCTGCACATGAGCCGACAATCACGCCGATGGTTACGTAGATGCTCACGGCGACAAATCCGATGATCATCGCAATGCGGGCGCCATACAACATACGGCTGAGCACGTCGCGCCCGATCATGTCCGTGCCGAGCAGATGAGGATTCGGCCCTCGCTTCTCGCGCGGCATCAGCCACGTCGGCGGCTGCTTCATATCCTCGATAATGATCTCGGTTTCGCCGTAGAAGACCGGCGGATAGAGGGCCAGCGAGGCCTGGGGCGTCAGCTCTTTATGGTAGCCGACAGGAATGATTTTCTGCGGGCAGGCAAAATGCCACGTCGCTGCGACAAGTGCTGCAAGCGCCGCAGCAGTGCGGGCTCGCCCCCACGTCGGGGGAGAGCGCCGCCGTACCAGCCATTGCACAACGGCCGCAAACCACAAGGCCATGAAAAAAATCTCGAGGGGCCGAAGCGAACGGAAGAGAGGAAAATAGTAATGGGGAACGAGCCGGACTTTGCTGATATCCAATTCCGCGACCAGTTTTGCCCGCAGGGCATCCCACGCGCCGGCATCGAAGCCGGCGGAGAAAAGATTCGCGTATTGCCGGCGGATGTCGTCGAGCAGGGTGCGATATTCGGGCGCGAGCTGGCGCTCCATGCGCCGAAGATTGGCAAAGGCGGCGCGGTTGCACTCGACAAACTCCGGATGGGAGGATTGACCGGCTTTTGCGAGGGAAATTGCGCGGTCGTGCGCATCCAGCACGCTGGCATACGCCTCGTCATACTCGTCGGGCAAGGCGGTGTGGATGACATACGGTTTGTCGTTGGCCAGCAAGGGGACAAACACACCGACCGTTGCCACGACGAACACCATCGCAAAGCCCGCCATGGCCAGTTTGTTGCGCACCAGCTGGCGGTAAGCGATCCGCGAGAAGCTTAGCCCTTCGGTTTGTCTTGCTTCGTTTTCCATTTGTTATCCGCAGATTTCACAAATCTTGCAGGTTTATGCGCTGCAATAAATCGGGCAGATTATGCGCCGTCCAAGCCAAGGCTGTTTTGTCCTTGCTCGGCGTTCTTGGATCTCGATCTTTCTGCAACTCATCCCTTTCGTTTTTTTCGTATTTTGAATCTGCGAAATCATGGAAACTTGCGAATCGCAACTTCTTTGCCGGGCGGCTATTCATACCGAATCCGCGGATCAACCAGCGCATAGCTCAAATCGGACAACAGAATGCCCAGCAGGGTCAAAAACGCCGAGAAAAACGCCACCGCATTGATCACGGCATAGTCGCGCGTCAGAATTGAGTCAATCGTCAGCTTGCCCATGCCTTGAATGCCAAAAATGGTCTCGATGATGATGCTGCCGCCGAGCAGCTCGGGCAAAAGCGAGGCCATGAGCGTGAGAATCGGAATCATGGAGTTGCGGAGCGCATGTTTGAAAATCACTGCGCGCTGGCTAAGCCCTTTCGCCTGTGCCGTCCGGATGAAATCCTGCCGGATTGTTTCGAGCATGGCCACGCGCGACTGCCGCGACAGGAACGCAAACTCATAATACGTCAGGCATGTGATCGGCAGCACCAGATGCCACAGCCAGTCCTTGATATACGTCCAGCTCCAGAATGGCAGGCCGGCCACTTCCGGTGAGTGAAGGCCCTGCGTGGGAAAGATTTTCCAGAAATTGCCGCCGGTTGTGAACAGGATCAGCATATCCGCCGCCCAGAATGTCGGCAGCGAATAGAGCAGAAATAGTACCGTGGTGACGATTTTGTCGGACAGCTTGAATTGGTGCGTGGCGGAAAACACGCCCAGAGGAATCGAAATTGCATAGGCCAAAAAAATCGCGATTAGGCTCAATTGCAGCGACACCGGAATCCGCTCAAGCACCACGGTCAGCACGGGCCGCTTGTGCGTGTAAGACTCGTCGAAATCAAACCGCAGAACTTTGCCGAACCACACGCCGTATTGCGTGTCGGTCACCATGCGCACCAGCCGCCGCCATCCCGTGAACTCCACGTAATGTGACTCCCAATAGCGCCACCAGTTGCGCCAGCGATACAGGTTGTCCCGCCGCACTTCCGGCTTTTCCGCCGACAGGTTGTTCCACGGACGGCCGGTAATCTGCGTCAGCAACGCCGTCGCAAGGTCGGAAACGCGGGAGTCTCGCGAGCGCGTCTTGGCGATCAGCGCCGGCACCGCCCAGCCGCCGAGCCCCAGAATGGGTGCGGAGCTGGCTTGCGCATGGTCGGCAAAATATTGTTCCACCGCACGCCGCCCGTTCTCCAGTGTGTAGCTTGTGCGGACGCCCTCCCACCAGTTGCGCCACCAGCCGGCCTGAGCGGTTTGGGTGAACGACGTGTAGTCGCGCGGCGGCTTTTGACCGCTCAACACGGGCATCAAGTCCAGCAAGCGGCGCTGGACGGGCGGGGTCGTCTCGGCCGCAAGGGCCGCAACGGCGTCGGGAAGTGCAACGGTTTTCAAGGCGGCCAGCTGTTTCCGCCCGCGCTCCTGCAGATACTCTTCCGGTGCGCCGAGGTCGGCAATCAGCCGCTGGACATTGGCGCTCCGTCCCTTCGGGCGCAGATTGAACAGGATCGGTTTGTCCAGACCCAGAATACGGCGGTTGTCCTCGATAATGGCCTCGGACAGCTGCTGACCGCGGCCGGCGATGCCCCCCAGAGCGCCCTGCACCTTCATGGCGGCCGGGTCGCCCGGCGCCAAACGCGTGATGGTAAAGGAGATGACCGTGATCCCGAAGAGGGTCACCAGCATCAGGAGCAGGCGTTTGACGATATACTGAAACATCTCCCACCTATCGGGCGTGTCTGCGTTTTTAGCGCCCCACCTTATTTTTTCGCTTCATACCACTCTGTGAAGTCGTAGCCGGGAAATGTGCGATAGAATTTCACGCCGCGAAACCGCCGCGCATAAAAATACAACTCGTTGAACGTATAAAGAAAGGTGAACGGCTGGTCCTCGCAGATAATGCGATACACCTCGCGGTACATGGCCCAGCGTTTGAGCGGGTCGAACTCCTCGCGTCCGCGCTCGATCAGTTCGTCCACGCGCGGATTGCTGTAGCTCACGTTGTTCGAGCCTCGTCCTTTGCTCTGCGTCGAATGCCAGATCTGATAGGGGTCGGTGTCAATCATGTCTGTCCATGCAAAGCGGCAGGCGTCGAAATTGCGGTCGCGCACGGCCTCCTGCAGCACCGTGAAATCCACCTTGCGGATGTTGACTTGAATGCCGGCGCGGCCCAGATACTGTTTCACAATGTCGGCAACCTTGGCGTGGTATTCACGCGCCGTGTGGACCAGATACTCGAACTCGAACTTTTGGCCGTTCTTGTCGAGGATGCCATCGCCGTCGCGGTCTATCCAGCCGGCGCGGCGCAGAATCCGCCTCGCCTCGGCCGGGTCATAGGGAATGGGCTTGACGGTACGGTCGGCGCACGGGCCGTCAATGAAGAACGGGCCTTCAATCACCCGCCCCAGACCATAGTGTATTGTGTTGAGGATTTGCTGTCGGGGGATAAGCATCGAAAGGGCGCGGCGCACGTTGACATCTTGAAACAAGGGCCGCCGCAGGTTCCATCCGATATAGGTATAAGCCGGCGTGATATTCGTCGCGCGCACATAGCGGGACGTGAAACGGGGCGAGTTGGCCGTGGGCAGAAACCACGTGTCCGGCTCGATGTCGAAGTCTGCGTCTATGTTGCCGTTCTCCATTTCGCGCAACGCGGGGGTCTTCTCCATGATCACGCGCCACGTGATTTTGTCCAGATAGGGGCGCTGGGGGTCCCACCACGGCAGGTTGGCTTTGCACGCCCAGTAGTTTTCGTTGCGCACCAGAACGATTTCCTGGCCGGCTGTCCAGTGATCCAGTTTGTAGGGACCGCAACCGATATACTGCGTTTTGCCGGGCAGGGCCATCGGGTGCTTGTTGTAAAAATCGGCAAACCCTTCCGGGTCGCCTTGAAACCGCTCGGGCTGGTAGATATGGCGCGGAATGAAACCCGCCGCGCCGCAATAACCAAGGGCCAGTGCAAAGGGCTTGCGATAGGTGAACTTGGCCGTCATCGAGTCGAGCAATTCCATCTTCTCGATATCAATATAGTAGATGCGCAGCGGGGCGCAGTCCACCCGTTCGTTCCGCATGGTGTCGAACCACAGCTTGCAATCTTCCATGGTGACGGGGCGGCCGTCATGCCATTGAATGCCCGGACGCAAATGGAACTCATAGATGCAATGGCGCTTGATTGAAGGCCTCCGGCGCGGTTTGGCTCCCGACTCATCGAGCCAAGTGCCCAGCTGGTCGCGCGCAAGGGTCAGAGGCGCACTGGCCGGCTGTTCCGTGATTTCGACCGTCAAATCGAGCGGGCGGGCGCGGCCTCGGAGCGTATGGCCGAAGCGGGTCGTAAAAATGCCTGCCGCCGTATCGCTGGTGACAATATCCTTCTTGTAGAACGTCCATTGGCTGGCGTTGGGAAGAATGGTGACCAGCGGCTCGGTCTCGGACGACGTGACGAGGCCCTCGATGCGCGTGCCGTCTTGGGTTTCGATATAATCGCGCACTTTCCAATACTCGGCCATTTTGGGCATGAATTCCAGTGTTTCAGCGTCCTGACGGATCAGCGATTCGGGGAATTCAGTCAGGTAGGAGATAATGGTTTGTTCGTGGGCCGCTTGCTGCAACAGCGGGTCGAGCGTTGCAATATCGGTCGGCATCCGAATCACGATGGAGCCGCCGCGGCGCGGTTTGGGCGGATTGCGCCGTTCGGCATCGCTGACATCGGGATTAAACTCGTCCACCACCGCGCGTTTCACATATTTCGCCAGCGGGTTGGCGGATTCCTCCGCAGCGTGGGGCGCAACGTTGGCGACCGCCGGCGCCGAAGTCAATTCAGCGCGACGCGGCCCTGTCTGCGGCGGCAGCGTGCAGCCGCCGGCGAGAGCGGCAATCAACGCAAGGATGGTCGGGAATCGCAAATATCGCATGAGACTTCTCGGTCAACCCAGCCGTCCGTGTTCTCAGGATGTTGGTAAAATACGGCGGCAAAGCGTTGCAAGCAAAAGAATGCTGTGCAGGAAGAAAACCCGGCGGAAACCATCTTCGGCGTGAGAAAACCGGTCGCCCTCAATAAGTGTTCCGATGCAGGACATCCGCCAGCGGCCGCTTGGGCACGTGCAGCACGTCGGAGAAGTCCTTCCAATACTTGACCGAGTCCTTTATCGGCTCGGCCACGGGCGATTCGGCCGGGTAGCCCAGAGCCACCACCGAGTCCACGTCGCAGTGTTCAGGAATGCCAAACAGTTGTTTGATGCCTGCACGATCAATAGCGCCCATCCAGCACGCGCCGAGGTTAAACGCCATGCCGGCGTAGATGATGTTCATAATGGCGGCGGCGGCGTCATGGGCGCCGACATCGGGCGTTTTCTGGCGGTTGATCAAAACGATGATGTAAGCGGCCGGCCGCTCGGATTCTTTTGGCGTGCCGAGAGGGGCGATGTACGCGGCCCATTTCAAAAGGGGGAACAGGCGGTCCTTTTTCTCCGGATCATCCACGACGATGAACTCGCACGGCTGGCGATTGGCCGCACTGGGGGCCAGCCGCGCCGCGTCCACAAGCCATTCCAGCTCCTGCGACGGAATCGGCTGCGGATGAAACCGGCGGATGGTCCGGCGTGATAGGATCATTTCATAAAAGTTCATTTGATGGCCTCCGTTTCTTCCAAAAACCTCGTCATCGTTCCAACAGCCATAGCGATACCCCGGCAGCTCTGTCAAACCATTGCAGCGGAACCCGTCATTGCGATCGCGGTTCAAATCCGGGCCGAACGCGGCCGTCGTGGCCGATGAGCGGCTGCGCCTTTTCGACCCTGCCGAGCGGCCGCACGCCGGGCCCCAGACCGCTCGTGCCGAGGTCGTTTTCCATTTCGGCCACCAGTTTTTGCAAGCGCGCGACAACGTCGGGATGCTTGGCTGCAACATCCGTGCTTTCGCCGAGGTCGGTTTTGAGATGGAACAGCTGCGGCCCTGCGGCTTTTGTGGCTTTGGCGCCGGCTTTGGCCTTTGCGCCGGTTTTAGCAGCATTTTTTTGGGCGGCCCCGGCGGCCGTTGCGGTTGCGGGCAGCACAAGTTTCCATTCGAGGTCACGGACGGCTTCCAATTGCAGCCCGCGATAGTAGTAGAACACCTCGTGCGGCGGTTTGGCAGCGGGGTCGCCAAAAAGAAGCGGCCGGATGTCCGCGCCGTCAATTCTGCGGTCGGCGGGAATGTCCGCGCCGGCAATCGCTGCAAACGTCGGCAGAATGTCGAACATACCGCACATCAGATCGGTTGCCGTTCCCGCCGGCACCTTGCCCGGCCACCATGCGAGGGTTGGAACGCGGACGCCGCCTTCCCACGTCGAACCTTTGAAGCCGCGCAGCGGACGGTTGACTGCGCGCTGGGTCCCGCCATTGTCGCTGGTGAACATCACCAGTGTGTTCTCCGACAAACCATTTTCGCGCAGCGCCTTGAAGACCTCGCCCACGCTCCAGTCCACTTCCTCGACCCAGTCCGAATAGATGCCATGCGGCGACTTGCCCGCCCACTTTTTGCCCGGATAAATCGGAAAGTGGACGGCATTGTGTGCAAGATAGAGAAAGAAAGGCGCGTTTTTATGTTCGGCAATGAACCGCACCGCCTCGTTGGTGTAGATTTCAACCAGCGACTGCTGATCATCGGGCAGAACGCGTTTGACCACCGTGTTGTTGCGCAGGAGCGGCAGCGGCGGCTGGCCTTGGCCTTTGGTTTCCGGAAGCGGGTCGCCGAGATTGCTTTTTACGCCGTCTTCGGCGGGGCCCATGTCATTCGAGTAGGGCAGACCGAAGTGAAGATCGAAGCCCTGCTGAAGCGGGAGAAACTCCGGCTGGTCGCCGAGGTGCCACTTGCCGACAATCGCCGTGGCGTAGCCGACCGACTTCAGGATTTCGGCCACGGTGATCTCGTTGGGATGCAGCCCGACATCGTTGCCCGGAAACAGTACATGCGGAATCGGCAGCGCGCGCTTGGGATAGCAGCCCGTCATCAGCGCGGCGCGCGACGGCGAGCAGACGGGTGCGGCGTAAAAGGCGGTCAGTTTCCGTCCCTCGGCGGCCATCCTGTCCAGATTCGGCGTGCGGTTGATTGTCGAGCCAAACGGCCCGATGTCCGCGTAGCCAAGGTCATCAATGTTGATGAAGACAAAGTTGGGCTTTCGGCTTGCGGCGGCTGCGGCGCGGCGACCCGCCAGCAATGTTGCCATCGTTGCACCGATGGCGCCGCTTGTTAATTGCCTGATAAAGTCTCTTCGGCTTGTTCCGTTTGAGGTAGGGTTCACGATCGGGAGCCTCCTTTAAATTGTGGCAGAAACTTTCGAGCCGCTCGATACATACCGGCAATCCGAATTTTGCAATAGACTTATTGAGTCGCGCCGGGAGATCGGCGTATTTGCACTCCAAGCCATAGCGGCGCCTGCTGATTGCGGCAAGGAAGTCCGATTCGGCGCCCGCGCGGGTCGCCCAAAAATACGGACCGCACATCTTGAAGTCTTGGATGATCTGTTCGATGGCAAAGCCTTTCCACAGCCCCTGACCTCTTTGCCTTTGGAGTGCGGCAGCCATGCTGCCGCTTTTTCTAAGCGTCCGTTGTGAAAAGAAACGTTTGCTTTCCCGGAAAGGGCCCCGTTTGGCTGGTTTAGGGCCGTCGGAGAGCAACGCGGCAGCATGGCTGCCGCACTCCAAATGCCAAGCTAAACACATACCTATCTGACTTGGAGTCTTTCGTCTAAACATCCCGTCAATTTGAGATGATCTTCTCTTGCTTATAACCTCTGACATCCTCGGTTGTGGCCGGAGGCCGAGTTAGGTTTCTGTCGGTCGCGGCCAACGGCCACGCTTGATGCGCTTGCAGTGCCGGTTCCACGCCTGTTGGCCGGATCACTTCCATTTGCAGCGGCGCGCAGCCATGCGGTGATTGCCGTGGCAGTCGGTGCAGTGTTTCTTGTCGGCCGGTGCGGAGGCGAAAAGGCAGCGCGCGCCGGCGGTGAGTTTCTCTTTCGGGTGGCATTCCATGCACGACGGATTGATCTGCTCCGGCAGATACATGATGTCGGGCGCGGTGCCGTTTCCGCCCGACGCCCACGACTCATCGGCGATGTGGGCATCCGAGGGGCCGTGGCATTTCTCGCAGCTGACATTGGCCCGCGCATGCCAGACCGCAAGGGGTTCTTGCGCGAAGTTCAGATGACAGACATGGCAGCGGCTGTTGTCGGCAACAGGTCCCGTGGTAGGCTTGTCGTCCGGTCCATTGTCGAGGAGCAGCAGCGGTTCGTCGTTCTTCGCAGCCGGCGGCTTGTCTTTGGCGGCGGGTATTTCTGCGGCTGCTTGCCGGCCGGAGGGATTCTTCGGTTCGACCTTGATCCGCTTGCACGCCAAGGCGACCACACCGACAACGAGCATCAACAGCAAACAACAATGTTTCATCTGTTTCCTATTCCCCTGGGGGCAGCGTTTGGCGAAAAGCGTCCTGCCTTTCCCCGTTGCGAACACAATCGCCCCGAATGGCGGTTGGGTGGCGGTGGCTCAAACGTATTCCCAATCCCTCAGCCACGTATAATGGCTTGGCAGGTTGGCCCACATGCGATCGCTGACTTTCTGGATTTCCGCTTTTTCCTTCACGTCAAGCTGGCGCCGTTCCTTCACGGCTTGAACGACGTTGTCCACCTCGGCCACGCTGTTCAGACCCGGAATGGGGATCACGGTATTCGTGGCAAGGATGTATCGAATGGCCAGGCGCGCGCGTTTGAGGTCTTCTGCCGCATTGCCCTCGAAGAGCGAGCCGGCCCCGAAGGGTTTGATGCCGAACGCACCCACGTCGCATTTTTTCAGTGCCGGGAAGAGGCTGTCGGTTGGCGCGGTCTTGCTCATGGTCGTGAAGGGAAAGCAAACGACTTCGATCGAGGGGAAGTATTCGATCATGAACTTGATCCACCGGCGGTCGTGCGACGAGAAGCCGATGAATCGCGCCTTCCCTTGCTTCTTGGCCGTTTCCAGCGCTTGCACAATTTCGCACGACGTGTCGAAGGTGTGGCGGCCGCCGGGCTCGAAGCAAGTGATGCGCCACAGATCGGTGTAGTCCTCATTTGACGCCTTGAGCACCTCGTCGAGCGACTCCAGAAGTTTGGGCGCCGTGCGGAAGTTTTCGTTGCGCACCTCGTTGGCGCAGTGCGACAGGGCCAGATACATTTTGTCCCGCCGTCCTTTGAGGGCTTTGGCATCGCGCACGACCTCGCCGGCCGTGCAGGCATCAATGTAGTTGATGCCCGCCTCGATGCAGCGTGTCACGATTTCCGTCCGTTCTTTGTCGTTGCTTCGCGAATGTCCACCCAGACAGACCGCCGAAACCATCAGGCCGGTTTTGCCCAGCCGGCGATACTCCATGTTGGGATTGTAGTTGAGGATTTTCGACGGTTCGACCGCAGGCTCTGCAGCGTGGGCGCTCCGGCCGGCCGGATTCGCAAGTCCTGCAACCAGCCCCGCCGCCGCGATCGCCGTATCGCGCACAAACTCGCGCCGGGTTTCTTGTTGGCTTTTCATGGGTTCTTTCCTTTCTCTTTGGAATCACTTCCGAGGTCGAACAAGGCTTTTATTTCATCGTCCGAAAGGGCGCGATCATACAGGCGAAGATCGTCGAGAAGCCCTTTGAGTCTCTGACCGATTTTTACATCTTCCGCCTCGCCGGTGTCAATGGGCCACAAGTCCAAAAGTCCGATGTCGTCCACTTCTGCAGGCAGCCCGTCGAGGTAAAGCCGCGCGTGGTCATGAAGGTTGGGCGGAGAGCCCTCCTTCACCGTGGCGGCCACGTGATGCCATTGGCTGTCGTGAATCCCCATCTTCATGTAATAGTATCCGCCTTTGGGCGTGACGCCGACGTGCGACCGGATGAATCCCATGGTCCACATTTTGCCGAAATCGCTCAGCCCCCATGAGACAATCTCGCCGGTGGGGGAATCGGTCTTGATCCATACGGCCGTGGTGCGGGGACGCGTGCCGGCGATTCCCTTGAATCCGCTGATCCGTACGCAGCCTTTTCCATCCAGCCGAAGCGCCAAACCTATCCGACCCGGTGCCGAATGGGTGTCAAACGAAAGCCCGCCTTCGAGGATGCCGTCGCGGCGATGTTTCGAGGCGTCGGCGGCGGTTTTGCCGGATGTCTCATCGAACTTCCACCAGCCGACCAGATGCGCGTCCGTGTCCAAGGCCATGGCTTGGTTTTTGGTTGCCGGTTTGGCCTGTGCTTCCGGGCGTGTGCGGGCCGCTTGGGCCAAACCCGCGGCGAAAAATGCGGCGGAAAGGACCCAGCAAAACCTGTTGCCGATTCTCATGGTTCGACTCCTTTCCTTAGGTTAGCGTGAACTGCCGTTATAAATGCAACATGAAAGTATCCACATCCACCGCCTTGCAATAACGCGGCAGTGCGGTCTGTCAACCATTTCATGCGCCGGGAAGGGATTTGGCTCGCCGCCCTCGTAACTACGAAAGGCACAAGTCCTTCTCTCATGCATTGGAGAAACACTGTCCACGGCTTCTGAATCCGATTGCGGACGGCGTTCGAACCCCATTAGAGTCGGGGAGGGGGAATGCGGTCGGGGTGGAACCCGACCCTCCATGCGGAGGTGAGCAAGAGGCTCATCTATTCTACGTGGGAAAGTTCATCCGTCTCCTTGCGATGCCGTGCGAGTTCTTCCTGCAACAGTTTCAGGGTCTCGGTTGTGCTCATCCATCGCCACTGGAAACCGTAGCGGCGGGCATCCAGTTCGATGTAGGGCGCGAGACGGTCGCGCATGTCGGCCAGCACCGCCGGCTGCGACGAGGCGAGGTC
>JAOAGV010000092.1 GCA_026415575.1 Candidatus Sumerlaeia bacterium
AGACAGGTTTTTGCCGGAGCCGCCGGCCATACCTACGGCCATCAAAGCATCTGGCAGATGCACTCGCCGAAATACCCGGGATTTGGCAATCCCAAACAATACTGGTATGAGGCCTTGGATGCCCCCAGTGCCGTCCAGATGGGGTATTTGAGGCGCCTGATGGAATCGCGGCCCTTTTTGACGCAGCGCCCCGACCTGTCGCTTCTGGCCTTCGAACAGACCCGCCCGTGGGAAATGTGTCTGGCCCTCCGCGGCGACGGATTTGCGCTGGTCTATACACCCACCGGACGCTCACTCGAAATTGCTCTGGGAAAAACCGCGGGCGCAGAAATCATGGCCTCATGGTTCAATCCTCGAACGGGAGAAACAACCGCAATCGGACGGTTTGACAATCGAGGCCGGCACACCTTTGACCCGCCGGGCGACGAAGCCGCCGGCAATGACTGGGTGCTCGTGCTCGAAGATTTCGACAAAGCGGCTTCCGGCCATAAGGGGCGTGATGGCAAAACGCCGGCTGCTGCCGCGCAACGGGAGATTCCGATTTTCGAGGGCTTGCAAGTCGAAGCGGTCGGCAAGAAGTTTTCGCCCGACCCGGCCCGCACGGTTCTCCACCAGTCGAGGGCCGACAGCAGCGGCAATACCAGCGTGCGCAACACCGACCGCGCAAACCTTGAATGGAAGGTGTCGGGGTATTATCAGCGAAATCGCGATTTGGGGCAGGTCTTCACTGCGCCCCGGGATTTTCGTCTGGCGTCCATTGTGTTGCGCACGGGACCGGCCGATGCCGCGGTACTCGACGGGGCGCCGGCAGCGAAGGTGTTTATCGAGTTTTTCGAGGTTGCCGGCGAACCCCGCATCCATGACAACGGCACGCCACCCGGAACTGCCGCCAAGCACGGCTTCTCCAAAAACCATCGCTGCGACGACTATCTTGCGGGCGTCGAGTATAAGCCCTTGCATGTGGTCACAGGTGGTGTGTTCCCCAACCTGCCTCCGACGCGGGATGACAAGGGCGAGCCTGTCGAAAATCAGGCGGGATGCCTGACCTATTTGCGATGGCGATTGCCCGAAGCAGGCCGCCTTGAATGCAAAACCGGCAAGCGCTACGCGTTCATGGTGGGGTTCGAGCAGGCCGGACGGGAGCGGGGTTTTACGCTTGCCAATCTCAACGCGGCCGGCGTCAATGCCCCGCCGAGTTTGACGGACGCGCATAATCCGTATCGCGGGGGCTGGGCCATCCGGCGCGAGGGCGACGGCACACTGCCACCGACCATGATTGCCGGCGATGCCCCGCCCACGGATGCGGATTTGCATGCGCGACTGCTCGCCGAAGCCCTGTTTCCGGAAGCCCCATACCGTTTTTGGCTCCTGCCAACCACCAACGGCTTTCCCGATGTGGATACCTATCGCGACTTGGAATTTTATTTGGAAGCGGATACCGGCGGGGCCGGTTCTGTTGGAAGCAACTGAGAGGGAAAACTGCGTTGCGGCGCGATAACTTTGCGGGGGGCCGGGTTTGGAAATCTCATGGGACTCGATGCGGCAGTTGGTGTTCCTTTTTGCTTTACACGGGCCGCGAGAGTTCGCAGCCTAATCCCGCGTTGTTAGAGATGAGCGGGATGTTGAAACCGACTGAATCCAGTGCGAGGTGAACCCATGCCAAACACAGTCAAATTCGGGATTATCGGCTGCGGCATGATTGCCGATTTTCATCGGACGGGCATCGAGAAAAGTCCCGTCGCCGAACTGCTGGCCGTCAGCGACTCGGCGCCCGGGCGCGCGGCCGAGTTTGCCAAAAAACATGGCGTGCCGCATGCCTTCGAGGACTACCACAAGATGCTCGAACTGAAGGACCTGCAGGCGGTCTGCATCTGCACGCCCAGTGGTCTGCACGCCGAACCGGCGATTGCGGCGGCCAACGCCGGCAAGCACATTCTGTGCGAGAAGCCGCTCGACGTGACGCTCGAGAAAATTGACGCCCTGCTCGAAGCAGTCCGCCGCAACGGCGTCAAACTGGGCGCCATTTTCCAGTCGCGTGTTCAGCCCGATTGCCTGCGCGTCAAGAAGGCTATTGAGGACGGTCTGCTGGGCCGAATTCTTCAGGCCGACCTCCGCACTAAGTGGTATCGCCCACAGTCCTATTACGACAGCGGCGCGTGGCGCGGCACTTTCGCGCTCGACGGCGGCGGCTGCCTGATGAATCAGGGCATTCACGGCGTTGACCTCTATCAATGGCTGGTCGGTCCGGTCACGGCCGTCTATGGCAAAGTAGCGACGATGAACCACAAGATCGAGGTCGAGGATTCGGCCTATGCCATTTGCGAACTCGCAGGCGGAGGCCGCGGCGTCATCATGGGTTCGACCTGCGCATATCCGGGATTCCCCACGCGCATCGAGATCCACGGCGAGAACGGCTCGATTTGCATCGAGGACGCCAAGATTGTTTCGTGGGACATCATCGGGCAGGAAAAACCGGCGGACCTGCAGATCGGCGGCGGCGCGGGAGTCGGCGGTGCAGGCGACCCGAAGGCGATCTCCAGCTATGGCCACGAAACTCTGGTGGACGACCTTGCGCGGGCCATTCTGGAAAACCGCGCGCCGCGCATTTCGGGCGAGGAAGCCCGTCGGGCCGTGGCGATCATCCTCGCCATTTATCAGTCGTCGCGTGAAGGCCGGCCGGTGACCATAGCTTACTGATTGAGCCGCGAAAACTGCCCCAGAGAACCGTCCGCAGGTTTTGCAGATCCCACGGATCATGGGCGGCGTGCTCTGCAGAAATCCGAGCAGATCGGTGGACAGCGTGGGTGCGAGTCTTTTCTTTGCGCAAGCAGCAGCCGTCAGGTTAAGGGCTTTTTTCCCAAAGCGAAAATGGGACTGTGGTTGGCTCCGAGGCGAAGAAAAAAAGCCCGCTTCCGTGGGGCTTTTGATTTACGCCGGGCCTAAATTCACGGCCCCACGAAAGCGGGTAAAGCAGACGACAAACTGCAGGTTGATTGACGAGCGGTTGTTGTTTTGCGCAACCGCGCAGGTGTATTAAGGCTTATTTGTCGTCCTCGTCCTCATCCTCGTTGCTGTCGTCGTCTTCATCCTCGTCATCGTCGCTGTCGTCGCCTTTATTTTCGTCGTCATCGGCGTCAGCGCTGCGCGAGGACTTGATCTTTCCTTCGCCTCTTTCTTCCCTGTCCTCTTTGCCCTGTCGGCGTTCGGCGTTTTCGCGCCCGCCATTTCCGTTGCCATTGCCTTCCTTTTCCTGGCCGCGGGCTTTCTTCTTTTCGACCTTCTTTTCTCCGCGTTCCGATTCTTCCTTTTCTCCTTTGCCCTTGGCAGGTTTCTTTTCGACGTCCTTTTCTTTCACGGCTTCGTCGCCCGGTTTTTCTTCTTCAACAATCTGGCCCTTGTCGGTGAGTTTCAACGTGGCCGCGGGGCCCTCGATTTCGAAGAAGACCTGGCCTTCTTCGCCCTCGCGGAAAGCCTTCAGGCCTTTGGCCGTTTTGAAGTACTTTTCGGCTGCGGCGCGAACGGCCTTTGGCACCGAGTCGTAGGGCACGGCCATACCCGCCGAGATGACGACGCCGTTTTCGAGGACGTCATACTCGACTTCAAGATCGCCGATCGTGGCTTCGAGGTCATAGATCACCTTGCCGTCGGCTTCTTCCTTATCAAGGGAGCGAATGACGCCGCCCATCAGGAGCGCCTCGATGGTGGTGCGTGCCGGGGCGGGCAGGTCGCCCAAGGCGACTTTCTTGGCCGGCGGTTCTTTCTCTTTCTTTGCAGCGGCCTCGGCTTTCTCTTTCTTCACGGCAGCCTCGGCCTTTTCCTTTTTCTCCTTTTTCTCCGCCCTGGCAGGTTTGCCTTTTTTCTCCGCCGCATAGGCGGTGGGCGCAACGGCCCAGCAAAAAGCGAGAACCATGCTGAGTGCGCCGATGACAAGTTTCCGATGGTGTGTTCTCATGGTGATGTCTCCTTCGTTTTGGATTGTGAGGCGGGCTGTTTCACTCCCGCCCTTTCTTGTTTGGGCAGACAAGGCACACGTGCCCCCACTGCCTGAAAGCCGTCGGAAGGAAACTCATGGTGTTCCCCTCCGGTAAATATCTTACGCCGTCTCACCCCCCTTCCTTTCGGGAAGCAGGATGCGAAATGTGCTGCCGCGTCCTTCCTCGCTTTCCAGTTCGATCCGCCCGCCGTTGATTTCGACGGCCCAGCGGGCAATCGCAAGGCCCAGTCCCGCCCCGCCGGTCTCGCTGGAGCGGTCCAGTCCGACGCGATAAAAGCGCTCGAATACTTTTTCGCGATGCTCGGGCGGGATGCCCGGTCCGGTGTCGGCGACTTCGATGGCCGCCCTATCGCCCATGCGGCGCACTACGAGGCGAATGCGACCGCCGCTCGGTGTATATCGGATTGCATTGTCCAGAAGATTGATCAAGGCCATGCGCAGCGTGATGCGGTCGGCCTCGACGGTCAACGGCTCGGCAATTTCGACCTCCACCGTCTGGTTCTTTTCTTCCGCCAGAACGCCGAGGCAATCGGCGACATCGCGGAGCAAGGCCGCCAAATCCAGCGGCTCGACCGCCAGGCTTACGCGGCCCGAATCGGCGCGCGTCAACACCAGAAGGTTGTCCACCAATCGCGACAGACGGTCGGCCTCTTCGAGCATGCTGCCGATTGCGTCGCGGGCGGCGGCCACATCGAGCGGCTCCTGCAAGGCGACCTCGCCGACGCTTCGAATGGCTGTCAGCGGTGTCCGCAGCTCGTGCGAGGCATCGGCAGTGAACCGCTTCAAGCGTTCGAAAGCATCTTCAAGCCGGCCGAGCGTCTCGTTGAAAACGGTGGCCAGACGCCCGAACTCATCCGCCGGATTGACCACCGGCAGGCGCTCGGCAAGCCGGTCGGCCGTAATCTCGCGCGCTTTGGCCGCCATGGCGCCGACGGGCGCAAGCAGCCGCCCCGCCAGAAAATAGCCGCCTACCATCGCCAAAACCAGCGCGCACGGAAAGCCGGTCGCCAGCATCAAAGCCAGAGTCCTCAGGCTCCGGCGGATGGGCCGCGCGTCCACGGCCACGGCCACGTGAAATGTGCGGCCGTCAGTGCGCACACTGTCGGCCATGAGGCGATAGGAGCGCTCGCCGCGTGCCCACGACCAAGGCCGGCCGGGACGTCGAGTGCCGCCGGATTTGATGGCCTTGTCCAGTTCCGCCCGGCGCCAGTCGTTGGTGCGGTGGACGAGGGTTGAGCCTTCAGAGACCGACGCCAGCGCGATGCCGTCTTCTTCGAGTTCCACAATTTCCGCCGGCTCTTCGCGGAGGATTCGTTTCACGGCGGCGAACTCCTTGCCCAGTTGGCCATCCAGTTGCTTGAGCAGCCGGGTGTGCACAAACGTATAAATGCCCGCCGAAAATGCTGCGAGGATGAGCGCAAGAGTCAGACCGAACCACAGCGTCAGGCGCCAGCGAATGCTTTGGGGGAACAGTCTCACACGTCGCCCTCCCGGAGAACGAATCCGACGCCGCGGACGGTCTTGAGCAACTTGGTCTCGAACGGCCCGTCCACCTTGCGCCGCAACCGCGCAATGTGCACGTCAATGACATTGTCAAGGGGCGTGGCCCGCGCGGGCTCCTTCCAGACATCGCGCGCGAGCATTTCGCGCGAGACAATATGGCCCTGATGCCGCAGCAGGTATTCGAGCAACTCGAACTCGCGCAAGGTCAGGGGAATGGCCTGTCCGGCGCGCGTGACCGTGCGTGCGACAAGGTCCATTTCCAAGTCGGCAAGCTTCAGACACAAGACCTGATCCGGCCGGCCGCGCCGAATCAGCGTTCGGACGCGCGCCAGAAGTTCGGGAAAGGCAAACGGCTTGACTAGATAGTCGTCGGCGCCGCTGTCCAGTCCTCGAACGCGATCGGCCACCGTGTCGCGCGCGGTGAGGATCAGCACCGGCGTTTGGAGACCGCGTTTTCGGAGCGTGGTGAGAATTTCGAGACCGTCGCGGCCGGGAAGCATAAGATCGAGGATCAGCAAGTCGAACACTTGGGCGTTGACCAGAAAAAAACCCTCTTCGCCGGTGCGCGCTACGACCACTTCGTAGTGGGCGGCTTCGAGCCCTTCCTTGAGAGCTTTGGCGACTTTCGCTTCGTCTTCAATCACCAAAATCCGCACGGGTTGACGCTCCTTATGAAAGGGGAGTGTGTCGAACAGCCTTTGGGCCTGCTACTGAAAAGATTCTGACGAATCGTTCAGACTCCGATAGATTTCAAGCAGAACCTCTTGCAAAGACACCCAAGGGACAAAATCAAAAAACCCTTTGTCGCTTGCCGGTTTTGCGTGAGGTATGGTCGTGAACGATCACGGGAGATTTACAACGTGCAGTCAGAACGAAATCGAGGCTGGCCGCAAAGGGAAGATGGGTCACGAAGGCGGTTTAGCCGCAGGGGAATTTGCTTCGCCTTCCGCAGCATTCTCTTTCGGAAAAAGGGCGGCATCCCAACCGGCGGGGGGAGTTTTTAATTGCAGAACCACATAGCGGGCCAGAAGCTCGGCGGTTTCATCTAGGGCAATCTTCCAGCAAAACTGCGGCCGGACCGACTGGGGAGTCATCAGACCGTAGGCCAAACCGGCATTGCGTGTGCGGCGCGCAAAACGCGCCAAAGTCTGGCGCGTCGCGGCGTCTTCCATCGTGCCCTCGATTTGCAGTTCCGTGGCACCCAGTCCAAAGGCGCCAAGGAAGGGGCGGAGCGCGGCGGTGCCCTTGTCAATCCGCGTAATGGACAGCCGCACGCGGGTGACGGCGGCACCCGCTTCGAGGAAAAACTCCAGATTGCGGCTGCCCGTCACGATAACCGGCTGGGGTGCGAAGCGGTGGAGATAGAGATGAAACCGCCGGTCGAGATATTCGAGCAGTTCTTTTTCTTCCGCGGGAGCAAGAATCCGGTCGGCGTTCCACTGCGAGGGCAGAACTTGCACGACATGGTCCACGCGGGTCGGTTGCGTCGGGGGGATGTAGCGGACATAAACGGTAAGGCACGGAGGGGGCTGTGGCTGAAGTGTGGTGTAGTCGCCAAGGTGGCCCGTCGGCAGCGGTGCATGCGTGCATGCCGCGATAAAAACGACCATTGCCCACACCACGACCTTGAGGGTTGCGTAAAGTTTGCACATAGCTGGGAGCGGCGGCAGGCGGGACGCCGCATCCCGCCTGCCGGAGTGCGATGTTATTTTCGTTTGTTGAAGAAGACCGCCGGGCCCAGAAACTGCGCGCGCGTGCCCAGCTGCTCTTCGATCCGAAGCAATTGGTTGTATTTGCAGATGCGGTCGGTGCGGCAGACCGAGCCGGTTTTGATCTGGCCCGCGTTTGTCGCCACGACCACGTCGCTGATGGTTGCGTCTTCGGTTTCGCCGCTGCGGTGCGAAACCACCGTGGTGTAGTTGTGGCGGTTGGCCAGCGCGATGCAGTCGAGGGTCTCGGTCAGCGTCCCGATTTGGTTGAGTTTAATCAGGATCGAGTTGCAGATGCCGGACTCGATGCCGCGGGCGAGGCGCTTGGTGTTGGTGACAAACAGGTCGTCGCCCATGATCTGGATTTTGTGGCCGAGCTTCTCGGTCAAGAGTTTGAAGCCGTCCCAGTCGTCTTCGGCCAAGCCGTCTTCGATGGAGACGATCGGATAGCGGTTACACAGTTCGACGTAGAAATCCACGAGCGCCGCCGAATCCATCTTTTGCTGCTTTTCGGCCTTCAGGACATAAACGTTTTCCTTCGGATCATAGAAAGAAGAGGCTGCCGGATCGAGCGCGACGGCAATGTCGCGGCCCGGGGTGTAGCCGGCGGCGATAATGGCTTCGAGAATGACTTCGATAGCCTCGGCATTGGACTTGAGATCGGGGGCAAAGCCGCCCTCGTCGCCCACGTTGGTGTTGAGTTTGCGCTTTTGGAGGACTTTCTTGAGGTGCTGGAAGGTCTCGGCGCCCATGCGAAGTGCTTCGGCAAAGGACTTGGCGCCGAGGGGCATAATCATGAACTCCTGCAAGTCCACGTTGTTGTCGGCATGCTTACCGCCGTTGATCACATTCATCATGGGCACGGGCAGAACCTTGGCGTTGACGCCGCCGATGTATTGATAGAGAGGCAGGCCCAGCTCTTCGGCCGCTGCTTTGGCCACGGCCAGCGAAACCGCCAAAATCGCATTCGCACCCAGATTGCTTTTGTTCTCGGTGCCGTCGAGCTCGATCATCCGCATATCAATGGCGACCTGTTCGGTGGCGTCCATTTCGATGAGCGCGGGCGCGATCTTCTCGTTCACGTTGGCCACCGCCTTGAGGGTGCCTTTGCCAAGAAACCGCTTCGGGTCGCCGTCGCGAAGTTCGCAAGCCTCATATTCGCCGGTCGAAGCGCCGCTGGGAACGGCAGCCCGTCCAACCGCCCCGGAGTCGAGTTCCACTTCCACCTCGACCGTGGGCGTGCCGCGGGAATCGAGGATTTCGCGGGCATGAATGTCGGTAATCTGTGTCATACGTATTCCCTCCTGCAAGATGCAAAGCGATGGGATGTAACCTGCGTCGAAAACGGACAATACGCTGGCGGATTCCGACACGGCGGTCAAGAAACAAAAAGCAATCCAAACGGCAAAAGGCAGAAAAAACGGGAACTGCCGCTCTTCCGAACCATGCTTTTTCCCGCTGCTACCGATGGATTTCGTTGTGCCGAGGAGGACACGGATTGGCGACGGCATAGGGACCGAGGATAGGTTGAAGCGTTTGGAGGAAGTCGCGCCACAGTGATTCATCTTGCAGCAGGACACCGATGCGGACACGGCCTTGGGTCGCGCCTGCCTTTTCATACCAGTCCAGCACGGTCTCGATGATGGGGGGAATCAAGGAATCGGGGACAAATTCAGCGATACGGGCGCCGACCAGAGGATGGCGGCCGTGACGGCCTCCGACGCGGACAATCCAGCCTGTGGTTTCCGCGCCCCATGCGGAGGTCGGGCATGCGCGGATGCAATCGCCGCAATAGAGGCATTGGTCGGGGTCGCGGCGCGGCTCGCCGGTCTCTTCATCGCAGCGGATGGCACCTTCCAGACAGGCCTTCTCGCAAATGCGGCAGCGGATGCAGGCCTCGGAGGCCCAAACGGGTCGGACGGCCCCTTGAAAAGCAAGGTCCATCTCGCTGGTGCGGGCGCAGTCAATCGGGCAGCCGGAGAAGGACATTTTGAATTTATGGGGCAGCGGCTTCTTGGCAAAAAACCGGTCGCAGACCTGCGCGGCCATGGACTGCGTGTCGGTCAGCCCGTTGGGATTGTATTCGCAACCGGAGCAGGCGCTGGGGACGCGTACGCGCGGACCGCAGGAGGCAATCTCCTGCCCAACTTCCGCCAGTTCGCTCTGGACAGCACCAAAGTTTTCGTAGCGGACATACGGGATTTCGATGGATTGCCGGACGGAAACATGCACATAATCCCCGCCATACTGTCGGGCCACCTTGACAATTCTGGCGAGGCGCTCCAGTGGGACACGTCCGCCGGGGCATTTTAGCCGGACGGTGAACAGGCCTTTCTGCCGCTGCTTGATGAGGCCGCCGGACTTGAGCGTGTCAAAATCCAACCGGCCGATCTTGCCGTCCACAGCGATATCCACGGCGACACGGGTTTGGCGATCTTCGATAAAGCGATTGATCCTCACGCAACAGATTCCCTTCTGAAAAAGAAATGGCTTCTCGGATGCCGGATATCACTGCTCTTTCCGGACGCGCAGAATATGATGCGCGCCGTGGCGGCGAACCGCTTCGATGCGATAGCCTTCAGCCTTGATATTTATGGCCATTTTGCGAAGTTGATCATCGCCGCCCACAATAACGTCGAGCGATTCACCGGCGCTCAAGCAATTCAGCCGGTCGTTAACCTTGAAAAGCGAAACAGGGCATATTTCGCAAGCGACGTCTAGCACGGGCGATGAGTCCGCGAGTAGGTTCATCGGAAGAGTATCCTTTCTCTGCTATCAATATTTCCTGCACTCCACGGGACCGGCCGCCTCTGAAACTCCGCCCAACACCAGAGGCGAAACCCGCACATGCCATCTCTGGCTGCGGCCGGTCTCCGACAACGTCCGGCAGGTCGTCAACCGCACGCCACCCACCAGCCGGCGGATTCCCCTTCACCTTCTTTGGGTGCGGGACGGCCGAGGATGCGGATGAGAAGGACCTCGAGCAGACAGACACCGGTAATGCCGGCGAAGAGCATCATGATCCCGACCAGCCAGACCAGCGTGGGTGAATACTTGAGTCCGACAAGAATCATAATGCCGATCAACAGACGTGTGAGGTTCTTGGGTCGCAGCATGGGTTCACCTCGTTCCAACAAAGTGAGCAGGCGGGCTCCCTGCGATGGGGATATTGTCTTGCCCTGTGGACTGGAAAATGCGGCAACCGTTGGCCGCACCCGGTCCGGATTAGTTGCCGTCAAAGACATCCATACTCAGATAGCGTTCGCCGGTATCCGGCAGAACGACGACGATAAGTTTGCCTGCGTTTTCATTGCGACGGGCAACGGCCAGAGCCGCGGCCACGGCCGCGCCTGATGAGATGCCTGCAAAGATGCCCTGCCGGCGCGCCAGTGCACGCGCCGTGGCGAAAGCTTCCTTGCTTTCGATCTGTATGATTTCGTCAATAACGCCGCGGTTCAGAACAGCGGGAACGAAACCGGCGCCGATCCCTTGAATGCGGTGCGGGCCCGCCTTGCCGCCGGACAGCACGGGCGACTCGGCCGGTTCGACCGCAATGGCTTTGAACGACGGTTTGCGCGCTTTGATTACCTCGCCCACGCCGGTGATGGTGCCGCCGGTGCCCACACCCGAGACGAAGATGTCGATCTTGCCCTCGGTGTCGTTCCAGATTTCCTCCGCCGTCGTTGCGCGGTGAATGGCAGGATTGGCCGGATTCTCGAACTGCTGGGGGATGAAATAGTCCTCATAGGCGGCGGCCACTTCGCGCGCACGCCGGACAGCGCCACTCATGCCTTCGGCGGCAGGGGTAAGCACCAGTTCGGCCCCAAAGGCACGCAGAATCCGGCGCCGTTCCTCGGACATACTTTCGGGCATGACCAGCACAAGGCGATAGCCTTTTGCGGCGCAAACAAAGGCAAGCGCAATGCCGGTGTTGCCCGACGTTGGCTCGATAATGACCGTGTTCTTGCGGATCAAGCCGGCTTTTTCGGCGGCCTCGATCATGGCCACGCCGATGCGGTCCTTGACGCTCGATGCGGGGTTGAAAAACTCCAGCTTGCCGGCGATGCGCGCTTGAAGATCGTCTGCCATGCGGTCGAGCCAGACCAAGGGGGTGTTGCCGATGAGGCGGGTGATGTCGGTGGCGATATTCATGAGGTGGGGATGCTCCTTTGGTCGAAAGTAGGTATTTCAGGTTTCCGAAAGACCATGCCATACCACGATGGCAATTTGAGGAAAGTCTAAATCGTATTAGAGCCCCATGGCTGGACGCCTTCCATGGCGTCCAAGAAAGGAAATGGTCGGCGTGGAAGCCGACCCTCCACTGGAGGGATGCATTTCATGGCGTCCGAGCCGATGCGCACTCATAAATGTAAGTAATTTGATCAACATAGTTAAGAATATGGCAAAAAAAGAACCGAATTCCCTTTATATCGCATACGATGGAACATAGCCGGCCATTTTGGCCTGCTCTTGATTCAGCAAGTCTTGAAACGTTGTATTGTCATAGACGTCCGACATAGCCTTTTTCACTTTGTCCCACATTGCCATGAAAACACAATCGCCATAGAGATAACAGCGATCGGAGGTGTCTTCGTCAAGGCAAGCCACTGGGGAAATGGGGCCTTGGATAAAACGCAGGAGTTCACCGACAGTCAAAGTCTGCGGATCGCGGACAAGAAAATAGCCGCCGTCGCTTCCGCGCTGCGAATCCACGAAGCCACCCTGCTTGAGTTGGCTGAGGATGACTTCAAGGAAGCGGGGCGGGATGGCCTGCGCCCGGGCAATATCGGCAATTTTCACCGGGCCTTTGCCATAATGGCGTGAAAGTTCAAAAACGGACCTTAGAGCGTATTGAGATTTTTGCGGAATAAGAGGCATTTCTGCTCTCCTTGTTCACTATCCTGATCGAAATAGTGAACGGAGCCGGTTGGCGTGTCAACACCTTTTTTCATTTTTTTTTATCAGAGCGCCGAAAGGCTCTACGCGTCGGGCATCGGATGACGACCCACAGTGAGCCGGTCGTAAATGCAGTCAAAAATCGAAACTACCGTAAAACCGATGGCGAGAATGACGAAGAAAAAAACAACACCTTGGGTTTCCTTGATCCAAGCGCGCACAAGAAGAATCTCCAATGCGCAAAAGAGCCAGAAAACAACGTTGATGATCAAGTAGCCGTAGATGGGAAAAGGCGGGTCGGCGCCGGCCTCTGGCGCGAGGGCGGGGGCGGCATTTGGGGTTTCGTTTTCGCGCGTCATGGTGGTGGTTCCTTAGCAGTTGAAAGCATGACTTTATCTATAGAATCTAAAAAGCGATTTGAACTTTATTGACGGGCCAGTGCAAGTGAAAAGAGGGATTTTTAGAGCCGGCCCGGATTATTCAAGTTTTTGTCTCATGCAAAAGCGCCAAACAAAAAGGCGTTCCTGCAATTTCAGTTCGCTTTAAAATAATCTGACTTTTTGTTCTCCGACAGATAACCCGTTAGCGGAATCATAATTGTTTCTCTTTGCTGCCTTGGTGCCTTTGGGCGAAGTTTTGCTCGAAGGAGCGCGGGAGTGTGGGCCGGCTTTTTTTCTGAAAAGATTCTTGACACAGCATGAGCAATGGCCTATAAGGGGTATGTGGTTTTGCGAAAACCGCAAAGCGTTTTCGCTTTCCTCACTGATAGCAGTCGGCACTTTTCAAGAGACTGGGTTTCTTGACAGAGGGGGACGGGCTGTTCGCAGGAAGGGGGATCGCGCCCATGTGGGGCGATTCCCCTTCTTGTATTATGGCGTGTTGTCTGCGGACGATGCAAACCGCGGAGGCGCCGCAGGAATGTGCAGCGCTTCCGTTGGCATGAAGCGCGACAGGCCCTCGAGCAGAAGGCTGAGCGGAAGTCCGACCACGTTGAAATAGTCGCCGACGAGCGAGGCGATGAAGTCCGCTGCACCGCCTTGGATGCCGTAAGCGCCCGCCTTGTCCATCGGCTCGCCGCCGGCCACATAGCGTTCGAGGGCTTCGTCGGAAAAGTGGTGCATTCGAACGCGTGTGATTTCGGCGGCGGTCCAGACCGGCTGGTCGGGGCCGATGATGCACAAGCCCGTGATCACACGATGCTCGCGGCCGCGCAGGGTGCGGAGTATGCGGCGGGCGTCGGCAGGATCGGCCGGTTTTCCGAGAATGGCGTCATCGAGGCAGACGATCGTGTCGGCGCCGAGGACAATGCGTCGGGGAAACTGCCGTGCGACGTCCTCTGCCTTCTGCCGCGCGGTCTCGATGGCCAGCTCGTCGTGCGACAATCCGGGGATGATGTGTTCCTCGACCGCACTGGGGACAACGTCGAAGTTCAGGCCGAGTGCGCGGAGCAATTCGATGCGGCGCGGCGAACGCGAGGCGAGCACAAGAGGGGCGGTCATGAATTCTCCGAAACGGAATAGTGATCCGCAGATTTCACCGATTGCACAGAGTCGGGCCGTAAGTCCAAGCGGCCAACGCTGCGAACGGAAACAAAAAGCAGCGCAATCGAGATCGTCAAGGCTGTGCCGCTCAAATAAGCGCCGATTCGGAAACTGAACGGGCGATAAAGAATGGCAAACTCTTCAGCGCCGGCCGGAACGTCGGCCATGGCCGAAAAATCGGCGGCCGGCTGAAGCGGAATGTCTTTTCCCGCGACCGACACAATCCAGCCCGGATAGGCGTTTTGGGCAACCAGCAGGCGGCCGCCACGGGCGGGGGGATTTTTCACGACGATGCGGTGCGGCTCGATGACAATTGGCAACGCAGCGCGAACTGACGGAATGTCAAGCGCATCGAACGCGGTTTCAGGCGGCGCGCCCCGTCCATAGTCTATCAAGGTATTCATGCGCTCGGACAGACGGCCCCTGCGGGAGAGGTCACCGCGCAGCTGCGCGAGGTCAATTCCCGGCGGCAGATGGTCGGCCCACATCACGCGCGGCAGCCATAGCGGGTTTTCATAAAGGCGATAGCGCCGGCCGGTCGCCGGTTCGACCACGTCGCCGGCCGGACGCCAGACCGCCGACCGGATCGGTTGACCGGCGTCGCAGTAGAGATAGCGCACGTTCATGAGGCCCAGCAGCACGGCGTCGGGATCCGGATTGCGCAGGTTGCGGTTGAAAAAGTTGAGGAAGTCGAAGTAGCGCAGCGGCGGCAGAAGGCCCTCCTCGTAGCCTTCGATGTCGGCCACGTGGAGTATCATGCCGAGATTTGGCTGAAGGCGCACCCAGCGGTTGCGGACCGCTTCGGGCGTGCTGTCCATGAGGTAGTCGGGGTCGTCGCGTCCGATAAGGCGGAAGATACGGAAGTCGGGCAGGCCATCAGGCAGAGATGGTGTTTTGCTTTTTTTGTCGGATATGTCAGACAGGTCGGAGGGAAAAAGCGGGGCAAGGCTTGCCGCGGCATCGCCGCCGAGAGCTATCTCCGGCGGATAATAGCGGACAACGCGGCGGTGAAAGTTGCCGCGCTGAAAAGCCCATAATTCGGCAGTTAGCGCTGCAACAGCAAGCCACGACAGAACAACATGCGGTAGGTTGGCGGGCGACCGTTCAGCGCCATTTCCGTGTCGGCGGCTGAGGAGAGCCAGGCCTTCGGCGCCCAACACTGCCAGCCCAAATGTCGCCAAGAGTAAAATGCGCGGCGGAACGCGCAAATGCTGTGCCGGCGGAAACAGCCGCACAAATCCCACATAAACGGGCGACGGGCGGCCGGGCCGCATAAACGGGCCATAGGCGCCGAGAGCGAGTATCCACGAGGCGGCAACAACCGCGAGCCAGAAAAAAACGTAGGCAACCGAGGGCGCGCGGCGCTTTGGGGCCGCAGCGGTTGCTGCCGGGGTGAAAGATTGGTGGCACGAGTCGGACAAATCGGACAAGTTGGAGTGGCGGGTGGCTGGGCGCGCCGCCAACCTTTTGCCAACCGCCCCAACGGCTGCAAGGCCCAGAAGCAATGTGGTCAGACCCGCAAAACCTTCGCCCTCGCCTTCGAGGGCGCGCGGCCAGAGCAGCGTCCACAGCCCGCGGCGCGGCATGGAGCCAAACAGGCAATACTCCAGATCGTCGGCCGTGCGCCGCGAAAATGCCGCCGTCTCCGCTGTCGGAACGACCTGCACTCCCGCCAGCGCAAAACCCAACACAACCGCCAAAACCACCATCCCGGCAAACCTACCCCAATTCACAAGGTTTCTTGAATTTCCCACTCTGTGCAAATCTGTGTCCATCCGCGGTTTAGTTCTTCCGAAATCCAAAAGCCAAAATCGAAAATCCAAAATCACAAATCCCACCGCCGCCAGTGCCACAAGCAGCAGCGTGTAAATCGCCGCCTGCGGATGGCCGGCAAGGACCTGCATGGCAAGCAGAAGCGCAAAGACCAGCCCTGCACCCCAAAGCCGCTCAATTGGACAGCTCGGTTGAGTCCGGCTGATGCGGCGCATCCGCCACAGGCAGGCCGCCAGCGCCGGCAGCCACGCCATCGCCGCCAGCTGGTTGACATGGTCGGTGTGGGCGGCCACCTGGGCCGAGCCGGCGACAGCAACGGCACCCAACAGCGCCGCCGCGCGCGGCAGGGCACGCTCAATGCGCAGAAACCACCACGTCGCCGCGCCAAAGAGCCAGATATGAAACAAGCGAAGAATGTTGATGACCGCCAGCGGCGGCAGCACTACGCCCAGCAGCAGGTTTGGCGGATAGAACACCGCCGCTTGCATGGCTGCGTGAAACGGCACGCCGCAGAACACTTGCGGGTTCCATAGCGGCACGAAGCCGGCGCCCAGACATTGCTGCGCCCAGTAGCGACCCGGCAGAAAAAGATTGACCATGTCGCCTCCGGGCGACATCCGGTTCGGCAGCCCCACCGTCGGAAAAAACAGCACGACCACACCCGCAAGCAACGCGAGGTCAAGGCAATGCAGCATCCAATTTTGAGCGGACGTTTTCATGGCCGCGATTGTAGGCGGCATCGCGTCGGCAAGGAAAGAACAAAAAGCAAATCGAAACAGAGGAACTTCGCCGGCTTTGCGCCTCCGGGCTAATTAGATAGACGCAATTTTTTCCCTCTGCGCCACGTGAAATTTCAATCTGCGCCCATTGGGACTTGCATGCAGGGGTAGGCATCCCTCAATGGACCCTGTGCAGCCGCGGGTTTCACGCCGACCGCAGCGAATTTCTGGCCGCGCTTTCCGGCTTGACCCCGCCGCTTTTCCCGACGAGGATGACAAGTGAGGTGAATTGAGCACTCTCCGCAATCGCCTCGAAAGGAGCCGATGCACGGTGAAAGCCAAAGTTGCCGTTCTTAAGACCAGCCCCCAGACTGTTGTCGAGGATTACGGCCGCCTGATGCGGATGGCCGATTATCAGAAAGTCCTTTCGCGCGACCTCGACACGCTGATCAAGATCAACATCTCGTGGCATCGCTATTATCCGGCGTGCTCGACCGCGCCGTGGCAGTATGATGGCGTGGTCACGGCGCTTCTGGCCGACGGCTTTGCGCGCGAGCGGCTGATTCCGGCGCACAACCGCACGGTCGTTGTGAATGCCAAAAAGGGGATCGTCAACAACCACCTCGACACGGTGGATTACAAGCATGGCCTCAAACCGGTGCATCTCTATGAGCCGCCGATCGAGTGGGCCGTCTATCGCCCCAAGGGCCGCTTCCGCGTGCTGGACAGCGTCTATCCCGGCGGGGTGAAGATTCCGACGTTTTTCATCGGCAAGAATGTGATTCATTTGCCGACGGTGAAGACGCATGTGTTCACTACGATTACCGGCGCGATGAAAAATGCGTTCGGGGGCCTGCTCTCCGAGCACCGCCACTGGACACACAGTGTCATTCACGAAACGCTCGTGGACCTTTTGATGATCCAGAAGGAAATCCATCCTGGAATTTTCGCCGTAATGGACGGGACGGTGGTCGGCGACGGCCCCGGGCCGCGCGCGATGATCCCGTCGGTGCGCAACTATATTCTGGCGAGCGCCGACCAGGTGGCCATTGACGCGGTGTCGGCGAAGATGCAGGGCTTCGATCCGCTAAAGCTGGATTTCATCCGCCTTGCACACGAGGACGGGTTGGGGGTCGGCAACCCGCGGGACATTGAAATTGTTGGTGAGGATATTTCGGGCGTGAACTTCCACCATCAGCAAAACGCGCAGACGTTTGCCTCGCGCGGTCAGCACATGATCTACCACGGACCGCTCAAGCCGCTGGAGAAAATCCTTCTGCGCTCGTGGCTGGTGCCGTGGTCCTATGTCGCCTCGCGGCTCTATCATGATTTCTACTGGTACCCGTTTGTGGGCAAGCGGCGCGTCGAGGCAATCCTCGCGACGGAATGGGGTGCATTGTTTCGAGAGTATGATCTGGAGACCTATCGGCGGAAACAGAAAGGGCACCGGTGAAACGACGCGCGCAAAAACGTACAAGAAAAACAGGCACGGCATCGCGAACGACCAAATCCTTGCCTCTTTGGGAAGGCTGGGACGACTGGGATGAACCGGCCGCATGGGCGAGCATGACGCCCGCCGAGCGCTGGATTGAGACCTGCAAACTCTGGCAAGTCTATCTCATGTGGGGAGGGTCGCTTGATCCCGAACCCGATTCACAAAGCCCTTTTGATTGCGAAGAACTGCAACGTGCGGTTCCTGGTCATGGGGGGGCAGGCGTGCGTTTTATACGGCGCGGCGGAGTTTAGCCGCGATCTCGACTTGGCCATAGGAATTGACCCCGCCAACGTGCGGGCAGTGCTGCGCGCCCTCCGTGAATTGCGTGCACGACAAATCTATGTCCCCGAATTCGACGCGGCAAAACTGGCAAGAGGTCATGCCTGCCACTTTCATTGCGAGGCTCCGGGGATGTTCGGGCTTCGCATTGATCTGATGGCAAGGATGCGTGGTTGCCCTCCATTTGCCACGCTTGGAAACGACGCGCCGAAGTTGATCTCCCGGAAGTCGGCGTCGTTGCACTCCTGTCGCTCCCCGATTTGGTTCAAGCCAAAAAAACACAGCGCGACAAAGACTGGCCGATGATCCGCCGTCTGGTCGAAGTACATTACCTTCAGAACCGCGCCGGGCCAAATCCCCGCCAAGTCCGGTTCTGGCTTACGGAATGCCGAACGGCACCCCTGCTGATTGAACTCGCGAAAGTGTTTCCCGACGAGTTCCGAAAACTGGCCAAGAAGATTGGGCTCAGCAGCTGAAGGCAGTGCGCTACCTGTAAAGAATTCAAACGGAACCACTGACTTTATCATTGCGAATCCAAATTATTGGGGTGGAAATATTGCAGGTCTCCAACGTATGTCCTATGATGGAA
>JAOAGV010000093.1 GCA_026415575.1 Candidatus Sumerlaeia bacterium
CACGTGGCCTTTGGCCACAAGCGAAGAGGTTAGAGGCAAGAGGCAAGAGGTTGGAAGTTGGAAAAGAACCTCGCAAATGGGCTGGATGTTTAGATTGAAGAATCTTTGCCGCGTCCCGGACTTCGCCCGGAAGCGGAAGCCCCTTTCGGGGCAGCTGAAACGCCATGAAGATTCTACACATCAACAACTCGTGGTTTTGGCGGTAGGTTTCCTTTCCTGCACTTTTTGAATCAGGCAAAAGGGATGTAACAACCATCACTGACAGGCGCGAATCTTTTTAAAGATCGAAAATTTTTTGGCGATGTCTCAGCCCAAAGGGCCTAAACAGGCAGTTATTTTGCGAGCAGCTTTTCTGACTTCCAACCTCTAGCCTCTGACCTCTTGGTTGCAGCCGAGGGTCACGTTAGTCTCTTTCATTAATCGCTTTGCCCTCTTTGCATAGATTTGGTCTGACCAAAATCCATGCAATGCTGCCCCTCTCTCCAGATAAAAGGGGCCACAGGCATACGACTGTCCCGATCTGTTCAGTCCGACTGATTCGACCGATTATCAGTTAGTTCCCCCCTTCGCGGCTCCTTTCTCCAGTTCTTGGCGCGTCAAGCCGAGTGCCTTCATGTGGCGGTAAAGTGTTGCCTTGTGGACACGAAGCGCGCGTGCGGCCTGCGTGGCGTTCCCTCCGGCTTCGGCAAAAGCACGCCGGATGGTTTCCTCGGTCAGCGGCGGATGTTTGGACGGAGCAGCCGGCCGCTCGACGCTATAGACGGCATCAATCGGCGCGCGGGCTGCCGGCGAAACAAACGGTTCGGGCGGAAGCGCCAGCGGATAAGCCGCCGGCGGCAACGGGCTGCCCTCGATGAGAGTCGGCCCCGGCGATTCACTGGGCGTAATGAGAACCGGAGCGGCGGCACGGCGCGATTCCAGCTGTTCGAGGTTCCAACCGCCGGCGGCCAAATAATCGCGCTCGCGCACCCATTCGCTGAAGGCATTGCGGCCGATGACCTGCCCGCGCGTTTCGACATACACCCGCTCGATGACATTGCGCAGTTCGCGCACATTGCCGGGCCAGTGGTATTCTTCCAGCAGCCGCATGGCGTCGGGAGTCAGCCGTACACCACGGCGTCCGTAGCGGCGATTTAGCATTTCGAGAAAAAACTCGACCAACAGCGGGATGTCGCCCTCGCGTTCGCGCAGTGGCGGCACATGAATGCGCAACACCGACAGGCGGTGGTAGAGGTCGCTGCGAAAGCGGCGGACGGCCACGGCCTGTTCGAGCGAAATGTTGGTGGCGGCCAGAATCCGCACGTCCACATGCTCCTCGCGCTCGCCACCGACCCGCTCGAACGTGCCCTGTTCGAGCACGCGAAGCAGTTTGGCTTGTGTGCGCAGCGGCATGTCGCCAACCTCGTCGAGAAACAGGGTGCCGCGATGGGCGCGCTCGAAGCGCCCTTTGTGAGTGCGAACAGCGCCGGTGAATGCCCCCCGCTCGTGGCCGAACAGTTCCGACTCGAACAGGTCTTCCGAGAGCGCCGTGCAGTTGACCGCCACAAAGGGCATGGCGCGGCGCGGGCTCTGCCGATGAAGTGCAAGCGCCACCAGTTCCTTGCCGGTTCCGGTTTCGCCCGAAATAACCACGGGCGCCTCGGTCGGTCCATACACCTCGATTTTATAAAACACTTCGAGCAACTTCTTGCTGCGGCCAATCAGCCCGTGGAACGCCCCGATGCCGGCGGCGCGCCGGCGCACCCGCACAAGCTCGCTGATGTCCTGCAGACGAATGAACACGGCCGGGGCGGCCTCGGCGACCTTGCCGGCAAGGCGGCCGGACGCGGCGGGGCGGTGATTGTCCACGCGGTGGGCAGCGATCAAAGCGGCACGCCCCTGACCGTCGGCATCCTTGAACTCGACGCAGTAGTCCTCGACCACCTGCCCGTCCTTCAGAACGTCTTCGCCGACTGAGGCAAGGGCTTCCATGATCTCGCCCGAGAAGCGTTGGATTGGTTCGCCTTCCATGTCGCGCGGCGTCATCCCTATCCACGCACAAACCCATGGCGGGATTTGTTCGATCAGCAACTGGCGGGTATCTTTCGCCGGAACCAGCACCAACAAGTCAGAGTATTTCGGCACCATCGGGTGTGATGCGGACGGGGGGAAAGAAATCGAATCGGATGCATTGTGCATGGAGGGTAAGTGCTTTGGCAAAATGTTCAAAGCCTGCCGGAACGGTTCACGCCGTCTGTGAACTCAAGGTGTATAGCGGGTGAAATGCCCGCGTCAAGCGGGGCGTTATGGGTTTTTGCGGCGCGCGCGAAAATCCGCAGGGTTTCGCCAACGAGAAGAGACGGTCTGGAGCGTGTTGGGGGCCATGCGAAGCTATCGCCACAACTTGCATTCTTCAAAGCAACTCCGGCCTGAAGCGGGCGAGCGAACCGCCGCAGCAGTGAGAGCAAGGATTTCAGGATTTCCAGAAAAGGACTGTCGCATTTTTCCAACGCACAGTGGTGAGCGGTCGAGGTGCAACCGGCCCTTTGGATTGCGCGCAGTTCAAAGGGCCGGCGGTTCACTGTTGTATTTGTGGGAAATGCAGGTTCGTGGGGTTTTTCGGCAACCACTGCCCACCGACATGGTTTTTCCATGCGGTCGCCGCCGACTGCCTAGAGCGCGTCGGGACCCCGTTCGCCCGTTCGAATGCGGATTGCATCGTCCAGCGTGGAGACAAAAATCTTGCCGTCGCCAATCCGGCCGGTTCGTACGGTCTCAATGATCTTGGAGATCACCGGCTCTGTCTGCTCGTCGGGCACGGCAATCTCGATCATGATCTTGGGCATGAACGAGACATGGTATTCGCTTCCGCGATAGACTTCCGTGTGTCCCTTCTGGCGGCCGTGGCCTTTGACCTCATGGACCGTCATCCCCATGACGCCGAAGGCTTCGAGGGCTGCGCGAAGGTCGTCCAGCTTATAGGGCTGTATGATGCATCGGAGCAGTTTCATTGGGATGGTTCTCCTTTCCGCGATTGTCGTTTCCGGCGCTCGGATGGATTCGACCGGACCGACGCCCCGGCGTCAGTCGGTGTATGCAGCTTCGCCATGTTGCGAAAGATCAAGTCCTTCCATTTCTTCCCGCTCGCTGACCCGCAATCCAATCGAGGCATCGAGCGCTTTGAGGATAATAAAGCTTACGCCAAGCGCGTAGGCCGCTGTTACGACCACGCCAATGACTTGAACGACCAGTTGCCGGACATTGCCTGCGATCAGGCCCGACGCGCCGACTGTGGCAAGAACACCCGTCAGGAGCGCGCCGGTCATACCGCCGATGCCGTGAACTCCGAAGGCGTCGAGTGAGTCGTCTATTCCCCGGCGCGTGCGCCAAACCACCACTTGGCGGCAGGCAGCCCCGCCCGCACAGCCGATGACAATCGCTGCGAGAGGCGTGACAAATCCAGCAGCCGGCGTGATAGCCACCAGACCGGCTACAGCGCCCGAGGCGGTTCCCAAGGCGGTAGGTTTGCCGAAGGAGGCCCAATCGAGCAACATCCAGGTCAGAGCGGCGGCGGCCGCAGCCGTGTTGGTGGCCACGAAAGCGGTTGCGCTGAGTTCTCCGGCGGCCAGTGCGCTTCCGGCATTGAAGCCAAACCAGCCGAACCACAGAATGCCGGCGCCCATAACCGTGAAGGGCAGATTGTGCGGCATGATGGCTTCACGGGGCCAGCCGGTGCGCCGCCCCAGCATCAGGGCCGCCGCCAGCGCCGTGACGCCGGAGATCAAGTGAACGACCGTGCCGCCGGCAAAATCCAGCGCACCCAGTTTTTTCAGCCAGCCGCCGTCGCCCCACACCCAGTGCGCCACAGGATCATACACAAACGTGGCCCACAGGAGCAGGAACAAAACGTAGGCTTTGAAGTTCATTCGCTCGGCCATGGCGCCGGAGATCAGCGCAGGCGTGATAATCGCAAACATGCACTGATAAATCATAAAGAGTTGATGGGGGACTGTTGCCGAGTAGGCCGGATACGGCGCCGTGCCCACCTCGCGCAATCCGACCCAAGCCAGCGAGCCAATCACCCCTCCGATGTCGGGGCCAAACGCCAGACTATAGCCCCACAGCACCCATTGCACACTGATGATGGCGACGGCCGTGAAACTGTGCATGATAGTTGCCAGAACGTTTTTGCGCCGAACCATGCCGCCGTAGAAGAGCGCCAAGCCCGGCGTCATCAGCATGACCAGTGCTGCCGACACCAGAAGGAAAGACGTGTCACCGGAATTGATTGCGGCTGCGTCGGCAGCCCGCGCCGCCGGAACGCTGAACAAGAAGAATACTGCCAGCATGGGCAGAAGTATTTCCCCTCTCTTTCTCATACGCAACATGCTCGCACCCCCGCGTTTGAACTGGAAAATGACCGGTTGGAATATCCTATCCCGGTGCTGCCACTCCAAAGAGCAATAGACGTGCGAAAGCAGGATTTAGGCGGTTTTATCAATTATGGTAAATTGATTATAAAAGGTTTGCACGGCGGGATAGCGCTGGAAGACTTCGAGCCGCGTGCTACCCGTTCCTGACACTTTTTGTCCAACTTGCAAAAAACGTATATTATGAGTGGAGGGGTAAGCACGAAATAAACAATGCGCCGTAATACGGGTCTTTCGGGGGTTTTATATGTGGAGGGTCGGGTTCCACCCCGACCGTATTGGTTTTCGGATCTTATGTGGAGGGTCGGGTTCCACCCCGACCGTGCGATTTTGGATTTTCGTTTTTCGTCTTTCCTTTTTGGCCTTGAAATACTATCTTTTTTTAATGCGGACGCCATGGAAGGCGTCCCTCCACTTGGAGGGTCGGGTTCCACCCCGACCGCATCCCGATTCTTTCTCACCCCAGCGCCAATTGGCCCGCTGCACGCCATGGAAGGCGTCCCTCGATGAACTCGAAAAGGATTTGCGCCTCTGCTAGTTCGGGGTGGAGCGATCTAACTTCTTGGGAAGCCAAAGCCGCTTCGGCTTCTCGCGGGCACTTTACGGGCTTGCCGGCACTTCCACCGGAGCCAATCCCAGCATTTGTTCCAGACGCGGTGTGGTCCAACCGAATTCCACAGACGCCCCGACGGTTGCGATGACCTCGTCGGCAGTCAGGTCAAACTCCTTCATTTGGTTCTGAATGGCGCGCCATTGGGCGGCCAAACATCGGGCCAAAGCCGTCGAGGCGCTGGTATCGCGGCAGGCAATCACCAGCTCGCAACGGATTTGTTGACGCGGCTGGACGGTGGCGGTGAAGGCCAGCGACTCGACCTCGCCGGGCGGAATGCCGCCCGCTTCGATGCGTCGGCGCATTTCGGCCAGAAACCGAAGCGATGCGGGCAGATTGTCGGGAAAACGTGTCCAGCCCTGCCAGCGGGGCGGAGTGGCGAGGACAAAGGCACGGGCAAGGCAATGTTTGTTGGCGGTGGGAAGATTTTCATAGAGGCGGACGGCGCGCGGAGTTTTGGGAACCGGATTCTCAATGCGGGCCAGAACCGTTTCAAGCCACGGGCGGTCGCCCGCCACAACCGCCGCCCGCTGAGCGATGGCGCAATAGGGTCCTTTGTTCTTGCCAAAGACCAAGAGGACACCGCCGGAGGTTTCAACCGCAAGGCCGTGGGGGGCTTCGCGCCCGGCCATTTCCCGCACCAGCACTTTGAGCGGGTCACCCAAGCGTTTGAGTGGAATCACCCATGCCCACTGTTCGCGTTGGCCGGTCGGATCGTAGCGCCACAGTCCGTAGGCGCGGCGATAGGTCATCACATCGAGCAGTTGGGAGATTTCGCGGCCCAAGTCTTCGGGGCGCGACTGGACTTCGTAGGAATACGGGCGGAGCAGGGTTTCGACAAAACGCTGGATGCGCGGCGAGGCGCGGTGCAATTCCAGCACGGCCAAACCATCCACGTCATGGCCGATGAGATGGATCGCGTGGATCGGCGGGCGGGGTCTGACCACCCAGATGAGCAGGCCCAAGCCGCCGACAGCGATAGCGATCAGAGAAACAGCAGCAACCAAACAGCCCCAGCGGCGATAACGGCGGGAGAATGTCCACGGCTGCACACGGGATTGTCGAGTGATCAAGAAAAAGCCTCCTTTACGCTGCCCTTGGCAGTGGCATTAACATGAATTGTACTCTTGTCGGGCGTTTTTCATAACCCCGCCTCATTCAGATGGACCCTGCTGGGGCGGAGACGGTTTGGCGGCCGGCGGACCCACCCTGAGGATTTGGGAAGAATAGGCATCGAAGGCGCGGCGAAGTTCCTCGGCGGCTTTTTCGGGCGAAAGCGGATTGATGTAAAAACCGGTTCCCCACTCGAAGCCGGCAATGCGCGTGACGCGCGGGAAAATCTCGATGTGCCAATGGTAGTCCTGCTCGATCGAGACATCGGGAACGCGACGCAAGTCATAGTCGGCAAGGCGCGGAGCCGAATGAATGATAAAATTCAGCGGAGGATCGTTCAGGCATTGGGAGATGGCCAAAAGTGTGCGCTGCAAGGCTTGGGCCAGATCGTCGAGTTGGTCTTCCAGCGTCAGCGAGAAATCGTGCAAGTGCTCCTTGGGGAACAGCCAAGTTTCAAAGGGAAACTTCGAGGCGAACGGTTCGATGGAAACAAAGCCGTCGTTCTCAAACACAACGCGCCGCCGGTCACGCGTTTCCTGCGTGACAATGTCGCAGAACAGGCAGCGCTCCTTGAGACGGTAGTAATTCAAAGCGCTCAGAAGTTCCTCTTTCACCCAGCGGGGGGTGATGGGCAGGGCGATCAGTTGCGAGTGGGGATGGTCGAGCGACGCGCCGGCGCCTGTGCCATAGTTGCGGAAAATCTGGATATAGCGCATGCGCGGGTCGTTGAGCAGGTCGCGATAGCGGGCAATATACATGGCGAGGACTTCCTCCATTTTCTGGCGGGAGTAGTAGGCCATGTGCCCGTCATGTTCGGGCATTTCGACAATGATTTCGTGGGCGCCGATCCCGTTCATTTGGTCGAACATGCCGTCGCCGCGCCGGTCAAGCGATCCCTCGATATGCAGGGCGGCATATTTGTTCGGGATGGTGCGGACGGACCACCCGGGAGTGTTGGGCAAAGAGCCGGGGGGCCGGATGGCGGCGATCTCGGGCGGGGTTTCCGACTCCCTGCCGCCGCAAAACGGACAATTGTCGCCCGATTGTCGGACCACCGGCTGAAGGATAAAATCCGACTGCCACGCGCGCCGTTCTTCCGCCAAGATCACCCATCCATTGCTGACCGGATCCTTGCGCAATACCGACATGGTTTCCCGCAGCCCCCTTGCAACGTAGTCTGAAAGCAACCCCAAAAGCGGATTTCCACGGCACGCATGTAACAAATTAGCGTTGGGGGTCGCAAGCAAGAAATTTTAGGAATCCAAACAGCAGGGTCTTCTCCCGAAAGGGGGAGGGGGAATGTCATTCGATCATCCTGTGGCTTTTTTAGGGTTGAAAGGATGAAAAGGAAATGCTCTGAGGTAGCGCCTTTGTCATCATACGCAAATCGGCATCCGCTTTGGATTGCGGCAGCCATGCTGCCGCTTTCTTTTTTTGCCAAGTTCACCTCCGCCAAGCCTGCGTTCTTTCCGCAGCGCCGACGCTTTGTCTGACGACGGACAATTCCAGCAAAGCGGCAGCATGGCTGCCGCAGTCCAAAGCGCATGGCGGTGGGATTTTTCCCGCATCACACGGCTGAACGACTTCCCCAACGGCCAAATTAAGCCCGCGTTGGGGCAGAAGATGAAATGGGAGGGTTGCAGAAGTGTACGGTCAGACCCGATCAGCGTGCCCAGCCGTTGCGCGCTTTCACGCGTTCAATCTCGGCGATGTCTTCCCGCGACCATAACCGCTTGCCCTCGACCGACCGCTTGATGCGCGACCCGTCAATCAACTTGTTGCGGATCCACAAGAGCAACGTTGTCTGCGACAGGCCTGTGATCTCGGCCACTTCCGCCGTCGTATAATACGGCTTGTCCAGCGCCGTTGCGGTGCGAAGCGGCTGGGGTGGCGGCGTGGGGGTTTCCACCGACTTAATTTGGCGGCGTTCCAATCCTTCGGGCGGCGGTTCTTGCCTCTCCCGGCGATCCTTGCCGCTGCGTCGTTCTTTTCCCGAGCGCCGGTTTGGGAAAAAAAATACATCCCAGTCGCGCCGATCCCGGCCGGACCGTCTTTCCACGAAGCGCTTCATGGCTGCGCCCCCTGCTCAGAAAGTCCCGCGCAGGCCATTGATGCCCGTCCTTGGACTGTTATTTTTGGCGCATCTTGGCCCGAATGCGCAGCATGAGTGTGCCCGGCCCCATGGGGGCCGTCAAGGCAAAAACGAAACACACCTCAAAACGCAGGCACGTTTGTTTTTTATTTGTTTTTTTCAAGCTCGCGGCTTGAGACGCCACGTAAAGGCCAGCAGAACCAAGGCCAGTACGGAGCAGGCCAGAAAGGCGGTGATCACCACGATCCACGCGGTATGAATTCCATAAATCCCGGTCAGGTAGTGGAGCATTTCGCCCGAGTATTTGTTGTGAGCTGCGCGGCCCAGATAGCCGAACAGGCCGATGAAGCCCGCCGCTGTTCCAATGGCCTTTTTGCCCACCAGATCGAGAGCAATGATCACAATGAAATTGATCACGGGATAAATGAAGCATCCGACGATCGCCAGCATCCACATGTCCAGCCACAGATAGCCGGCGGGGGTGAAAAGAATCGTGGTGAATGCCGCCAGAATCGGAATCATACACAATGTGGCGACCATGCCGCGACGCCCGCCGGCCAGGTCCGATAGCCACCCAAAGAGGATGGTCGAAGGAATCCCGCCGAATTCGAGAACCATCACGGCCAAGCCCCCCTGCATCAGGGTCGCGCCTTTGACCTCGCGCAAATATGTCGGCCCCCAATCGAGCATGCTGTAGCGCGCGACATAGGCGAAGAAATTGGCAAACGCCAAAAGCCAGACCCATTTGTTGATCAGCACATACTGAAAGAGCAGCTCGCGCGTGGTCAATTCCCGCTCCAAGTCGCCGTCGGTGCCGCGGCGCTCCGGATAATCCTGATTATACTCCTCGATCGGCGGCAAACCGACCGACTGCGGCGTATCGCGCAGCCGCCAGAACAAATAGCCGGCGCCCACCAAGGCCAGAATACCCGGAAGGAAAAACGCCCATTGCCAGCCGCCGAAATGCGCCGCCGCCCAGCCGGCCACGTAGCCGGCGATTCCCCCGCCGAGGTTGTGCGAGGTATTCCAGATGCTGAACGTCAGCCCGCGTTCCCGTTCGCTGAACCAATGCCCCATCGAACGCCCGCACGGCGGCCAGCCCATTCCCTGCACGAATCCGTTCAGCGTCCACAAGGCCAAGTGGATGTTATAGTCGGCCGCGGCGCCGAACGCAAAATTGCACAATGCCGTGGCCAGAAGCCCGCAGGCCATGAACACCCGCGGATTGCTTCGGTCCGACAGCGCCCCCATGACAAACTTGCCCAGACCGTAGCTCAGCGCCGTCATGGCCGCAATGTTGCCCATCTGGGCCCGCGTATATTGCAAGGCAACTTCCATGTCCTTGACAACCGGCGACATGTTGTTGCGCACGAGATAGAACATGGCATAGCCGAGGAACGTCGCTTCGAGCACTTGCATGCGGTAGCGCGGATAAAGCCGCCGGACTTCGTCGTCGGGCAGTCGCGGCCGATGCGGCGCGGGCGCAAAAAACCTCCAGATGGATTTCAGCATCAGGACTCGATCCTTATGATTTTCGGCGGCCCAAGGCCAAATACCGTTCCACCTCTTCTGCTCTGCGCTGGCCGGTCCAGTCAAGGATTTCAGCCATCCACTGCGCAACGGATTGGGCAACCTGTGCCGGCTCCGGCAGATAGTAGTGCCAACTGGTGCGGCGAACCATCACATCGTCCAAATGCACGGCCCATTCGTTGCGGCAATAGTGCGCGACGGCCTGACGCGAAACCGGCGGCGGCAGAATCCCGCTCAGGTTCGCTGTCTCATCGGCCGGAACGAGCACCTGCCGTGCAGTCGTGCAGCGGCCGGCCGGCCGGTGTAAATGCCGCACAACCCGGTCCACCGTCTGCTCGGCCATCAGACGATATGTGGTCAGCTTGCCGCCGACAACGTCGAACCAGCCGGGGTGGGGTTGGCGGATTTCGTGGGAGCGCGAAATGTCCGACGGACGGCCGCGCGAGTCGGCCACCAGAGGCCGCAAACCCGCCCAGTCGCTGAGCACATCGCTACCGGTCAGCCGCGTCTCCGGAAACGCTGCATTGATCACGTCGAGAATGTAGCGGACATCGTCGGGGTCGGTACGAACGTCCTCGATCACGCCGTCGTAGTCGGTATCGGTCGTGCCGAGAATCACGCGTTCGCCCCACGGGATGGCGAACAGAATGCGCGTGCCTTCGGCGAGGACAACGGCTTCGGGAACCGGCAGCCGCGCACGGTCAATCACCAAATGCACGCCTTTCGTCAGGCGAAGCCGCACCGAACTGTGCCGCAGCTGGGGCGCCCACGGCCCTGCGGCATTGACGATACTGCACACGGCGACTTCGTACTCGGTCCCGCTGAGGTTGTCCTTGAGCCTGCAAACCCATAGGCCGCCGCCCGGGTCGGCGTCGGTGAGCCTGCAATAGTTGAGCAGGAGTGCGCCATGCTGCGCGGCCGACCGCAGCGTATCGAGCACCAACCGTGCGTCGTTGGTGAATCCGTCAAAATACCGAACCGCGCCGGTGAGGTTGTTGGTGCGAACATTGGGCAGAAGGGCGCGCAGCTTTTCGACATCGAGGGATGAAGATGGCCCGAAGTTTCGCCCGCTGCACAACCAATCATATATTTTAACGCCGATGCGCAGCTTCCACAGCGCCCAGCGGCTCCACGGCGCCGCGCGATAGGTCGGAAAAACAAATGGCAGCGGCGCGGCTAGATGCGGCGCAATGCGCTGCACTACGCTTTTTTCCACGCTCGCCTGGCGGACCTGCCTCAGCCGCCCTTGGGCCAGATAGCGAAGCCCGCCGTGAAGCAGGCGGGTCGAGCGGCTGCTTGTGCCGGAGGCGAAGTCGTATTGCTCGACCAGCGCAGTTCGCAGGCCGCGAAGGGCGGCGTCGCGCGCCACACCCGCGCCGACGATGCCGCCCCCCACGATCAACACATCGAGGGGCTGCTCTGTTATCACACCAAAAATGTTTTGCCGTTGACCGCTCACGCTTTTCTTAAAGGCGGACGTTGGGGACAAAATGAACGCCATGGGCAGAATGGCCGGGCCGGACGGATTGGACAACACAGCGCTTGGCCCTGGGTCGTTTCAGTTGTCCGATGTCCGTCGAATCTCTTCAAACATTTCTCCCAGTTCTTTCAAACTCGGCACTACCAAGTCCGGTGGCGTGGTGCAGCGTGCAGCCTGTTCGGCCGTCGCCTCGCCGGTCAGCACGAGCACGCCGACCGCCCCTGCGCGCCGCGCCATCGCCATGTCCGTATAAAGGCGGTCGCCGACCATAGCCAGCTGGTGCGGCGCCAGCCCGTGCCGTTCGAGAATTCCGCGCAACATCCACGGGTCGGGCTTCCCCAGCACGGCATCGGGGGCGCGTCCCGTCGCCCGCTCCAGACACGCGCACACAGAGCCGCAGTCCACCAACACGGTCGGCTGGTCGGTCGGACAGACATTGTCCGGATGGGTTGCGATGAACGGCTTGCCGTGCGTGATCCACCAGGCGGTCTTGCACAAGCGCGGGAAAGTCAAACCCGTATCAAAGCCGACGACCACCGCATCGGGCTCGCCTTCGTCACCGACATCCTCAAATCCGGCTTCTGCAAATTCCCTGCGAAGGCTCGGCGTGCCAAGAATATACAGCCGCCGAACGCCGGGCAGCGATGTTCGCAGATAGTCCACCGTGCAGTGCATCGAGGTGCGGATTTGGTCGGCCCGGGCGGTGATACCCAGCCGTTGCAGATGAGCCAGATAGTCAGCAACACTTTTAGACGAATTATTGGTGAGAAATGTATAGGCGATTCCCTGCGCATCCATCTGGGCAAGAAACGGCCGCGTGAAGTGAAACAACGTCGCCCCGCGATACAGCGTTCCATCCATATCGAGAGCGAGGTGGCGGATGGAAGCAAGAACCTTGAACCGCGGATTTTGGATTTTGGATTGAATCACTGGCACGCGCAAATTCCTTTCGCAGCGAAGTCCAGCAGCGGCAAGCGGGGCTTTCAAACAGAAAATAAAAGGCCGGCACTCCGGCAGGAACTCTTGCCGGCGCGAAGCATGGCCTGCGTGGTTTTGTTACAAAAGCGGAAACACCAATGAGAGAAAGAAACGCGCGCGAGCGGTTTTACCCGCGCGATTTAAATTTCTTTGACTTTCCTTTTTTGGGCGGAGAGGGCCTACCTGCTCCGCGCGAATTTTTGTTGCCCCCGCCGCTCGAATTGTCGGATGACGACTCCTTCATCTTTTTCCCGCCCGCGTTCATACTGGGACCGCTATCCGGCCGGTTCTCGTCTGCCGACATTTTTTTGACGGGTTTTTTTTCCGCATTTGATCCGCCCTCGATCATTTGCGCAAGCTTTCTGAAAATTTTTTCATCCTTGTTGGACTGCTTGGCCGCCGCCCCCGCTCCGCTGCTTTGTCCTTTTGGCCCTCTCTGCGGGTTGTCCGGCAGATTGAGTTTTCCGCCGCTGCGGAAATTTCCGCCTCCACCGCCCCGACTCGACATCTTGCCCGGCTCCGGCGCGCGCACCATTGCCAGACCCTGCACGGGTCCTGTCATGACAAGGCTGCGCGTATCGCCTTCGGCATCGGCCACAACCACGCGATCGGGTTTGAGGTCCACGAGCGTGAACTCACCCGCCTTGCCGCCGCGTTCGACCCACCGTCCGTCCAACATAGCCGCGTTGCCAAAGATCGCCTCGACTTGCGGAACGTGGACGGAAGGCCTCGGCTCGCCAAACAATGCGCGGCGCTCGAGCCGCACAAGCTGTTCCGTGCGCCCAACGTCTTCGCCATCCCCGCCGGAAGTCTTGCCGCGCGGCGCTGTGCGTTCTGAAGATTTGCCCGTTGCCGAGGCGGTGGAAGGCGTCGCCGCGCCGCGCCTGTCGCCCGACGGCGTGTTCTCCCGCGCGCCGGATTGGATTTGTTCAGCCATGGTCAATAGCGAAGCCGACCGGGCTTTGAACACCATCCACGAGGCCACAAGAAAAACAAACGCCAGCAGCAATAAGACATCAACGCCCAGCAGAAGGGTTTTCCCGTTGCGGCGCATCCAGGCGATCGCTTCCGCGGGTTTCGAGTGTGTCTGCGAACCTGCTTGTTCCACGATGACTACCCTGCCGGGCGGTCGGCATTATTATTGAACGGGCTCTGCGCTTTTTCTCCGCGCTGCTTGCATCCATCTCTTGCGCCGTATCATCGGGCAAACGCAAGGGATTTTATCACCCGCCGGTTCACTTCGGCTCATACACATAGTAAGTGAACAACGCGGGCTGGTTGCCATGCCCGGTCAGCGTTTCGCTCAACCGGTAGCCTTCGCGAATCGCCGCCACCATCTCGTCCGTATAGTGGAAGAAAAACTGGTCCTTGCAGATGTCTTCGGTGGTTACAATCCGGCCGAATTCCCGCTGTCGCAGCGCTTCGACCACGCCCGTCTGATCCCATTTCCCTTCCCTGGCCAACTCTTTCATGATGAACGGCTGCATATAAACATCCTTGCCGGCCCGCATGGCAAGAACGGCGTGTTCGCACAGCACCGGCCCGTCGGTTGCGCGCAGCATCTCCACCAGCCGCTCGGTGTTGAGCACATCGGCGGCCGATGGATTGCGGTTTGACGGGGCCAGAAGAACCGGCGGCAGCTGCGCAAGCCATCGCTGCAACCGCACGTGGCGCGACGGGGTTGGCGCGCTTGCATCGCGGCCCGCTGCAGCCAGATACCTGTGCAGCGGCTCATACAGTAAGGATGCGGCAAGAAAAGTTGCCGTATGCGCGAACAGAAAAAGAATTGCGGCCCCAAAGGGCAATGTGCGCGCCACTGTGCGCGCTCCCCTGCCACCGTCGCGAAGCCATTGGCCAAGAACCACAGCAAGAAAAAGTGCGCTCGCCGCCTTCGGCTCGATCAGATAGTTGGTCGCCGCACCGATTTTCCCCACTCCAAGAATCCCTACAAATGCGATCACCGCATAAAGCCCGTAGAGCCAGCGGCTGTCGCATGAAGGATGGTTGGAGTTTGTCTGGCCGTTTTCGGACTCCATGGGAGGGCTGTTTTTCTCTTTCCGCCGCTCCGCCAAAAGCCCCAGCAACACCGCTCCCAGTGCGCACAGAATCCATTCATGGAAAAGCAGAAAATGCCCGCGCATGAAACGTCCGTCGTCCAACTCGCGTCCGAACACCACGGTCTTGAACTGCCACCAACTGAACGGGTTGGCGTTGTAATACACGTTGTGGACCAGAAACTGCCCGCGCGTCAAAACCGTCAGTACGATGGCAATACCCAATCCGCAGCCGGCAACGTTGCGCAACAAACGCCATGCCGCACGGCGGTCTGCGCGCAGATAGTAAATCCACGCCGCAACGAACGGTGCCACCTCGACCTGCCGCGTATAGACCATCGCCACAAAGCACGCGCACGCACACCGAAAGCGAACGTTCGAGACCGGCGGGCGACTGCCCAGCAGCCACAATCCGGCCATGCCCAAAGCCAGTGCGGGAAAGTCCACGCGATAAAACGCGGCCCACTGATACACGTCATAGGAGTTGAGAAAAAGCAGCGGCCCCAGCAGTGCCGCCGGCCACTGCCGCGTCTCCCGCCACACCATCGCCGCCATCAACAGACAGACGGCCGCCAGAGACCCTGCGCAGATCAGCCGCCCCCAGAATAGCGTCGGCACCGTGCCGCCGGCAAACGGCGCGTTGATCAGCGGATAGAGCGGGCCGTATGTCGCAGCAACGTAGGGCGGCCTGTCCAATGGGCGGAAAATGGTGCGTCCCTGCCGCAACTGCCGCGCCTGCCACAGCACGAATCCTTCCTCGCCGTCCATCTCGAAAGGATAGCGAAGTCCCGCCGCTATTCGTTGAGCGGTTGGAACCACGAACGGAGCCAGCATGAGACAAAGGAAAAGAACCGTCCATGCGGTCCACCCCGTCCACTTCGTTTTTTCCGCCGCTTCGTTGCTCATTCCTCATTAAACCCCCGCACCGGCTTGAGGACCAAATCGCCGCGCCGCGCACCGCCGCCTGCAACCGACATGTCGCCCCGGCTGACCAGACATCGCGCCACCGCCAAAAGCCGTTCCCGCGCGTCCACGAGCGCATACAGATGATCATGGTGAAGCGCCCCGCCGACGGACTCCAATCCGACGGCATTGACCGTGGCGCCGTTTTTCACCGCGCCAACCAACGCATCGGGAATGCGGACGCGCGTCCAGTGGCCAAGGGCCTGTGCCAGCGTTCGCCATGCCTTTTCAATATCGCTGCCAAACCCTTCCGCGCCGGCAATCGCGACCGCATCGTCCACATGGAACGGCCCGGCCTGCGTGCGCCGCAACTGGTTCACATAAGCCCCGACGCCCAGCGCCTCGCCCAAGTCGTGAACAATTGAACGGACATACGTGCCGCTGCTGACGTGCATCCGAAGCGACAGGTCGGGCGGATTCCATGCAAGCACATCGAGGGCATACACGCGCACGCGCCGCGGCGAAGTCTCGACCGCCTCACCCCGCCGTGCATAATCATAGAGCGGCCGGCCCGCTTTTTTGATTGCTGAAAACACCGGCGGTTTTTGCTCGATAGTTCCGCGAAACCGCTCTGCAGCCGCTGCAATCTGCGCGAGAGACACGTCCCGCGCATCGCCGGCCATCTCAATTGTTCCCATGGCATCGTAGGTGGTCGAGCGCGCCCCCAGCCGCGCCGTGCATTCATACGTTTTATCGAGGTCCGACAGAAATGGCGCCAGCTTGGTCCCCTCGCCGACACCCAGGATGAGCAACCCTGTGGCCAGCGGGTCGAGTGTTCCCATGTGGCCGATCTGCCGGACACCCAAGGCATGTCGGGCCATTTCGACCACGTCGTGGGAAGTCGGTCCTTGGGGTTTGTCTATCAATAAAATGCCGTGCCGCATCATGTTCACCCGGTTGATTATTGCTCAAACCTCATTCCCGCATCATCTTCTCCGTTCAGAACTCACTCAAGAGAATGCCGGAGGGGGCGAAAAGGCAAATCAAAAAGGAAAACCCGAAAAGCCTTGACTTTCACGCCTCCTGCAACGCTATGATCCGTTATGATTTTGTTCCGTCCTGCCGCAAAGAAGTCTGCCTCGTGGACGCAAGAAGCGGAAGGACGGCAGAGGCTTGGCGCCGGCCGGCCTCGGGGGTGGAATGCCATGTTGCTCAATCGTTGCCCGATCCAGTTGCTGCTTTTCCTTTTGCTGTTTTTCGGGGCACCAACCTTGCGGGTTGAGGCCAAATCCATCTCGCCCGGCCAGACCATCAAAGACAATTGGGACGTCGGTGAAACGGTTCGACAATACGATTTCGACGGAACCGCTGGACAATACATGTATGTCCTTTTCCTCGAAAAAAGCGACGAGGATCTGTTTGAACCCGCGGTCGAGGTGGTTGCTCCCGACGATTCCTCGGTCTCGGACCAAGACAAGGAAATGGCCTTTCTCCGCTGTGTTCGCCTGCCCGAAACCGGCGAGTACGAACTCTACATCGGCGGCATTTATTGCCGCCTCTGCCAGGCCAAATTTGTCCTCTCGCTCATCTTGACCAACACGCCCAATGACGGCGGCGACATTGTCTATGGCCAAACCATCGCCGCCGACATCAATCCCGACGGCGATATGGACGGCTACCGTTTCTACGGCCGCTCGGGCGATGCCGTCACCATCCAAGTGACCGGCAGCCTCGATTCCCGTGTGGACCTCGTCGGCCCAAACGGTCTTGTGGCCAGCGCCTCGGGCAGTAATGCCGTTATCTCTCGCACGCTTTCCGAATCCGGAAACTATACGATTGTTATCTGGGGCGACGACGGCGACGGCGGAACCTATACGCTCTCGCTGACCGGCCCCGGCGTTCCGACTCCGACACCCTCGCCCACCCCGCCGCCGCAACCGACACCCACGCCCCTGCCGTTGCCTGAACTCCGCATCTCGCAAGCCGATGTCGCACCGGTGGCACCGACACGCCTGCAGCCGGGCGATCCCATTACCTTCGGCTGCACGATCGAAAATCCGGGACAACCGGCCGGTCCGTTCTGGCTGGAATTCTGGGGCTCGCGCACGGGCGGGCTGACGCTCGATGCCTTTATCGCCGACTCGCAGGCTGTGGGCGGATTGGATGTCTGGGGCGCCTATACGTTCAACACCCCCCGCTCCCTTTATGCACTTCCCGACGGTCCCTACACCGTTGTCATGGTGGCCGACCGTCCCAATCAGGTGGGCGAATACGATGAGGGGAACAACCGCCGCGTCATCGCAGGCAAACGCATTCTGACGCTGCGCCCGCAAACGCAGGTGGATTTGGCTGTTGACAACTTCTGCGTGCAACCCAACCCGCCGCTTCCCGGCTCGGTGGCCACATTTTCCGGCTATGTGCGCAATCTTGGCACACAGAACAGCGGCCCCTTCTGGATCGAATTCTGGCAGACGTCGGGCGCCGGACTGCCTTATCCGGATCTGCGCCGAATGATTTGCGATTCCATCTATATTGGCGATCTGGCCCCCGGCGGCCAGATTAATCTCGGCGCGTATCCGCGGGCGATCTACCCCAATATCTCGACGACCGCCCCGACGGGCATCTTTGTGGACCGGCTCGATACGGTCAATGAAACCGATGAAACAAACAACTATCAGTTCCCATCCTTCGAAACTGCCGCCCAAATGCCCGCCATTGACATCACGCTGGCAGATTTCTCCCCCGCCGCACCCACGGAACTTCAGCCGGGCAGTCTGGTCTCCTTCGATGTGGATTTCATCAACCGCGGTACGACGGCAACCGATCTGTTCTGGGTTGAGTTTTGGGGCTCGCGCACCGGCGGCATCACGCTCGACACCTTTCTGTGTGACTCCGTTCAAATCGGCCCGCTGGCCGCGGGGGCTTCCTTCCATCTCGATCTCGACCGTCCGCTCTATGCCGTCTCCGACGGCCCTTACACCGTCGTGGTCACGGCCAATCGTCCGGCAGGCGGGCTCTATGGCCGGCGCGCCGCGACCGGCAAGCGCCTCCTGATGATCCGGCCCCAGTCTCTGGCCAATGTGCAAGTGCTCGGCTTTGCCCTTGGCGCCACCAAAGTAATTGCGCGCGGTCAGACCGTCCCCCTAGCGGGTGTTGTTATAAACGCCGGCAGCCAGCCGACGGGGCCGTTCTGGATCGAATTCTGGGCCAGCCGCGACCAGCAATATCCGACGCTCGAACGATTTGTCTGCGACTCAATTCCCGTTAGCAACCTCGCCCCCGGTCAGTATATCGGCT
>JAOAGV010000094.1:0-12485 GCA_026415575.1 Candidatus Sumerlaeia bacterium
GTCCTGCACAGTGCGCAGATAGCCGGCTTTTTCGAAATCCTCGCGAAGGCGCTCGCCTTCCGGCGTCAAATACGTCCCGTCGCTCTGCCAGCCGGGCCGACCGTCGGCCACGGCGGCACCTTGACCGTCGGGGTGTTCGTACTCGATGATGTAGACAAAGATCTCCCCCAGACCCGTAGTGATAGGCCCCATACGGGGGTCGGCGTCGGGCGGCAGGGCGTCGCGCGCTTCGGCGAGGCGTTCGAGCACCTGCTGGCGGGCAAAGAAAATGTCCACGTGATCCTCAAAAACCGCCTCGACCTGCGCGAATCCGTTGCGCGACAGCGACCGCGAGAGTTTGAGGCCGGGAATGCCGGCCAGAGCCGTTTCGATCGGGAGGGCGATTTGCTTTTCGATTTCGGCCGGCGACAAAGCCGGATAGAACGTGGTAACTTGGACAATCTTGGCGCTGATGTCGGGCACGGCATCAATGGGCAGCTGCAGAAGCGAGTGCGCGCCCACGGCCGCCGCGCCGACCGTCAGCATCAAAACCAGCCATCGGTGCTGGATGCAAAACCTCAGTATCTGTGTCAGCATGATTCACCTGCGTGCAATCTTAATGCCCCGTGCACGTCTTGCCTTCCATAATGGCTTTGGCCAACTCGGCTTTCAGAAGAAAAGCCCCTTCGACAACTACAGACCGCCCTTCCTCGAGTCCTTCGAGAATCGGCACCAAGCCGCGGACGGTCGGCCCAACTTTGACGGGCTGTTTGGCAAATGTATTCGGCCCGCACTCGGCGACGACAAACACCGCCGGTCCACCCTCGACAATTTGAACGGCGGCTTCGGGCACTGCGAGAACTGCGCCTCTGTCCCGCCCTGTTTCATCTGTCAACGGCATCTCGACTTGGGCAAACATGCCGGGCTTAAGCGGCAGGTGGCCATTGCGGACCTCGATGCGCACCTGGCCGGTCCGCGTTGCCCGGTCCAACGAAGTAGCAATGTGGCTGATCCGGCCGGAAAATGTTTGTCCTTTGATCGCCGGCAGCCTTATGGTTGCCGAAGATCCCGCGTGAACTCGGTGCAACAAATGCTCCGGGACATCGGCCAGCACCCACAGCGTGCTCAAGTTGGCGAGAACCAGTAGCGCGTCGCGTTCCGGCGTTACCATCTCGCCCAAGGTGACCTCGCGCTCGATGACCCAGCCCGACAGCGGGGCGCACACGCGGTAGCGGGGATTGATCTCGCCGGTGTGAAGCAATTGCTCGATGTCGGCTTGTGCAAAGCCCAGCAAGTGGAGCCGGTTTTCGGCGGCGGTCAGGGCGGCCTGTGCCGCGCGCAAAGCCCCTTCGGCGGCGCGCAAATCGCCTTCCCGTTTCTGATATTCTCCGAGCGAAACACCTTGATCGCCGAGTAGCTTTCGCGCCCGTTCGGCGGCGGTCTTGGTCACTTCGAGAGCCGCCTGCGCGACTTCGACTTGCGTCTTCTTCTGCAAAAGATCGCTTTGTGCCTCGCCCAACGCCGGACTGTCAATGATGAGCAATACATCGCCCGTCTTGACAGCATCGCCCAGCCGGGCGTGAATTTCGACCACGCGGCCGGCCACCGGGGTTCCGACGTGTGCCATCTGTTCGAGGTTGTAAGAGATGCGCGCCGGCGCGGTGTAGGCGTCCTCAAGTTTTGTTTTACGTGCCGGTTCTACCCGGATGAAATTGGCGCGCAGAGCCTCGGTGCTCAGTGTAACTTCATCGGCGCAAGGTTCCGCCTCGCTTTCAAGCGCGTGCCCATGGGCATGCGCGCCGGCTTCATCGTGTGCATGCGCGTCATGGTTGGCGGCCGCGCCCTTGGGCGGGTCCTGTGCGCAATGGTCGCATTCATCGGCTGCACCATGAGCCGCCATCGCCGACTGCCCCGTCTTTTCCGCCGGGCGGTGGGGCAAACGGTCTGCGATGTAAAGGCCGACGGCCAGTCCTACGACTGCCCCAACCACGGCCGGCCAGAACCATGTCTGAAATATATGCCCGGTATTCATCGTTGTTCTCCTTCGATTTCAACGGCGCGCCGGATCGCTTGCTCATTGCGCCGAACTGCCGTATTGCTGTTTTCCCGCGTCGCCGGCACCGCCATGTTGTTACGCAATTAGTCGCTGCAAAAAAGGTGGCGTGCGAACGAGTGGGGAGTTTCGGCCACTTCGGGCTGGGTGGATTGCCTTGTTCCGCAGGGTTGCGCGAACAGGCCATCTGCTGCCCTCAACCCCAAGCGGCCTCTTACGTTTGCCGGTCGGCGTGGAACCCGACACTCCATGGAGGGACATCTTCCACGTCGTCCGAAACGTAATGGAGGAATCTTAGATCAGGAGAACAACGGTTTGGAGCGAGGAGATTACAGGATTTAGCGCAGCGGGCGGCGGGTATCGCAAATGCCCCTGCGCAAACAGAACGCGGTCAAGAGCCGCGCAGTCTGGCGACAGCCATTTGGCAACAGGGTAAGATTTGGCTTTTGCCGCTGAATTCATCGTCGGATGGTGCGGGAGCAAGCTTATGGAAATCGGCAAATCCGTGCACGGACCGCACGTCATGGCGCTGGTGCAGCATCCGTCGGTATCCTCAACCAAAATCACGGGCGCGGACGCTGACCGGCTGGAATGATCATGGGTGCAGCACAAAACAGACGCTGTTTCCAATGCGACATGGCCGTCGGCCCCGATGCATAGAACAATTACTCCATCGCCCGACAGCGCGACCCAAAGGTAGGTCAGCAAACTCAGTTTGGCTATGGCCCTGCGGCGAATCATGAAAACTTTGCCCTTTATTTTCGCCACCTCACCATCCTGATCAAAATTATCTACAACGCGCGCGGCGGGGTCAACGTTTTTCGCACATAGGACGGTTGGCAAAGGGATGTTTTTCGGGTCGAGGTGCAAACGGATCCCGCCATGGAATATGGCGTGCAACTCGGGTCGGGGTGGAACCCGACCCTCCAAGACTGTTTGTTAATCTTTCGCCTAAAAACCGGCGGGATTGTCCGTCGCCCGTTTTACGCTGCGGACAGGGATCTATCGGATGGTTTTTTCACGCGGCGGGCCGGCCAGTTCCCAGCCGCGAACAGTTCGCTTCAGTGTGCAGACGAGGCGGAGCGGGGCGCGGCGGTCGGGCTGCTCCGGCGGGGCGGTTTCAAGAAACACTTTGGCATAGCCGCGCGTTTTCAACAGGTTGTAGTGAAACTCGCTGCGCGACAGGGTGACCACATTTCGCTGCTCGCGGCAAAACCACTCGATCAACAGCCGGTCCATCTGTGCCACGGCATCGCGCGTGGGCTGTGCCACGGGTTTCTGGTCTTCGATGAGCCGAACCGGGTAGCTTTCCAGAAGGCCGGCGTCGCGTTCGAGCCACAGGTTGATGCTGAGATAGTCATAAATCATGGCCGCGGCGATCAGCACACAAACCCCACCCACTGCGGCCAGCGCCCTTCGCGCCGGACGCGGCAGCGTGACCACCTTCTCCATCCAACCGGAACGATATTTCATTCGCGGGGACTGCCGATCTCCGGCAGTTGGATTCGTAAGGATGCTTTGCGCTCGATCTCCGCACGCAGGCGGTCGAGCACCTCGGTTTGCTGGGACCGGATGTATTCGCGGCGAATCTGTGGATTCTGCGGGTCATATTCGGCCGGAATGCCCGCCAGACGGCGTTCGACGAAATACACGCTGTAGCCGCCGGGTATTTCTTGAATGCGGCTGAACTCGCCGTCGCGCAGTTCTTTCACCGCCTCGTACATGGCCTTGTCGCGATAGGAGCGATACCCCAGATCCTTCACGGTGAAGAGAAAATCGTTGTTGGACGCAGCGCCGATGATGGCCAAACAGCGCGGCACAGTTGACAGCCACCGTCGGACCCGCGCGGCCTCGGTCGTGGCCGCATCTTCGGGAATCAGTGCCACCGTGAGCGGGGCGGTGCTGGGACGCTCGCCGACGAGGATTCGCTCTTCGAAGGCCCGCGCGCGTTCCTCACGAAAGGCCGACTGAAACTCGTCCAGTGTTTTCTGGAAGAGATCAAGCAGTTCCCCGCTCAATGCCGTCATCTGCGTTGGATGGCGCAAGTAGGGATTGCGAACAACGGCGTCGAACTGGAGAACGCGCCACAGGGGCTGGTCGCCGAGGGCCTCGCGGTTTTTGTCGTAAAACTCGCGCAGCGCCGCTTCGCTGAATTTCACGGGGACGGCCAGCCGCGCCCGCAGGGCATTTTGCGCGGTGCGGATTTTCCGCGCCAGACTGTCGGCGGCTTGGAGCAGCGGGTCGTCGCCGAAGCCCTCCCGCTCGACAATCTGCGCCACCAACTCACCGCGCAGAATGTCGCCGGCGGTCGCCGCCAGTATTCCCCCCTCCAAGTTGGCCGCCTCGCCAATGACCTGCGGAAACAGCGAAAGGAACTCGCCCTTGGTCATGCGGTACAGACCGATCTCGATCAGCACGTCGTCGAATCCCATTTCGCGCAGGCGCCACGTTTTCAGGCTCCGCCGGTTGCGCATCACCAGACGATTGAGTTGATACTCGTAAAGGAACGAAAGGGTCTTGCGCTCGACGGCCTCGCGCAGTTTGGGCAACGCAGCCTGAAACGGGGTTTGCGATTCCGGGATTCGCTCCAGACATTGAAGCAGATAGAAACCGCCGGGTCCCCGGAAGACCGGGCTAATTGCGCCGGGCTGCAAATCAAACGCGTAGTTTTCAAACTCCTCGAAATACATGCCGCGCTGAAGCGGCGGCAGCTCGCCGCCGCGTACGCCGCTGGGAGCGTCGGAATGCATGCGGGCCAGTTCGACAAAATCTGCGCCGCCGACAAGTTGCCGGTGCACCTCCCGCGCCTCGGCCTCCACTTGTTCGCGATCGCTGATCGAAGCATCGGGGGATGAGGCAAAAAAGATGTAACGCACGCGCACCGATTCGGGTTTGTAGAAATCGCCGACATGATCATGGTAGTATTTGATCAAGTCTATTTCCTCGATGCGAATGGACGGCTTCAGTATTTTTTCGATCCAGATCATCTGATAGACCGGATATTTGAGAAAGCGGATGAACTTTTCGTCCTCGATCTGGAAAGGCCGCGACGGCCCGAGCTCGGCCAGCGTCAGAGCTTGGGCCATTGCGCGAACGGCCTCTTCAAGGTCCCGCGTCAGTTTCTCGCGTTCGCTCGGCCGGGCGGTCTTTTCCCAAATGTCTACGAGGTCGGGCCGTGGCTCGCGTTTCATCAGCCGAAAGAGAAACAGGTCTTGCTCGGTCAGCGTGCGGCCCATGCAAACGGCCAAAGGCAAATTGCGCCGACCGTCATACCATCGCGTCAAATAGGGGTGTGCCTGGGGTTTGCGGGCAACGGGCTGGCCGGTTTCGTCTGTCAGATACTCGCCCGTCAGCACATCTTCGGGACGGTCGGGCCGGCCGCGAAACACTTCGATCGCCTCGCCCGGCGGGGCCGAGGTCGCACCGTACGTTGCTTCGATCCATCCGCTCAGTCCGGCGCCTGTTGTCAGACATAGGATTAGTGCTGTTCGTACGTGCACAACCGCTCGTGACCTCATCTTCATCGCCTTTCGATACACGGGCAGCGGCGAAAAGGGTTTTCTCCGCAGCCGCCCATCCCACTGGCCTTGCTGAGCAGAAACAAACCGGTTTCCCGCCCCGTCTTCAAGCGTTTTCTCATGGATCAGTTTGAATGACCGGGATCTTTCGCCAAGAACCTCACGCAAAGACGCAAAGGCAGCTTCGATTTCTTCGAGGCTGACGGAAATCAAAGAAACGCTTTTCTTCCTCGCAATCCAAGCCGAAAAACAGCGTTCCGCCGATCCCGCAAAGTGCAAAGGAAGAGATTATCCGCGCCGGCGAAGCTCGAGCGGGCGCCGTTCGCAGGCGGCAGCCCAAACCGCGCGAATGCGTGAAGCGATCGTGGCCCAGTTGAACTCGCTTTCAGCGCGCCGGCGGCCGCGCGCAGCCAAATCGCGGCGCAACTCCGCGTCGCCAATAAGGCGGTCGAGCGCCGCGCGCAACTCAAGAGCATTGCCCTCCGGAAAAATCAGGCCGGCATCCCCGATGACTTCGGGGATTGCCCCCGAGTCCGACCCGACGACGGCGGTTTCACAGGCCATGGCCTCGATGAGAACGCGGCCCAGCTGTTCCTTCCAGTGCGGGCGGGTCAGCGATGGAAGCACCAGCACGTCCATGGCGCTGAGATACCGCGCGACGGATTCCGATCCGATGCTGTCGGCCCACACGACGTGGTCCGCGATTCGAAGGTCGTGGGCGCGACGCCGGAGTGTTGCCTTTTCCGGTCCGTCGCCAACAAGGAGAAGTTGAAAACTGCCGTCGTTGACCACTGCAAGGGCCTCGAGCAATGTGGCGACGCCCTTCTCCTCCACCAGACGTCCGAGATAGCCCACCGTCGGGCGCGTCAAGCCGAGATTGCGGCGCAGATCGCCGGCGTCCACACGGTGCAGGCGCGCGGGGTCAATGCCGGTCGGCACGACCTCGAATGGCCCGTCGTAGCCTTTGGCGCGAAAAACGCCGACGGCCTCGCGGTTGAGCGCCATCGCCGCGTCGGCCGATTGCAACACGTAGCGTTCCATCTGGCGGAAGGGCGGCGGATAGCGCTTGGAAATGTTCTGGCAGGCGGTAAAAACAAGGCGCGTTCCGGGCGCAAACTGGTTGCGCCACCACGCCACGAGCCATGCGATGAATGTATAAGGCTCTTCGTAAAGATCTATTATGTCCGGTCGAGTGCGCGCAAGAATGGAAATCAGGCGCGGATAAACATGAAACGCGGCATGGCGGCGCAGCCACGCCGACGCCGCAATCAGCCGATAGCGTTCACTTCCGCCCGGTTCGAGATCGAGCAGGCGGGGCATGGCGGCCGACCAGCGCGTCGGGGCAAGAACAGTCAATTCCAGATCGCCGCTTTCCACCAGCGCGTCGTAGCGCTCGCGGTTGAGCGCGCGCACCGCGCCGTGCCAGATCGAAAGAACTCGAAGCGGGCGCGATGCCGAAGCAGCGGAATGGTGGTCGGGCGTGCTCATGATTGCCGAAAAACACTCTGCAAACCCATGGTGAAGCGGGTGTTTTTTTCCTGCGCTGGCAATTCGTAATCAAGAAGAACGAAGTTTAGCATCGGCATCTTGTCCCTGATTTTTCCCTCCGCAAAACTTTGCAACAGCACCGTGCGTTCATGGGCAAAGAAACATGCTTTCGAGTCTGTCGAAAAACTTCTTGAAGTGCAGCATTATGGGATCCCATTTCCGTGGGGTTTTTCGACTCAAAGCGCCCGCTATTATGCTTCGTCAAAATGGGTGACGGCTTGAAGGCTCAAGCAAGCGGTGTCCCCCGTGCCATCGTTGGCGATTTGGCGTGTTAGCCAGTTGCGTGAACCTTAACAAAGCAGGAACGACATGCGTTGGGCGACTGGCGCCTCACGGAAGAGTCCAAATCCCGCAGCAAGACATGCCGGTCATGCCTTGGCCGCAGCATATCCGCGATAGCGGCCGTAGGCTTCCTGCATACGCGTGTACGCCTCCGGCGTGCCGTCGTATTCGACAAACGCGCGGACAATGTCGAGGATGTCGTCGTCTTCGGGCGGCTTGAGGCCGAAGTCTTTTTCGACGTCCACGATGGCCGCTGTCAGGCCGTATTGCATGGCCAGATGGACATAAGCGCGCAGGACACCGATTTTGCGTCCGGCGGGAAAATCGCGCGTCAGGTTGCTGATGCCGAGAATGGTTCCGACGCCTTTCATCTGCGGGTCCTGCATGATGCGGCGCATGGCGTTGAAGCTGCAATAGCTGTAGCCCGGGCGGTCGAAGCAGGAGAACTCGACGGCCAGCGGCATGACGGTTGTGTCGAAGAAGATCTGCGGGGGTTGCAGGCCGCGCCGCGTCGCCTCGCTGAAGAACCGCCGCGCGTTTTCGTGCATCTGCTCCGGCGTTACATACTGTCCCAACGCCTTGGTTGAGAGCGACGATTCCATCAGCATATAGACGACGTTAATCTTGCCGACATCGAGAAGGCCCCAGAAGGTGTCGAGGTTTTCGGCATTGGCCGAATTGACCAGTGGCGGGCGCGCCGAAGGTCCTGCCAACCGGTAGTATTCCTCAACGCCCGCCCGCAGCACGGCCACGTCGGAACTGTCCACGCAAGGCGGCACGCCTTCGCCGTGCTCGACGATTAGCCGCACTGCTCCGCGCATCAGTTTCGAGGCCAGCCTGGTGTCGCCGCCGCCGGCGTCGTCCACGTTGCAGTCAAGATAGTCTGCGCCTTTGAGGACCTGCGACTCGACGGCGGCGCGGACGTAACGAACGCCCGGATTGTCGGGCGCAAAATCCGCGCCGGCTTCCTTGATCAACTCGAACGCCCGCTTCACCTTCGAGATGGTCGTGTGAATCTGTTCGCCGACCAGAATCAGCGGATTGCGCCGGTGGTGGTCCATGGTGAGGAAGAAATTCCGGAACGAGGATGTGTGGAGAAGTTCGGGGTCTTTGGGGGGATTGACCAGCCGGCGCAGGGCTTCGAGGTCGCTGCCGAAGAACCGCGCCGCATCATAGACATGGCGCGACGCGCACAGTTTGTTGGTGTCCACGCCGCACCGCCCGTCGGCGGTCGAGTCGGCGCACGGCACGTTGGTCAGCCCCTTGGTGCATTCGCCCATGAGGCAGACGAAGAAGTTCTCCGGCAGGAAGCAATCGCCACACGACTGGCACTTGGCCGCGACGCGCTTCAGCACGGTTTCGATCAGATAGAGCGCTTCGTAGGGAAAGCCCCGGCCTTCCTTCATGCCGGGAAGACTTTGCAACAGACCGCGCATCAGTTTGTAGCCGGGGGCCTTGGGCTCGAAGAAGAAGTTGTGCGTGCGGTTGAGCGCCCGCCGCCGCCATGGGGTGGCCGGCTTGCGCAGCGGTGTCGGGTTGCCCTGCGGGTCGTAGAGATAAAAGCGGTCGCCGGTTTCGGGCGGAAAGGCAAGATTGTCATAGTGATTGCGCCACTTGGGGCCGATGGCCTTGGCCCGCTCGATGATTTCAACGGCGAGGGCGAAATCCTCGACATTGCCGAGGTCCACGCCGGCGGCGCCGAGGTCGCGCCACATGGCAGTCAGTTGGGCGCAGCGCTCGATCCATTGGTCGCGGTTTTCGCCGGCCACGCGCTGGTAGAGCGCTTCGCTGACATAGCAGCCGGGCAGCTTCTCGTGGCGCATACGGCGGGCCGCCGGCTCGGTCAGCAAAAACACATTGCCGACCACCGGCACATCGAGTCCGCGGTCGCGCAGAAAACGGAAGAAATCCTCCACTTTGCGCGGGTCGTAGATCAGGTTGGTGATGATGAAACCGGCGCCGCCGAATCGAATTTTCTTCTCGACCTTGAGAAGCTGCTGGATGCATGTGGCTTCTTCGTATTTGGCAAGGCCCACGGCCGCGCCGGTGAAAAACTCCGGCGCTGCGCCGTCCGCCCCGGCAGCCAGCCGCGCGTCGCTGTTCATTTTGCGGATCAGCCGCAGCACATTGAGCGAGTCGAGCTCGAAGACCGACCGGCCGACCAGCGGCTTGTCGCCCGTGACCACGAAGCAATTCTCAATGCCGTGCGAGAGAAAACCGCGCAGAAATGTTTCGAGCTCCGAGCGGTTCATCCCCTTTGCACTGACATGCGGCACAAACGCAAGGCCCTGCGTCCCGCCGGCGGCCAGAACATGGGCATAAACGTCCGACGGCGAGGCGGTGACCACGCCGCTGGGGTTGTGCGTGACGGTCACAGCGACGAATTCGGTGGTGCGCCAGTTGGGTTTTTTCGCCGCATAATCGGACAGAAACTTGAGCAACTTTTGCGGCTTTTGTCCCGCCGGACAGGTGAACTCGACCACCACGCTCAGGCGTTTGGGGTTGGTCAGCCGCTCGCGAAAGGACAGGTCGGACATGGACGGTGTTTTCCAGTGGATGAAATGGACGGGAGGCGCAAACGGAATTGCCCGTCGCGCACAGCCCAACGCGACAGATAGGACACGGCACTGCTGCGGTCAAGCATAACGAACAGGCGCGACCCGAGGCCAGAAGTTTCGATCGGTACCGGGGTGCATCTCGCGAAATCGGGAGACGCTTCCCGCGGGCGCAAGCAAGACCGCCGCCTGATGCAGGAAAAATAAAGCGCCAAGGGCTTTGGAGTGCGTGCAGCCATGCTGCCGCTTTTCCGAAAGCGTCCGTCGTTAGGCAAAGCGTTGGTGCCGTGGAAAGAACCCACGTTTGGCGGGTTGGAGCTTGGGATAAAGAGAAAGCGGCAGCGTGGCTGCCGCAGTCCAAAGCAGACGCCGTTTTGTATATAACGACAAGAGCGGAGCCTCAGGCCTCTTCCTTTCGCCGTTCCAGCCCCAAAAAGGCCTCAGCAGGATCGAACGACTTTCTCTCGATTTCGGTAAGGCGCCCTCGGCGCAGCACGGGCTCAGATAGAAATTGACTTTCGGCGCTTTGGCGCTCATGCCCTTGTTGCAAGAACAGCCGCAGCGGAGTTTCTCTGATTCTTTGCGAATTTGCGGCTGAAAGGCGGTTCCGGTAATGCGTCCAATTTGCCGTTTTCGCAGGTTTTTCTTCCCCACGCTCCTTCTCTTGGCTGGTGTTTTCCGGACACATGCGGTTACCTATGAAGTGCTTCAGCCGGGACTTTTTACCGTCGGCAATGGTTGGGTGTTCGACTCGGTGTCGGGCAGCACGGCCTTCACGACCACTTGGCAGGTGCTGCGAACGGAAACCGTGGGCACCACGCCAACGGTGGTCATCCGCGAGGATGCCCAGCCCTACTATACGACCGATATGAATATCTATTTGGACCGACGGGCGATGACCATCGCCAAGACTTACGACACCCGCTACAATCCGACGCAGCACATTTTGACCACCTACAGCGACCCGTTCGAGAAAATCCCGCGCTATATCAACGACACGGATTCGGGGCGCATTCTCGGCTCGGCGGCATCGAGCAGCTATGTGGTCGAAAACCCGGGCCAGCAATGGACGCGCGTGGTGGACCAGACGGTGACGTTTGAGGGCTATCGGGCGGTGACGGTTCCGGCGGGGGTGTTCGATGTGGTGATTGTGCGCGTGAACGAGGCTTGGCGGTATGGCGACGGCCGCACCGGTTATGCCGTCCGGGTTTTCTACATTCATCGCACCATCGGTTTCATCGCCATGGACTACTCGCTGGTCGAATACGACCTGTATGGCACGCCCTACTATTCGGCGGTCTCGCACCGGATGCGGTCGTTCACGTCAGGCGCGCCGGAGCTTTATCCGGATGTGAACTATGGTTCCTTTACGCCCAACTCGCTGCGCGCAGGCCAGACGCTGACGGTCAATTGGCGCGAGGCATGCGCGTTTCGCAACATCGCCGCTGCACACCAATCCAATGTTGTTCTGTCTACCGACACGGTTGTCACGCTGCGCGACACGCGGATTGCCACGGTCACCGTTCCCGCGCTTGCTGCGGGCCAAGTCTATAATGCCTCGGCCGCCGCGGTTGTTCCGGCATGGATGCCCGGCGGGCAGTACTCCGTGGGTGTGGTTCTGGATTCGGCCAACGCCATTGCCGAACTGGATGACGGCAACAATGCACTGCTTCTGAGCGGGCAATTGGAGGTCAAGGGCAAGCCTGATCTGACAGTCAGCGGGGCGACATTCTCGCCCAGTGTTCTTGCGCCCGGCGATAACCTGACCGTTCGGGCCACGGTGCGCAACCTCAGCAGCGGTTCGGCAGGGAACAGCTGGGCGCATGTGTATTTGTCCGCCGACCCGGTGATCACCGTCGCCGATCACGCCCTGATCACGGGCATCGAGGTGCCCTCGCTTGGGGGCGGCCAAAGTTGGCTGCTCGACCGTACGGGGACGATTCCGCCGACGCTTCCTCTCGGCATCTATTATGTCGGCGTGATCTGCGACGTGAACAATGCGATAGACGAATTGCGCGAGGATAACAATGTTACGACAGCGGTGCAAACCCTTACGGTCGGCCGGCCCGATCTGCGGGTGATCGGCGGCACGGTTGCTCCCGCCAGCGTTTATGTCGGCCAGCAAATTCTTGTTCAGGTGCAGATTCAAAATGCCGGTCCTCTGCCTGCGGGATCCAATTGGGTGCATGTGTATCTTTCGGCCGATACCGCGATCACGACAGGCGACATTCTCCTCCAGCAGGGACTGCAATGTCCGGCGCTTCTGCCCAACGGCGTTTTTCCGCTCAACGCCGGCCCGGCGATTCCTCCCGTTCCGCAGGCTGGAACCTATTATGTGGGGGCCATCTGCGACATGTTGAACCAAGTGGTGGAAGCCGTCGAGACCAACAATGCGGCCGTGGTCGGCAGCCCCATTCAGGTTTATACTTCGCCGCCGGATCTCGCGCCGCTGAAATTCGACGTAGCGCCGCGCACGCTGGCCACCGGATCGGCGTTTCACCTCATGGGTTTTGTAATCAATCAGGGCGGCGCGCCGACGGGCCGCACGGC
>JAOAGV010000094.1:12495-17931 GCA_026415575.1 Candidatus Sumerlaeia bacterium
GCATGGGCCGAGTTCTATGTGTCGCCCAACGCCGACTTCAGTCCGCCGCGCTATTTCCTGTGCGAGTCGGCCATCATCCCCGCCATAGGCATCGGCGGACGGTTCTCTCTGGCCACGCTTGCGCGCACGGTCAGCGCGGGTATTCCCGCGGGCGAATACTATGTCGGCATCGTGATTGACCGGCCCAACGAAGTGGCCGAAGGCAACGAGGCCAACAACACGTATTGGGTGACGGGCAGCAAGGTGTATATCAACCGTGCCCCGGCCTCTGCCCGCCGCTGGCAACTTTATCCGTAAGCCTTGTTCGATGAATGAGACCAAGCCGGTGCCGCGAATCCTCGCCCTCGATCTGGGGAAAGCCCGCATTGGCGTGGCCGTCAGCGATCCTCTGGGCTGGACCGCCCAGCCGGTGGGTGTGATTCAAACGCGTCGGCGCGCCGAAGCGGTCCGCCAAATCCGGCAGCTGGTGGAACACTACGAAGCCGCAACACTGGTCGTGGGCCTGCCCTACAACGCCGACGGAAGCGAGGGGCCGCAGGCGCGTTGGGTGCGGGAATTCGGCGAGCATCTCCGCCACACGCTCGGCGGCATTGCAGTGGTCTATTGGGACGAACGCTGGACGAGCGAAGAGTCGGATGCGCTGATGGCGGAAACGGGGGTCGCGCGGCGCAAGCGAAAAGCACGCCGCGACCGCATCGCCGCCGCCCTGATTTTAAAATCGTACTTGGATTCCGGAAAACCACGTCTTTGCCGACGGCCGGCCGATGCAGATCCACAGGGCGGACCTTCTTCCCAATAATGTATTGGGGAACGCGCTTGACGTGATAGAGTAAAAAGCGGTATTCAAGCCGCCGCTGGGTCCGGATGATATGAAAAGCAAGGAAAGACCGAACGCAATCAATCCCCCGAAAGCGACGGAGAGCCGCTTTCAGGCAGGGGCAAACATCCATGAGCATCTCTGCGCTAAAGATTGAGCGAATCGGGCCGATACGAGCAGCAGAGGTTGCATTTGGGGACCTCACCGTACTGGTCGGACCTCAGGCGACCGGCAAAAGCATTTTCTTGCAGTTTCTGAAATTGGTTGCCGACGTTGGCTATGTTCATGATCAGCTTCGCAAACACGGCATAGATTGGAAACGCAGCCTGGCCGATTTCCTAGATGTTTATCTCGGGGCAGGCATGAGCGGGGTATGGCACGAGGGCGAGCTTGGAAGCGCCGTGAGTGCGAATAAGGCAGTCATTGAGATCGGGGAATTAGTAACGGTGCGAAAGCGCAAGACGAATCCAACCTTGTTTTACATTCCGGCGCAGCGTGTATTGTCGCTGGCGAATGGTTGGCCTCGGCCCTTTCAAGCCTTTGCCGCGGAAGACCCGTTTGCCGTGCGCGATTTCAGCGAGACGTTCCGATTGCTGATGGAACAAGATTTCAGCCCAACGGCGGACTTGTTCCCCAAGACCAATCGTTTGAAAAAAGAGTATCGAGACATTCTGTCGGAGCACGTTTTTGGCCGATTCGGCTTATATGTGGAACGTTACGGGGCTCAAAAACGGCTGGTTCTGCGTGCCGAAACCTCTCACAAATCCATTCCGTTCATGGCTTGGTCCGCAGGCCAACGCGAATTTGTGCCCTTGCTGATGGGACTCTATTGGCTCATGCCGGCGGCCCGAACTCAACGTCGCGCAGAGCTTGAATGGGTGGTTATCGAAGAACCTGAGATGGGACTGCATCCGAATGCGATTTCCGCAGTGATTTTGCTGGTGTTGGATTTACTTTGGCGGGGATATCGGGTGTGTCTCTCCACTCACTCGCCGCATGTGCTCGACGTGGTTTGGGCACTGAGGACCATCCAAGAGCCATCGGTCAACAAAAAGCGACAGACCAGCAAAGAACAGAAGTTTCTTCCGGATTTCATTTTGAAAATGTTTGAGGTGCGAAAAACGGACCCATTGCGAAAAGTCGCGCAAGCCGTATTGGAAAAGTCCATGCGAGTTTATTATTTCACGCCAGACGGCCACGCCAAAGATATTTCTGATCTAGACCCATGTGCTTCTCCACGCTGGGGCGGGTTGATCGAGTTCAGTGGACGGGTGAACGAGATTGTAGCGCAGGTCATGGGCAACAGCACCCGCATAAGCGCTGATGCAAAAAGCCGGAAAAAGGCGCATGCAGGCATTGAGTCGCCAAGCGGCGAGACCGACGGGAATTCAGACCTTTTGGGCGCCCACGTATGACATTTCAATCTGCGGTGCAAGCAACCCCTTCCGTATGCAAAGCCTACGAAGGCGGACTGAAAGCGCTCGGCAAGTATTCCTTGAAAGTTTGCTGTAAAAAGCCCCACCAGCTGACCGGCAGCATAAACTTGGAGAAAGCGTTGAGGCGGCGCGAGCCAAAATCTCCGCTTTGGGACTATGGGATTGGCTACCGCACGCGCGCCTCGGAAAAGGCCATATGGATCGAGGTTCATTCGGCTTCCTCTACCCACGTCAAAGATGTCCTGAACAAGCTGCGATGGCTGAAGAATTGGCTGCGACTAAGCGCGCCGGAACTCCACGCGCTGACCCACGGCGATTTTTATTGGATTGCAACCGGCAAGATTGCCATTACCGCCCATTCGCCGCAGGCCAAGCAGCTGGCCGCAGAAGGACTCCAAGGGCCAATGAAGCGCTTGTATCTGGAAGAATAGCCAACCGCATCATCTCTTGTTGGATCCACCCCGTCCGTTACAATCAACCCGCCCATTTTCTCCAAGCACAAAACACCGCAATTCCCAAGAGGACTCCCCCGCCATCGGCAGCAGCATCTGTCCACGCAAACGAGCGAAAGGGAATCCAGAGCTGGTGGACTTCGTCGAGAATGCCGTAGAGTTGGCCGACAACATAGATGACGGGCCAAAAGGTGCATGTCGGATTGTCGGGGCGGGCCAGAACCGCGAGACGTTGGAGAAAGAAGCCAAGCACGGCATAGAGGCCCGCGTGCACCAACAAATCGAAATGGGAGAAAGGCGCTTTGGGCAGTGCTGTGCCGGGAATGGACGTCAGGCCCATGATCAGTGCGGCCCATGCCAGAACCGGCAGCCAGAGCCGCATGAACCGCTCGCGCGGACTGCTGCCGGCCGTAAAGACTTCTTTTTCGACGGATCGAATCGCGCGGTGAAAAGCCAATGGCTAACCTCCATTTGCGGAGCGCTGCAAGAACCGCTTGGCCGCGTCCACGCGCCGACTGATCGAAGGGTGCGAGTAGAAAATCCACTCGATCAGCGGGTGGGGCGATTTGTCGGCCAGGTTCAATTGGGCGAGACGCTCGAGCGCCGAGCAAAGCGCTTCGGGCCGCGCCGCTGTTTGCAAGGCGTATGCATCGGCCGCCCGCTCATAGCTGCGCAAGATGGCGTTGGTGGCCGGCAGAACCGCCAGTCCGATGGCCGTGGCGGCAAGCGCCAAGAAGGGCAGGTTGGCCACGTCGGCAATCCCTTGAAGGCCCCATCGCCCGCCGGTCTGTTCAAGAATAAGATGCAACCCGCCGAATAGAAGGAAAAAAGTTGCGGTTTGGATGAGCGCTGCCTTGGGCAAGTGCCGATGTGCGTGATGGGCGAATTCGTGGGCCAAGACCGCTTCGATCTCGTCGAGGGTGAAGTTGTCGAGCAGATTGTCGGCCAAAAGAATGCGGCGCGTTCGGCCAAAGCCTACAAGGGCGGCGTTGGCGGCGCGGGTCTTTCGGCTCAGGTTGACTTCATAGACGCCGCGAACCCGCCGCCCCGCCTTTTTTGCCAAGCGTTCAAGCCGTCCGGTAATCTCAGGGTCGGTGATCGGTGTGAAGCGGAAGAAAAGCGGAAAAATCAGGATCGGCGCCAAGTGCGCCAGAACCACAAAGAAAAAACTGAACGCCACGGTCGCCCACAGCCACCACGTATCGGGGAACCAGCGCAGCAGGGCATAGAGTGCTTCGATTGCGACCAACCATAGCAAGCCGCCCACAAGCCAGCCCTTGACCTCGTCGCCCGCCCAACTTTCCACCGATTGCGTGGACAGGCCAAACCGTCGGTCAAGCCGAAATGTTCGCACGGCACCAAAGACGCTGGAGATCAGAGCGAGAACAATGCCGACGGGAATCAAATAGAGCAGGACCATCGCCGACGGGGCGCTGGAAATGCGGCCCACGGCTTCGCGCAACGCCACCGAGCCGCCGGAAAAGAAAAACGCCGCCAGCACCGCCATCTCGACCGCCCACTCGGCCGCGCCGAGCGCCATCTTGTAGCGCTGATAGCGCTTGCTGCGGCGCGCGTGCGAAGGTGCGTCCAACGCGGGTGCGGTCGGTGCATTGCCGTCACCCGACGGCCCTGCGGCAGGTTCCTCAATCATCGAATTCATCGGTGTGGCAGGTAAATTCTTCTTCGAGCACCCAGCGCGCTTGGCGCCGTTTCGTCTGACGACGCTTGCGCGCATAGGCGGCAATCACCAATGCGGCGACAAGAATCCAGAGCGCCGTGGAGCTTGTCACGACCAAAATCACGCGGGTGGGGCGTATCCAGCGGTCGCGCCACTGGCGGTTAAACTCCTCCTGCCAGACGGGATCCTCCACCAGCGATCGGATGTTGCCGTTTTGCACCAAATCGGCCAGAAGTCCGCGCAATCCGTCGTTGGGATAGCGCAGATGAATCAAATAGGCGGTCATCGAGTAACTTTGGCGATAGGCGCGGGTCTGGCCGGCGGCATCGGCGGGAAAGCGGCGGGCAAGTTCGTTCGGGGTGAACAGCGTGCCGAACAAGCTGGCGGCGGCCAGCGCCGCGCCGTCGGCGAAATCCCAGTCGCCTGCCGCGTGCATGGCCAGTCCTTCGTTGAGCCAAAGCGGAAGACCGTCGGGGATGCGGCGGCCGAGATAGACATGCATAAATTCATGGATAAGGGCGCGGCGAAACTCCCGACGGTCCAGTTGCCGCAACTTTTCGCCGTTGAGATAGACGCGCCGAATCGTCGGCACCGCAACGGCCAGCAAATGGCCGCGACGGCTTCCCAACCGGCTGTAAAACTCCTGCTCGGTGGCGCACCACGCCAGACCAATCCGTTCGTCCATGCCGTCGGGGACAAGTTCGGCAATGTGCTGCCGTGCGGATTCGGCAAGCTCAAGAATCTGCGAGGCAAGGGCGCGATGTTCGGCGGGAACCTCGATCCGAAAGTGCTCCGAGGCGACCTGCGCGGTTGGCGGGGTTTCACTTGCGGGACAAAAAGGCGCGACGGCCAAGGCAAGCAGGATAAACCATGTTCGGAGGGCTTTTTTCATCGCAGCGGAACGCCAAGCCATATCGAATCTGCGGACCTCTTGCCACCGGCTGGCCAGCCGTAAGTCTCCGATTTGTTGAGGGCTGAGAATCACCGCTCTCTTCCGCCTGCCGACTTAGAGTCTATCCTAAAACCGTTCGATCGTGGCTTGGGCGCGCCGCC
>JAOAGV010000094.1:17940-18212 GCA_026415575.1 Candidatus Sumerlaeia bacterium
GCCAAGCCACGTTTTCGGATAGGTTCTAAACACTATTCGTGTCTCGTTACGTGTTCCAAACCAACCGTTTCCCTCACGCCCAACACTTAGAGCACCGGCGAGCCGCCGGCGGACCATCTTCTGCAAGAGCATCGTAAATTTGAATCATAAACTTTAGGGTCTCAAAAAAAATGTGCTTTTTGACAGTTTCTTGCCGTTTTTCGATGCAGTTGAACCTATCAAACGGGGCGAGATTCGCTGCGAAGTCAAATTCCAGCGCCGGTCCATCGTGG
>JAOAGV010000095.1 GCA_026415575.1 Candidatus Sumerlaeia bacterium
GCTCAATACTCCTGCACGTGTCTGATCGCCGTCGGCACCCTCACCTCTCCATGCTTTCATGAATGCCAATCAATACAGCACCGGCTTTTCCTTCCAATTCTTGTCCTTGTCATAGCCATAGTCTTTGACGCGCGGGCGGCGTTCGCGCAGCAGAACCGACACCACGCCGAGATAGTGTCCGCTCGAACGGTCTGATTTCCCTACACACTCCAGCCGGAGCGTATGTTTCCCCACGTCGGGCCAGAAGTCAAGAAGATGATACTCCTTCGTGGCCGTTTCAGCGTCATAGAGGTCCAACACCGGCCCCACTTTCACGCCGTCCAGATAAGCTTGAAACATGCCATAGTCGTAGGAGCGCGTGAGTTTAACGATAAGCCGCCGCGGCTCGCGCACTTTGACCTCGAACGGTATTTCCACCCATGCCTGCTCGCGCGTCGGCGGCTTGAACAAAAACTGCCCGCCGTCCTCATACCACGTCCGGCCCGTTTGCAGCCGCGCCTCGCCCGCTCCGTACTTCCATTCCGCCCAATGATCTTTGGCCGCCGTGATCAAGTCCAGATTGGGCAGCTTGCGGCCGGCGGCATCGGGCACATGGGCAAATTTCTTCGTCGGCCCAACCTGATACCAGAAGGCCACGCTGGCGAAATCGTCCTCGCGCTCGTTCCAACTAATGTGCTCGCCCTTCGGATTCTCATCCACCGGAATCCAGCCGTAATGCTCGAGCGTCACGCGGATGCTCTTGTTGAACACAATCGGATCGGCGATGTGCCAGCGATAGGCGCACGTCCGCTGGCCCAGAATGCCCCAGTCCTCGGCCCACGGCGTCCCGAAATACGGCGTGCTGTTGCGTCGTAGTCCCCACGCCGCCAGAAAGTAGTCCTCCGTGCCCGTCCCCCAAATCGAAGGCTTCGTCTCGCCATCAATGTAGATTTTCTCATCCCCCTCGCCAAACCATTCCGGACTGCGCGACCGCACCGAAAGCACCGTCCCCACATAGTGGCCCTTCCCTTCTGCATCGAGGATCACATAGTCACTTCCGAGCGGCGTTGGGTAGGCTTGATTGTATTGGGCGCAGAAATAGGGTGTGCTGCGGGCCACCGGCTTCTCGATCCAGTCTATGTTGTAATAAAGCAAGGCAATGTCCTTGTCGCTCTGATTGAGGACTTCGATTCGCGCCGACTTGCGAAATGGCATCCGCCAAAAACAATTATACGAATCCCCGTCGTCCACAATGACCGGCAGGCTGACCACTTCCATTCGTTTGCCGAAACCGCAGGCAAAGAAATCGCCCACCGGTGCTTCGACATCAGGCTTCTCGCGCCCGTCCCAATATATCCGCAACAGCATCTCCTGATGGTTGGCAGCGCCGTTTTTGGCCCACGGATGCGGCTCCGGGCCGAGAAAAGTCATCCAGATGTGCGTAATCTCGCCCGGTCCCTTGAGGTCGGCCAACACCTTCGTTTGACCCGGCTTTACGTTGCTGTTGTCGCGGTTGCTGTTGGGATCGAAGTCGCCGTTGGGCATCTTTGCCGTCGAGGTTGCCCGCCGCGAGCGCCCCGCGTGCGGTGCGGCGAGGTCGCCCAGAAGGTCGGCCGAAATTGCGCGTGCCGCCGGCAGCAAAATCATCACCACGCAGACCCCATACCTGAACGTAGCCCGTTTCATCTCTCCATTACTCCTGATGGCCGATATTGCAGGGACTTTTCTTTCGGCTGCGCACGGAAACCGGAAAGCCCGCGAGAAACCGCGGCAGACAACGACACAGCCGTGCCCCAAATCCACGACCTACCAATCCGATGCCTGCCCGCCGCCCTAGACCGCCCTTGCGTTGTGGTATATTCGGGCAAAGGTTGTCAACCGCTTAGCGAGAAAATATCGTGCACTTCAGTGTCGCATGGTTGTCCCTTGGAAGGAGGCATTCCACGGCGACCGAATTGAAATTGTGGAGGGACGCCTTCCACTGCATCCGGCGGTCAAGGATGAAATTGGTATTATGGCACGTTTCTGACCATGTTTGAACCCTTTGTCTTTCACATGTTTGGTTGGGAACAGGAGGCGGCGCGCCAAAACCAATCGCAAAAAATCATCTTGGAATCATTTTGGGCTGGGCCTTATAAGCGAATTAAGTCTGTGGCGTTCGAAACGCCGAAATGGCACGGTGAAAAGGACCTTCTCCATAAAACCAGCCGGAGGAATTTGACCAAGCATAACGAGGCAGAATAAACCCAACGCGGTATGAGCCTTGCAGTTTGAAATCCAAGAAGATAAACCCCAAAACCTCACGTAATGCCACATATTAGGAAGCTAGAAAGCACAACCCTTGACCCGTTTGTTTGACCTGATGCAGCTGCGTAAATTGCTCTGGGGTGAAAACGGTCTGTTCTCCGAGAGCGAGCCACCCGCCCGCCACCGTCTGGCGCTGGTTGCAATCAGTTTGCTTTGCTTTGTTCCTTCAATCTTTCGGGGAATGATTGACCCCGACGAGACGCGCTATGCGGAAATTACGCGCGAGATGATCGAAAGCGGCGACTGGATTGTTCCTCATCTCAATTACGTTCCCTATTTCATGAAACCGCCACTGGTCTATTGGCTGGCGGCGCTGTCGGTCCAAGTGCTGGGCTTCCACTACTGGGTGATGCGTCTGGCACCGATGCTGGCGGCTATTCTGGGCATATTAGTTACATACGAAATGGGCGCGGCGCTGGGATCGCGGCGATCGGGTTTGGCCGCTGCAGCCATCCTCCTGACCACCGGCCTTTACTACTCGATGGGGGTTTTCTTCCTCACCGACATGATTTTCAGCGCCTTTCTTTTCGGCGCATGGTGGGCTTTTTGGCGATATTATCAGGGCGGAGGGCAGGGGGCTGCATGGATGGTGCTGTTCTGGCTGTGCGGCTCTCTGGCGTGTTTTACCAAAGGCCCGCTGGGTCCGGCCCTCTTGGTCTTCACTATTGGGCTGTTCCTTTTGCTGCGTCGAGATCTGCTTTTCCTTCTTAAGATGAAACTTGGAATAGGTATAGCTATATTTATTTTTATCAATGCTCCGTGGATGATCCTAATCTACAGGCGCGATCCCCGATTTCTTGAGTTTTTCTACCTGCAGGTCAACGCGGCCGGAGTGCGGGGTGCCGCCCTCCAGCATCCTGAACCGTTTTACTACTACTTTTATGTTCTGCCTTTTATGATGTTTCCTTGGACCATCCCTGCGGTCATAGCGCTGGTGGGCAGTGTGCGCAGGTTTGCGGTTTTAGCGTGGCGGGCGGTGCGTAGAAAAACGGCGATCGAGCCTTTGAACGACGCTTGGCTGGACAGCTTGTTTGTTGGCGGGTTTGTGCTGCTGAGCATTCCGTCGGCCAAGCTGTCCACCTATATCTTGCCTGTCTTTATGTCGGCGGCCTTGTTGACTGCCCGATATTTGATGCAGCTGGACCGGCGGTCGGCAGTCACGCGCGTTTTGTTGCCGCTACAATGTGCGGCCATAATCGTCGGAGCACTGGTGTTTGGGGGATTGGGTTTGGCCGACCGCCTGCGCTTTTCAATCTTTTCTCTCAATCTCTGGGCGGTTGTTCCTATCTTCGCCGTGAGTCTGGCCATATTTGGTTATGCCGCATGGATGGGCTGGAAGGGTGAAAGAGGGCGGCTGCTGCTTGCGATGGGTTTGGCCATGGCGGTAATGTCGCCTGCGGCCATGAACTGTGTGCCAAAAGTCGCAGAAAACCAATCTGTCGAGGGGTTGTGCGCCCCGTATAAGGAGTTTTTGGAAACAGCCGATGTAATCGCCACCACCGAGTCGAAGACGTTCTCGCTGCCGTTGACACTGCGGCGCCGTATTGTCATCGTTGGCCGCGCCCGTGAACTGGGCATGGGCCTGTTCACACAAAATATCCCCGACAAACCGATCCCCGACGACCCGTTTCGGATTCGCGGCGGCGATTTGCCGACTTCCTATTTGTTGAGTTCTCAAGCCTTGGAGAACCTGTGGAAAACCACGCAAACGGTTTGCCTGTTTGCATCCGAACGCTATGTGGACGATTTTCTGAGCGAACACCCTGATGTTTGGATTTTGAACGAGAACGAAGGGAAGCCGCAAAACACTTGGATACTGGGCAACAACGGCGAGTTGATGCTGCTGACGAACCGCAATCCCGCATTGTTGGCGAGACGGTGAAGGGCGCGGCAGGCACAGTTCGGCTTTGACCAACTTTTCTCCGCCGCGTCTATTCGGTCCATTCCTTCGATTTTGTTCCCTGTTCACACTCCATGCCGGTCGCGCGAGCTTTCCACAGGGGCGCCCGACCACAGGTCGCCCCGGATCACCTCTGCCGCTGCGTCGGCATTCACCATCTCCTGTCGGCCCGATCGCATATTGCGCAGCGTCAGGCAGCCTCGCGCCACTTCGTTTTCACCGACAATGGCCACATAAGGGATGCCCAAGGCGTTGACATATTCGAGGGCCTTGCGCAGCTTGCGGCCGCTGAGGTCGAGGTCGGTGCGGACCCCCCGCGCTCGCAGCTGCTCGGCAATCTGAAAAGCCGCGGCCTCGGCCCCCAACGGCACGACAATCACTTCGGCAATGCTGTATTGCGGCGGCGCTTGCGCGGCCTGCAACCGCAGCACTTCCTGAATCGGTGCAACGCCGAAGCTCAATCCCAGCGCAGGATAGTCCTCGGCACGCTCCGGTTGGTCGGGATGCAGGAACTGGCCGATGATGCGGTCGTAGCGTCCGCCGGCGGCCAGCGACGAGGAAAACACCGTCATATCACGCAGGAAAAACTCATACACCGTGCCGGTGTAAATTTCCAAACCCCGTGCCAGACTGGGCGTGAACTCGACCGGCGTGGCCAGCTCAAGCGGTTCGAGGACGGCCAGACAGCGTTCGAGCTCGTCCAGTCCGCGCTGAGCCTGCGGCGTGGCGACCTCGGCCCGCAGTCGCGCCAGCCGCTCTTTGGGTTGGCCATCGGCTAGAAGCCACCCAAACAATCGCTCCAGCGACGCGTCGAGGGCGTCGCGCCATTGTGCAAGGCGTTCCGGACCGAAAACCTCCGCCAAGTGCGCGCCCCGCTCGACGGGAACGGACGGGTCGAGCTTATCGCGAATTTCTTTCTCGACGCCTTCGCGGCCAATCTTTTGCAGCTTGTCCACCGACAAGATCACCGTGCCGGCCAGTTCCGGTGCAAAGCCCGCCGCCTCGATGAGGCCCGCCAGAAGCCGCCGATTGTTGATTTCGCACCGAACCTCAAGTCCTAAGTACCGGAAGACGCGGTCGGCCAGCGAGATCAGTTCGGCTTCAGCCAGCGGATTGCTTGTTCCGACGATGTCCGCGTCGCACTGGATGAACTCACGCAACCGGCCCTTCTTGATCGGCCCGTCGCGAAACACCTTGCCAATTTCGTAGCGCTTGAACGGCAGGCGGATTCGTGTGCCTTGATACATGCCGACCAGACGGGCGAACGGTACCGTCAGGTCATAGCGCAACCCCAGTTCGCGCGCGCCCTGATCGCGCAGTCGGTAGGTTTCCTTGAGTATTTCATCGCCCCCTGCATACTTGCTGGCCAGAATGTCGAAGTACGATAGAATGGGCGTATCTACGGGGCTGAAACCGTAGAGTTCAAAGACGGAGCGAATGGTTTCGATGATCCGCTGACGAAGGATTTGATCCTCAGGCAGGCTGTCTTCGGTGCCTTTCAGCAACCGCAGTTGGGTTTCGGCAGTCTCGCCGCTTTCGATGTCGTCAAAATCGGCCATAAGCAACTCGCCCAAACGAAGTGAAAGCAACGGCGAGCAAAATCGGCGGGGCCGGCCGCGCCTGTCAACATTCAATTGAAATGCGCAAATCTTCTGGTTCATCCTTTTCGCAGAGGACAGCCAATGCCGGCCAACGAGCGCAAATGCGACAACTGTGGGCGGGAGATAGAGCCGGGCGTAATCCCCTATTGGGTGCGGCTGGAAATCTTCGCCAGTCCCGAGCCGCCGGTGATTTACCCCGACGATTTGTTCGAGGACCATCAGGCAAAGATGGCCGAACTGATCGAGCAGATGGAAGCGCTGGGGCCCGAAGAATGCGAGGCGCAGGTCTACGAAGCGTATAAGTTTGTCATCTGTCCGGCCTGCCGAAATTATTTCCACCACCACTTGCGGCAGAGAAAAAAACCGTAAAAGGCGTTCAGGGCGCTTTGCCTTCATCCGGTCGTTCTTGACAGAGGCCCATTCCGTTCTATCGTTGAAAGCGTTGAACGAGCGGCCCTGCTCTCAGTATAGAGTCGGAAACCCAAGCATAGTCCTATTAGGAGGCCTGCCATGTCTCGACCCGGACGGAAGTGCGATTGCAGCTGCGCGTGCGGCGCACAGCCCGGCGTGGATCGTCGCGATTTTCTCAAGACAGTCGGCGTCAGCGCCGCGGGCGCAGCACTGGCTGCGGCCGCTGGTGCTGCCGAACCCACGGACAAACCCTATTGGATGCGGCACCAATTGCCGCCGGAAAAACTGGCCGAGTTCAAACAGCACGTCTTTGACCTCACGCCCCCGCGTGTCTATAATCCCAAGGACAATCCCGATGCCCGTTTCCCGCTTAGTGGCATTGGCACCGGCGGGTTTTACCTCGGCACCGACGGCCGCATGACCGGTTGGTCGGTTACCAACAGCATGGGAGAGTTCGAGATTGGTGAGCCGTTCTTTGCCGTACGCGCCGACGCTCCGACGGGCGGGTCGGTCGTGCGGGTTCTGTCCACGCGCCCGCCTGAAGGCACCACCGGTGTAACTGACATCCGGATGAAAGGCGAATACCCGATTGTCGAGTTGAAGTATGTGGACAAGGCACTGCCGGTGTCCGTTTCGCTCAAAGCGTGGAATCCATTCATCCCCTTGGACTCGCGGCGTTCGGGATACCCTGCAGCGGTATTTCAATTCCGGATCAAGAACAAGAGCGGCAAAAAACTGTCGGTTTCGCTGCTGGCCGCGTTGCCCAATTGCGTGGGGCTGGCCAACGAAAGTGCTGCGGGACTTCGACATCCCAACTACGGCGGCAACGTCAACGAGTATGTGCGGGCGGGCGATTTGCGGCTGATCCGGTTGCGCGCCGAGCCCGGACGCGCCGCCGTCTGCACCCAACCGGTGCATATTCTTATCCACAGCCTCGAACGCGATTTCGATCGCGCATGGCGCTCGGCCGGCAAATACGAAAAGCCCGATAATGTAACTGTAACGCGTGCCAATCCGTCGGGCGCGATTCTAAAACAGATGGACACAGCCCCGAAGGATGCGGCCCGGGTGGTCTGGCTCGAAAACCCTGCCGATGTCAGCGCAGAATTTCTCAAGGCGCTTCATATCGCGGCAAAAAACGGCGCCACAGTGGTTTTCTCCGGTGACAATCCGCTGGCGTTCCGGCGCATGAGTCCGGTCGTTCCGCCGGTTGAAAAGAAGGGGCTGCCCGACATTGTTTTTGAAGACTTTGAATCGGGCTATGAAAAATGGACGGTCGAGGGCAAGGCGTTCGGCAACGCCCCCCAGCGCGGCCGCCAGCCCCGCCAGCAGCCCGTTACCGGTTTCCTCGGCAAGGGTTTGGTCAACAGCTTTACCGACGGCGACACACCCGTCGGCCGTTTGATCAGCCAGCCGTTCAAAATCGAACGGCCGTTGATTCGCTTTTTAATCGGTGGCGGCTCGCTGCCCAAACGCACGTGCATCAATCTGCTTGTCGGGGACAAGGTAGTCCGGACGGCAACGGGACGCGACCTCGAACAGCTCGAATGGAAGACATGGGATGTGCGGCCTTTGATGAACCAGACCGCCCGCATTGAAATCGTGGACGCGGCCAGCGGCCCGTGGGGGCATATCAATATAGACCAGATTGTCTTCACGGAAAATGCCGCCGAGGACGACACCGCGACCGCCTTGCGAGACCTTCTCCCCGCAACATTCAGCGATTTTGCCTATCATTCGGAACCCTTGACGGTTCGACTGGTGGGAGCTTTGCCCTCGGTGGGAATGAACGAACTGCAACTGGACGGCTGGATGGAATACAAAGGGCTCAAGACAGCGTCCAACAGCGAAACGGTTTTGAAAAGTCCCGCCGGTGTGCCGCTGGTGCTGCGCCGCCGCATCGGTAACGGCCAAGTCGTTCTTGTGGCCTCGCGGCTTCTGGCCAACATCTGGTCGGGTGGCCGCCGCACACGGGCCCTGTCGCTTCTGGCCGGCTTGGCCGGCGTGCGGATGACGCCATGCGAAGGCCTGCCGCCCGACTCGCACATGTTCGGCGAACTGGCTCTGGCAACCCCGGTAAAGGGGGGCGCGGTTTTGGATTGGACTGCCCCCGCGCAACTGGTTCAGCGATTGGCGGCCAAGACCGTTGCAGAACCGGCTGTCGGGCTAAAAAGTGACCCGACTCCGCCCGGCATGTCGCAAGGGGCGGCGTTGGAAGCCCGCGTGGAACTCGCACCGCGCCAAACCGCCGACATTCCCATTCTTCTTTCGTGGCATTTCCCCAACGCCGTATTTAGCCGCAACATGCAGCGTATCGGCCATTACTACTCGAAAATGTGGCCCGATGCCATGGCCGTCGCGACGGATCTCGCAGCCAATCTCGACAAACTCGGCGAACTCACCGAGCGGTTCCGAAAAACATTCTACAACAGCACGCTACCCTACTGGCTGCTCGATTGCGTGAGCAGCCAGATTTCCACCATTCGCACCGAAGGCGTTTGCTTCTGGATGGAAGACGGCACGTTCTGCGGTTGGGAAGGTACGTGGTGCTGCTGCCAGCCAACCTGCACGCATGTGTGGGGCTACGAGCAGACGCTTGCGCACTTGTTTCCGGATCTTGAGCGCATCATGCGCTATGTGGATTACAAGAGACAGCAGACGCCTGAAGGCGGCATCAACAACCGCGTGGAAATCCCGATTCCGCCGACACCCAGCGGCGAGCGGCCCTTTGTGGACGGCCACTGCAGCTGCATCCTGAAGGCCTACCGCGAGACTTTGAAGTGTCCTAATGACGAGTGGTTCAAGGAGTATTGGCCGAACATCAAGAAAGCTGTGGATTACCTCATCATGCGCGATGGCAAGCAACCCGACGGCATCATCGAGGATGAGCAGTGGCACACCTACGACGTGGCGGCATTCGGCCCAAACTCTTTCCTTGGCTCCTACTATCTGGCGGCGTTGCGTGCGGGCGAAGAAATGGCCCTGCGGGCAGGCGACGCCCAGACCGCCGAGCGCTATCGAAAAATCTTTGAAGCCGGCCGTGCCAACCTCGTCAAACTCACGTGGAACGGCGAGTATTTCCAGCAGAATTACCCGGACTATATGACCAAGGGACGGCAATGGGGGCCGGGCTGCCTCGCCGACCAAGTCATCGGCCAGTGGTGGGCACACCAGCTTGGACTCGGCTATGTGCTGCCGAAGGAATACGTGCGGCGGGCATTGGAGTCGGTCTTCAAATACAATTGGATGTCGGATCTCACCGACTGGCAGCACACGCAGCGATGGTTTGCCGACGGCAACGACAAGGGGCTGCTTTGCTGCACGTGGCCGAAAGGCGGCCGTCCGCCGCAGCAGATTCTCTATAGCGACGAGGTCTGGACGGGCGTCGAGTATCAGGTCGCCGCGCACATGATCTACGAAGGCATGCTCGAAGAAGCGTTTTGCATCGTCAAGGGCGCGCGTGAGCGGTATGATGGCCGGGCGAAAACGCGCTATGACCGCAATCCATGGGATGAAAAGGAATGCGGCGGGCACTATGTGCGGGCGATGTCGAGCTGGTCGCTGCTTCTGGCGCTGGCGGGTTTTCTCTATGATGGCCCGCGCGCGCAAATGACTTTCGCACCTGTCTTTACACCGGAGAAATTCAAGTGCTTTTTTACGGCGGCCGAAGGCTGGGGCTCGCTAGAACAAACCCGCAAAGGCAAGCGCCAAGACAACCAGATTTTTGTAGCTTACGCCCGCGTGTCCTTAAACGAACTGATTTTGGCTGTTCCCGACGGGGCAAAGAATGTTCGAGCGAAAGCGGACCTGAGCGGCCTGCCTGTGGCCGGAACCGTGGAAGTGGACGGCGCGCGGGTGACATTGAAGTTCGCCGGCACGTTGACCATCCATCGCGGCCAGTCGCTCAATGTCCGCCTGATGTGGACGTAGGAGCGCACAAAATGAAACCTGTAATTAGGCACGTCGTGCTTAGCTTCCGCCGAAACAAACGTAAAAGCTATTCCGCCGGCAGCCGCAGGCGCTTGTCGCTCAGGTCCAGCCGATACATGATCTGATTGTAGTCGTAACGCGGTGTCTGGTCGGGGTTGCCGCTGAATGTGTTGGCGTAGGTGCCCTCGAAGTAGATCAGCCGGCCGCCGTCCTGATCGAAGAACGGATGATGGACGGGATTGTAAAAGGTGTATTTGTTGTGCGTTACAATTTTCCGCGCCCACTTCCACGGCCCCGTGATGGCGTCGGCTTCCGCATACCAAACCTCGCCGAGAAAGGACGACTCGCCGCCGATCTGCACCGCGATCATAATCCACTTCTTGCGATAGTCATTCCACGCGATCGAGCCGCCATGCATGACGATGGTTTTCGACGTTGCCACGTCACGGGGCTGATAGCGTGCTTCGTCCGGCTTGATCTTGCCGGCGCGGATGAGTTCCTTCTCGCGCTCGGCGTCAATCGGGTCGGTGTTGCGCTTCCATGAATAGAGCAGGCGGCCGTCGCCATCGCGCTCGATTTTCGAGTTCGCTTTGTCATAGCGGCTGCCTTTGGCCAGACACGTGAACGCTTCGTAGGCCGCAGGGTCCACGAGGTCTTTGAAAGCAGCCCGCACGCGCATGGTGGCATAGGGCGTGGGAAAAACAAAATAGTCCCCGTCTTTTTCTTTCACTCGCACAGGATGGGCGCGCGGACAGCGCACCTTGTCGTCGAGATTGAGTTCCTTATACTTCTTGAAAACCTCTTCCTTTTCATCCCAAAGCGAAATGCCATGCTCGAGCATGGTGCCGAGGTCCTTCATCCGGGCATAGTGGCCGACCATGCGTTCGACGCCATTCTCATCGGGCACAATCACAAAGCCGTCCAGCCACATCATGCCGGGGTCTTTGGTCGGAGCCATCTTGCGGCTGAAACCGTCGGGGCCAACCCAGTATTCGAGGTCAATCCCGACCGAAGGATCGAGACCGCCTTTGCCGGGCGGAAGCGATGTGGCGCCGGACATCTGGAACAGGCCGAGCGGATAAGACACGCGGCCCGTGTCGCCCCAGAACCAATAAATCTTGTCGCGCCACAAAACCGCCAGAGTGGAGTCTTGGCCGGTCACCTGCGCATTGAGGACAGGGCGGCGCGTTGGCACCGGTTCGCCCACCAGCACGCTGTCGGCATAGATGCCCGCACCTGTGATGCGGTAAAGCCGCTCAGCGATGTTAACCCGTTTGATTTTCAACTCCGCGCTGCCGCCCTCCCTGACGTCCAGCGCCTTGCCCGCCATTCCAAAACCATCCTTGGGGAACTCGTAGCCGTGGCTGGAGACAAAGAACCACACCTTCTGATCCATCAACCCGGGTTCGTAAAATGCAACAATCCCGTTGCTGTCCGTATAGTAGCGCAGGTTGTTCGTGGTTTTAAGCTCGACCAGTGGAACGCCGCGGCCGGTCTGATTGTCCACAACCTTGATCTTGAAATAGCGCGACGGTGGCGCCGCAGCCACACAGAGGCTCGCAAGGATAATCGTCACAATATATTGTGGCGCTCTTCCCATTGTTTTACTCCTTGCAGCAAGAATTGGTTTTCGTCCGGCAAACGTTTTGATAAGGGCGGGAATGCTCGGCCAACTGAATCGCCGTGCCCCTGTGCGAATTTTTTACGGCAACGCCAGCCACACGCTCAACGCAGCGGCTTCGGGATCGAATGTAATCAAGTCGCTGCGGCCGTCGCCGTTCAAATCCACAATGCGCCAGACGCTGTCCTCGGTTAGTGAAAGGGTTTTCGCCGGCCGCGAGCTTATCTGGCCGCGAGCGGACAGATAGGCGTCGGCGCGGTCGGGACGGGTGCGAACGAGCAGATCGGCCGCGCCATCGCCGTTGAAATCCCCCTCGAGCGAAAACGGGGGGAATCGTCGCGGATGAAACGACCGGTTGCGAATCTGAAAAAGAAAATCGCGGTCGGGTTTGCGCGAATAACCCGCCGCGGAGCCGTGCAGAAACCGCAGCATCACGCCGACCTCGCGCCCCAGAACCAGACTGATCAAATCCTCGGTCGAGCCGAACGTGTATTGAAATTGCGAAAACGCCACGTCGGCAAACCCGTCGCGGTTCCAGTCGCCATACAGCACAATTCCGACGGGGTCGTGGGTGGTGTACCGAATGGTCGGCTGGTCGAAGCGGTATTCGGCTTGCGGCGGCGAAAGAAAGATTTCAAGAATGGTGCGAGGCGTAACAATATCGAGGTTGCTTTCCACTCGGAGCAGATCAAGGTAGCCGTCGCTATTGAGGTCAAGATACGTCTGGCCGCCGCGGTCGGCCGGTGCAATACGGACCTGCGTTGGTGCGGAGGTAAAATGCAGCGGGTCGCGCAGCGTATAGCACTCGGCGCGGAGCGTCGTCGGACGGTTTTCAGTCTCCCGCGTAATCGCAAGCAGTTCCGCCCGGCCGTCGCGGTTGAGGTCTTGCAGCCGAAGTGTCGGAAAGGTCATTTCCGATTGAAAGCTGAGCGCCCGGATATTTGGCTGCGCCCGACTGGCTGTCAGCGGCAACGCTCCCAAAAACTGCCGCGCCCGTGCGACCATCGGGGGCATTTGGACCGAGTCCCACGTTTTGCCGTCGGCTGCGCGGCGCAGCACCTCGATGCCATCCATGCGGGGAAGCCAGATTTCGGGCGTGCCGTCGCCGTCGAGGTCGGCAAGGAAGTCCAATCGTTGGGGAAGCGGCGCCTGCTGGCCGCCGTCAAACATTGTGCGGTCGCACAAGGGTATCCATTGAAGGCGCGGCGGTTCGCCGTCGAGCCGGACGCTGAAAATGCCGCGCGGCAGCGCTGCGACCAGCGACTCCGGCGCTCCTTTGGCCAGCGACGCGACGGTCAGATAGCAGGCGCCGGCGACTGCGTCGCCCTCGACACGCGTATCGAGTGTCGTCCAATGGGCCAGAGCCGGCCGCCGCGACGTCCCGGCGATCCGCAGCACACGCAGCCGGCCGTCACTGCCCGGCAAAATGATCTCTTTTTGACCGTCGCCTGACAGATCGGCTGTAACCATGGAGTTGAAAAGCGGTTGCGGGTCGGGGCGCGTTTTGGACGTTGCTTGAAACAATGGCGCAAGTCGGATTTGGCCTTCTACCAAGTCAAATGCCTGCGCGTGGGCATTCAACAATCCAAGACAGACCGTCGCCGTAAAAAGTGATTTCAGCCTTGCCGTTCGGTTGGCAATATTGTGCAGCAAACTCTTGCTCTCCTCTATTCCACTCGCCCGAAAAATCCTATTTGCCTTTGCCGGCCACAATCTGCTAGCCACTAAGCCCGCGGGGAAATGGATTGTCAACCCCGCCTTCAAGGCCCTGCAAATCGAGGTCAGGAAAGGTGCTATTCGGATTTGGTTTTTAGGGCAATTGGAGCCATGCCGCGGATACCGTGAGCCTTATGGAGACCCTTCTGCAGCAAAATGTTTCGCCGCCTGTATTGCCGCCGCCCAAACGCACGCTGCGGCGCCTCGTGATGGGTCTTCTTTGCGTGCTTTTCGTTCTAATCTGCCTGTCGCTCGTCGGCGCTGTATGGTTCCGCCATTGCCTGAAAAGCCCTGTCTCCAAACGCCCCTTTGAAGCCGTCGTGGTGGTCAAGCGCGGCGCCAGCTACCATACCATCAAAGAGTCCCTTCACACCGCCGGCCTTTTGCCCTACCCGCTGGTTTTCGATTACCTTGCCTGGCGCGGGCGCGCCACCGACCATCTGAAGCCGGGCCGTTATCATTTCCACTCCAGCCATTCGCCGGAGCAAATTTACGAGGCCCTGACACGTGGCGCGCCCGTTCGCATCACCGTTCCCGAAGGCTGGACGGTTCGTCAGATTGCCGCACGACTGGCCGCCGAGGACTTGGTGGCCACTGCCGACGAGTTTTCCTCCGCCGCCTGCAATCCTGCTTTTCTCGCCCGATATGGCATTGCAGGGCCGACCGCCGAAGGCTACCTTCTGCCAGAAACCTACCTGTTTGACCCTGGAGTTTCGCCGGCCGAGATTCTCGACAAAATGGCCGCCGCCTTTGCCCGCGAATATGCCGCGGAAGCCGCGCGCCCCCGCCCCGACTCGCTGACGTGGCATCAGATTGTTACGCTCGCTTCGATGATCGAGCGCGAGACGGCCAACGACGCCGAAAAGCCGCTTATCGCCTCGGTGTATTACAACCGCCTGCGGCGCGGCATGACTCTGAATTGCGATGCCACACTCTGCTATTGGCTCGACAAGTGGCACGAGCCGCTGACGATGGTTGATCTCAAGAAAGACTTCCCCTATAATACCTACTTGCACAAGGGGTTGCCGCCCGGTCCCATTGCGTGCATCGGACGCAAATCGCTCGAAGCCGCTTTGTCGCCCGCCACAACCGACTACCTTTATTACTGCCAGCGCGATGGAAACAGTCACGTCTTCTCGAAAACCTATGCCGAACACGAGGCGGCGGTGAGAAAGTATATCCGAAAAGATTTGACGGAGACGGATAAAAAGAAGTAGATTAACATTCAGTATGTGCCTGCAACGTTATTATTATCAATAATCCATAGATACTCTACCGTAAGGAGGTTTGCTGCCATGGATACCGAGCAGCGATTTCGCATTCCCTTGGCCAAAGAGGGACTGCCCTTTGTGGTTCCGTTGGTCGGGGTTACCATCGCGCTCTGGCTGATTGGTTGGAAAATTCCCGCCGCCATTGTCGGTGCCGCAGCCCTTTTCGTCATCTATTTTTTCCGCGATCCCGAACGCAAGGCCCCCCGCATAGCGGGCGCCTTGTTGTCGGCTGCCGATGGCCGCGTAACCGCCATCGAAGAGGTAGCTCATCCGGCCTTTCCAGAAAGCCGCGCCCGCCGCATTTCCGTTTTTCTGTCCCTGTTCAGCGTTCACATCAACCGCTCGCCGATTGCCGCCCAAGTCGAGGCCGTCGAATACCGGCCGGGTGAGTTTTTCAGCGCCACGCGCGAGGAATCGGCCGAAAAAAACGAGCGCAACCGTATCCAATTGCGAAACGGTCCGCTGCGAATTGTCGTGGACCAGATTGCGGGCGTGATTGCCCGCCGGATTGTTTGCACTTGCAAGGTGGGCGATACGGTCGAGCAAGGTCAGCGCATCGGCTTGATCCGCTTTGGCTCCCGAACCGATGTCTATGTACCCCTCGACGCCGAGGTCCGGGTCAAAAAAGGCATGAAAGTGCGCGGCGGGGAAACCGTTTTGGCGGTTCTGCCAGCCGTAAAGGAGTAAAACTTCAAGGAGATAATCTGATTTCTGCAAGAGGCTCGGAGATCAGGCCTCGCCCATGAGGGTCAGTGCGGTGGGCAAATCGGGCAGGCCGGCGCGGCCTCCCAACGCACGGCAGCACAACGCCCCCACCGCGCTGCCCAAACGAACTGCCTTTTCAATGTCCCAGTCCTGTGCCAGAGCAAACGCAAACGCCCCGTGAAAGGCATCGCCTGCCCCCGTCGTGTCCACAACATGGACCGGATACGCCGGACAGTGGCGAATTTCCTCGCCCGACAGATACCAGCAGCCTTTCTCGCCCGCTGTCAGCGCCACCCATGGGGGGCCGAACGAACGCAGCCGATACAATGCCACCTCCACACCCTGCCCCCTCGCCAAATCATCACCGACTTTTTCGCCCACAATCAAGCAATCGAGCAGAGCCGCCAGTTCCGGGTCGCGCCGGGGATCAAAATCACCGACCACGGGGATGCCGATCTCCCGCGCCCGCTTTGCCCCGGCCAACGCCCCATCGTGCCACGTTGCATCCACAAGCAGCGCTCCGGCTTCTTCGATGCCATCAAACTGCGGCGGGGTGCCGGCGCGGGCAAATACGTCGCCCCGAAAATGATAAATCGTACGTTCGCCCGACGGCGAAGCGACATGAATGATGCTCAGCGGGCTGCGCGCACCCCGCACAATATGAATCCCGCGAATGTCAATTCCCGCGCGTACCAGACTATGCAGGATTGCCTGCCCCGGTTCATCGTCGCCCAGACACGTCCACAGTCGCGCGGGCGCACCCAATCGCGCCGCCGCTGCCAGTGCCGTGGCCGTCAGCCCGCCGCCCTCCATCAGATAGTTGTTGACGTGTGTAACGCGCCCGCGGGTTTCGGCTCCTTCGGGAACCACGATTAAATGGTCGAGGCACGCGATACCGATTCCGACAACGGGTTTCACAATTGTAGATTTCCTGGAATGAGTCTATGTGGAACGCTGCCGATCAGTTCACGCGAACGGCTTTCCCCAAGCACGCCGACTCGTAGGCGGCGGCCAGCACCTTCTGGTTCCACAGGCCCAGTTCTCCGCCCACAGGGGGTTCGGTGTCCTCGAGAACAGCGCGCGAAAACGCCTCGATCTCGGCGCGATACATATTTACCGGCGTCGGGGCGATTTTCAGCCCGCCGCCCGACGGCAGGCGCATTTGCTGCGCGTCGTAGGCCGCGTCTATCGAGGCCACATGGNCAACCATTTCGCCCGCCTCGCCCTGGCCGATGGTCCCTTCGGCCAGAATGCTGCCCTTCGAGCCGTAAATCTCAAGGCGGTTCTTGGAACTCTCATCGGGCACATTGAAGAGCGAGTCCACCATTCCCTTCGCGCCGCTTGCAAACTCCAACAACACCACCGCCGTATCCTCGCTGCGATAGTGTTGCACGAGGTTTCCCGTGAAACAGGCGACGCGGCGGGTCGGTCCGAAAAACATCTCCAGCAGATCAATGCAATGGCTCGCCATGTCTATGAGGCTCCCGCCGCCTCCTTGTTTGGGGCTTTGGCGCCATGCGCCCGCGATGGGTGGATACCAGCAGGACAGTTGAGCGCGGCCGAGAACCAACGTTCCGAGGCGGCCTTCGCGCACCAGCCGCAGTGCCTCTTGATGATAGGCGTGGAAACGCATCATGAGGCCGACGCCTAATTTGACACGGGCACGCTTGCAAGCGGCGACCATTTGTTTCGCTTCCTCGACATTCAGCCCCAGCGGCTTTTCACAAAAGACGTGCTTGCCCGCCTTGGCCGCATAGATGACCTGTCCGCAATGACAGTGAACCGGTGTGGCCACATAGATGACATCGCATTCGCTTTCGAGCAGTTCATCTTCTGTACGGCAGGCCCACACACCGTATTGCTGCGCCACGTCCTCGTTGACCGCAGTGTTGACGTCATAAACCGCGACCAGCGCGGCGTTGGAGGCCCTGACAATACCTTCCGGGATGGTCCGCCGCCGTGCAATTCCGCCCGATCCCCATACCGCCCATTTGGTTTTCATGAATGGCTCCTTTCATCGTAGTGCTTTCATAAAAAAGATGAAGGGCAATCACACCCAAAAGCAATGACATCATACCCAAAGATTTTCCCGCAAGAACAAACCCTTTGCCGGCGAGACGTCCATGGGACTCTTCGATTTCTTTTTCCGCCGATATGGCGAGCGAGAGCGCAATGATCCCCGGGATCAGTATCGCATAGAGGCCGAGTCAGCCAAAACCGGCGAGGCACAGTAAAAGACCGCGAAAAAAGCATCCGGCAGCCGCCCAGCCGGCGGCAAAAACGCCCACAACCATCGAGGCTATGGCTTTGCGAGAGATCAATCTGCAGAATCTTTCGTCTCGAAAACTAGCCAATTTTCGATGATTTCTTCTAACCTCTTGCTTCTGATCTCTTTGGTTGTGGCCAGAGGCCATGCGAGCCGGTGGAGGGTCGGGTTCCACCCCGACCGCCTCCGGATGCCGTGGAAGGCATCCGTCCACTTTGCTTGTGGCCAAAGGCCACGTGAGCAATTTGGATTTTTAGCCCTGAAGGGGCAAACTAATCCAGCCTAGGGCAGCGCCCTAGGAAATGGTTCCGCCCCGCGTTTTGAAGCCCTGAAAGGGCGCGCTAACAAGGGCCGCGGGCAACCATAGAGCGCCCTTTCAGGGCTTGCCACTCTCGATTGCGGTTTTTCCCAGGGCGCTGCCCTGGGCTAAAATAGATGCCCCTTTCAGGGCCAATGATATTTGTGTATGCGATACAGCATTTCCTTGGGCCAAA
>JAOAGV010000096.1 GCA_026415575.1 Candidatus Sumerlaeia bacterium
CGGTGCTGCTTTAAGGGGAGGAGGGGCGTGGACGGCCAACCGCCGCTCATCGAATTTCGCAACCTTCGCAAGTCGTTCGGCTCGCAGGTCGTGCTGGACGGCGTAACCTTGGGCATTGAACAAGGCAAGGTAACGACCATTATCGGGCGCAGCGGAGTGGGCAAGAGCGTGCTGCTGAAGCACGTGGTGGGACTTCTGACGCCCGACAGCGGCGAGGTGCTGTATCGCGGAAAGAACCTGTTTCAGATGTCGCGCAAGGAACGCAAAGCCCTCAAGAGCCAGTTCAGCTACATGTTTCAAAGCCTTGCGCTGTTTGACTCCATGACGGTGGGCGAGAATATTGCCTTGCCGCTGAAGGAGAAGACCCGGCTGTCGAAGGCGGAGATACGCGAACGCGTGCTGGCGCAGATGAAGCAGCTCGAACTGGAGAACATTGAGGACAAGTATCCGTCGCAGCTGTCGGGCGGGATGCGGAAACGCGTGGCGCTGGCCCGCGCGCTGATCACGCAGCCGGAAATTGTGCTGTTCGACGAGCCGACGACGGGACTGGATCCCGTACGGCGCGCAGCAGTACACAACATGATCGCCCGCTATCAAGGGGAGTTGGGGTTCACCGCAATTATCGTCAGCCATGATATTCCGGAAGTGTTTCGGATTTCGCAGAAAGTGGCCATGCTGGAGAAGGGCCGCATCATGTTCGAGGGCACGGGAAACGACATTCTCCTCTGCCCCGATCCGGTGGTCCGGCGGTTTATCGAGGGCGACGAGGAACCGGACGAGGAAGGGTAAGAGTACGCAGCCCGACCGTTGACGTGTTGCGTTGGAGATTCGGAGCATAAGATACGCGGTTGATCTTTTGGGCTTTTTATGTGGGGTGAGCGAAGCACGCTAAAGCGTGCCCGACAAACGGCACGCTGAAGTGTGGACTACGAAGATCAGGGCGATGCACATGAAAACACGAACCTTGGAAACATCCGTGGGGTTGTTTGTCCTGCTGGGACTGATTTGTGTGGCCTATTTGACCATCAAGCTGGGCAAGATGGAAGTCTTTGGCGGCGACTACTACTACGTGTCCGCAAAGTTTGGGTCGGTTTCCGGCCTCAAGCGGGGCGCGCCGGTGGACATTGCCGGTGTTCAGGTGGGAACGGTCGAACGGATTGAGTTGGACCCGGAGACGATGGCGGCGGTGGTGCGGTTGAAAATCCGCCGTGATGTTCCATTGAAGGAAGACTCGATGGCCTCGATCAAAACTATTGGCCTGATCGGCGACAAGTATGTTAAAATCGAACCGGGAGGGTCGGATGTGCTGCTCAAGGACGGTGATATGATCACGGAGACGGAATCGGCGGTGGATATTGAATCGGTTATCGGGAAATATGCGTTTGGCGATGTGTCCAGCAATCCATCGAAATAAAGGAGGATGTTTATGTTTGGCAGTATGGCCAGAAGAAGAGTTCTTTGCGCGTGTGTAGTCCTGACGGGTTTGCTTGTGCGGGCAGGGCAAGCGGCAGGCAAGGACAGCGCAACAACGGAGCCGGCCAAGATTGTGGACGTTACCGTGTCGCGGGTGCTCAATTTCATTGTGCGGCCGGAATACAAAGACCCGGCAATGAAAAAGGCAAACCGCGAGAAAGTGCGCGAAATGATCCTCGCCGTTGTGAACATGAACGCCGTGGCGAATCTGACGCTGGCAAATTTCCGCAGCAAATTCAGCGAGGAACAGTTTAAGACGTTCACGGAAGTGTTCTCCCAGCTTCTGTTCACGACCTATATCACGCACCTTGAGAAGTATTCGGGGCAGCGCGTGGTCATCGGCGAAACCGAACGGCCCAGCCCGACGCGTGCCGTCGTCAAAACGAAAACCATCACGACGGACAAGGAAATCCCCGTGGATTTGAGCTTCGCTCTGCAGGACGGCGAATGGAAACTCTATGACATTCGGATCGAGGGGGTGAGCCTTGTGCAAAACTACCGCTCGCAGTTCCGTGAGATCCTGCTCAAACGCACCCCCGAACAGTTTCTCCAACAATTGAAGGACAAGGTGAAGGAAAATGAAGAGAAGTCGTAAAACCACATGGATTCTGATGCTTCTTCTGGCGTGCGCCGTTGCGGCCCATTCGGCGGAAACCGATTCGTCCAAACCGAGCCAGACCGCCTCGGAAGTTAAGAAAAAAAAGAAATCGAAAAAAACACGGACACCATCGGAAGGGAAAACACCCGCACCGCCGAAAACTCAGACCCCCGAAGTTACTCCAAGCCTCGATGAGGAACTGGCCAAAGAGTATGAAACGCCGGCCGGCAAACCCGAACGCGCCATCGCCGACCCCCTGCGGCCGGTCAATGTGGTGTTCTTCCACGTCAACGACAAGCTTTACTTCTGGGCGTTTAAGCCCGTTGCGACCGGTTACAAGTATGTGCTGTATCCGCGGCCCATTCGCGTGGGCATTCGCAACGTCATCCGCAACCTCGGATTCCCCGGACGGTTTTTCAACACCGCCCTGCAGGCCAAGTTCAAGGGAACCGGCGTCGAAACGCTCCGTTTTCTCACCAACACCACTCTGGGCGTGCTCGGTGTCTGGGACCCCGCCAAAAAGTGGTTCGAACTGAAAACCTATGATGAGGATTTCGATCAGACGCTCGGTGTGTGGGGCGTGGGAATGGGATTTTACCTCAACCTGCCGCTGATCGGGCCGACCTCGCTGCGGGGCGTCGGCGGACGGCTGGGCGACATGGTGTTGAATCCGATTCAGAGCTACAGCATCGTGCGCTTGCTCAACTATATCAACACCATCTCGCTGGGCGAGGATGATTACGAGACACTCTTGAAAGCGGCGCTGGACCCTTACACGGCGCTGCGCGATGCTTACGCGGACAACCGCGCCAAGCGAGTCAAGGAATAGGCGGCCGCACGTTAAGACCGCTTGAAACGCCGGCGCCTGCAGACTTTATGCCGAATGCAGGGCCATAAGAGCTATTGTCCATTTCGGACGCAGGAGGTTTGCCCATGAACACTCTCGCTACCCGACGCACGTTCTTACAACAACTTGGCGGTGCGACCGCTCTGGCTTCGGCCCTGCCCGCTGCGGCTGCCGAACCGTCCGCGCCGGAACTGGTGGTGGTTTCCGGCGATGATCCCAAAGCGATGGTGAAAAAAGCCCTTGCTGAATTTGGCGGCATGAAACGCTTTGTTTCGCGCGGCGATATTGTCGTCATCAAACCGAACATGTGCTGGATTCGACGGCCGGAAACCGCCGCCAACACCAACCCCGACGTCATCGCGGGACTGGTGGAAATGGCCTTTGATGCCGGCGCCAAGGAAGTCCGTTTGTTCGACATCACCGACCGCGATCCGCAGAAGTGCTATGAAAGCAGCGGCATTCCGGCGGCGGTGGAAAAACTTGGCGCAAAAATCTACTATCAGGACGCCCTCGACGCCCGGAAAGTGGCCATCAAGAACGGCGTGCATCTCAAAGAGTCGTTAATTACCAACATCTCGCTCGATTGCGACTGCTTTATCAATGTCCCCGTGGCCAAGCATCACAATGCCTCGGTTCTCTCGCTGGCCATGAAGAACCTGATGGGCATTGTGAAAGAAGACCAGTTCAAGGTCTGGCACCCGAATCTGCATCAGGCAATTGCCGACTTCAGCACGGAGTTCAAACCGCATTTGCACGTGCTCGACGCCTACCGGATTCTGTTTCGCGGCGGCCCGGCCGGCGGCAATCTCAACGATGTGGAAACGGTGAAAAAGTGCATCGTCGGCACGGACCCGGTCGCGGTGGATGCCTACGGCACAACGCTGTTCAAGCGCAAACCCGAGCAGATTTCGCATATCGTGCTGGCCAACAAGATGGGCGTGGGAGAAATGGACTTGTCCAAGGTTAAGATCCGGGAAGTGCAGGCATGAGAAGGGCCGGACTGCGCGCTGATGGATGCAGTGGATGTCGCGGATGGGATGGACGAAATGGACAGACGGAGCAAGAGAAGAAACGACAGGTTGTGCGGGGGGCTTGCGGCAGTTGTGGTGCTTGCGGTCCTTGGCTGGATGCCTTGCGCGGCGGCGTCCCGCGAGGTAGCGGCATCCGGTGGGGGTGGTTCTGCCTCTTCCCCTGTGCTGAGTTTGGCCTATTTCTCTTTCGATGCCACGCCGCCGATCGGCCATCCGCTGTGCGGCGGCTGGATCAAACCGCTCGAGGTGGTGGACGCGCCGCTAATGGGCAAGGGGATTATTCTCTCAGACGGCCGGACGCGCTATGTCCTGTGCGCGCTCGACTGGTGTGAATTGCGCACAGCCTCATACGATCTGATGCGCCGGAAAATGGCCGAGGCCGCCGCTGTGCCCGAATCGCAGGTTGCGCTCCAGACCGTTCATCCGCACAACGCGCCGATGGCCGACCTCCGCGCACAGGAACTGATCGAGCGCGAGACCTCGCCGCCGGCCCATCTCGACGTGACGTTTATGCACGCTGTGGCCGGGCGCGCCGCCGCCGCCGTCCGACAAGCCGCAGACCGGTTGGAGCCGTTCACGCACATCGGTTATGGCAAGGCGAAGGTGGAGAAGTTTGCCTCGACCCGGCGCATTCCTCAGCCGAACGGAAAAGTGCTCGTGCGTTCGAGTTCGGCAAAGTCTGCCACCCTTCATGCCGCCCCCGAAGGACGCATTGACCCTTGGCTCCGAACAGTTACCTTTTTCAACGGGTCCAAGCCGCTGGTCCGGCTTCACTACTACGCCAGCCATCCGATGAGTTTCTACGGCGACGGCCGCGGCAGCCCCGACACGCCCGGCTGGGCGCGGGCGCAGCTGGAAGCCGAGGAGGGTATTCCGCACATTTACTTCACCGGCTGCGGCGGCGATGTCGGTGCGGGCAAATACAACGATGGAACGCCGGACGCCCGCGCCGCCTTGATTGAGCGGCTTGTTGCCGGCATGAAAGGCGCTGTTGCGGCCACGACCGTTACAGCGGCGACAGCGCTTGTGTGGAAGACCGCCGAGGTGCACTTTGCCCGGCGCACGGAGCCGGAGTTTTCGGAAAACCACCTGAGGCAGGTCATGGCCGATGTGCAGGCGCCGGTTGCGCGGCGTCTCAATGCCGCCCTCGCCTTGGCGTTTTACGAACGGCTTGCCGCGCGGCCGACGATTGAAATCAGCTGCCTGAAGATCGGCCCTGTCCGCGTGATCCATCTGCCGGGCGAGCCGTTTGTGGAATACCAGATATATGCACAGAGCCTGAAGCCTGACGATTTCGTTGCCGTCGCCGGCTATGGCGATTGCGGCATGGGCTATATCTGCACGGACAGGGCGTTTGCCGAGGGCGGCTACGAACCGACCGTCTCGCTGGTCGGCCCGCCCAGCGAGGAGCGTTTGAAGTCGGCGATTGCGCAGTTGCTGGACGGAGCATCAAACCGGCATTGAGGGCAGAATTTCAAGGTGGCCGGCAGGCGGTTTGATTGCCGCAAAAGCATTATATCCAAAAAAAACCACTTGCCAAGGGGGGGTGAAGTTTCATATAAACTTCTTGAAAGATTGTTCCGGCATTTATTTATTTGATATAGCCGGAAATGGGGAGCAGAAATAGACCCGCACATTTTTCCCATGGAGGTAAAAACAATGCAAGAACTGAAAAAAGAAGCGAGAAACAGTGGCCGCGGATTTACACTTATTGAGCTATTGATCGTCGTCGCTATTATTGCCATTCTCGCGGCCATTGCCATCCCCAATTTTCTGGAAGCGCAGGCCCGCGCCAAAGTCGCCCGCAACAAGTCCGACATGCGGACTCTGGTCATCGCCATCGAAGCCTATCGTGTGGATTGGAACGATGTCTTGCGCGACCAAAACGATTCCGACACGCCTGACGACCAATACGGGCTGACGTTCAGCAGCGAAAATCCGGGCGTCACCTCGGACCTTCGCTTCATCTGGACGGACGGGACCGGTATGGGGTGCCAACGGTTCTACACCTACCGTCAGTGGCGTCCGCTCACGACGCCGGTGGCCTACATGACGTTTCGGCCCACTGACTCGTTCAGCAAGGTTGTGCCCTTTGGTCTGGACACGCGGGAGATCAACGTGAACCGCGCTTCGCGCAAAACGGCGGAGATTGTCTATTGGTGCATTCTGTGCGCGGGACCCGACAAAGACAATGGCGACTGGTATCGTGGCAACAATCCGGAGACGGTTTCACCCCAGTTCCCGCGCGGGATGGCGATTATGTTCGATCCGACCAATGGTTCGGTGTCCAACGGGGATTTGTGGCGCGGCCAAGCGCTGTTGGATACCCAAATGTTCAAGGAAGAATATCCTTATGAGATGTAAGGCATAGCCGTTCCGCAACCGCAGGAAAAGCCAAAAAGGGGTGCAGACATTTTTATGTCCGCGCCCCTTTTTCGTTGCCCTGTTTAGCCGGTCGAATTACTCGAAAATTCCAATTACAGCACATCCCGCGGGTCGGTGATGTAGCCTGTCAACGCCGAAGCGGCTGCCGTCAACGGCGAGGCTAGATAAACCTGCGAGTCCTTCGACCCCATGCGCGCGGGAAAATTGCGGTTGGTGGTCGAGATGCAGACCTCGTGCCCCTTGAGCCGCCCGAAGGTGTCGGCCGGCCCGCCCAGACATGCGGCACACGAAGGCGGCGCAATTTCGCAACCGGCGTCGGCGAAAATCTCCCGCAGCGATTTGCCGTTGAGGCGTTCGGTCTCGAGCATGCGCTCGACATGGGTGGTGGCCGGCACAATCAAGGTGCGGATTTTGACTGTGCGGCCGGCGAGGACTTGGGCAGCGGCACGAAAGTCCGCCAGCTTGCCGCCCGTGCAACTGCCAATATAGACTTGGTCCACCTTGACGTCGCGGCATAGGCGCGCGGGCGCTCCGTTTCCCGGCGAGTGGGGCCGCGCCACCATCGGCTCGATGTCGCGGCTGCGATAGATGGTTTCGAGTGCAAATCGGGCGTCCACGTCATTGTCCACCGGCTCGAACTGCGTCTTGGTTCCCGCCCGCTGTGTTCGTTCCCGCACATATTCGATGGTCTTGCGGTCTGCGGCGATGATGCCATTCTTGCCGCCCGCCTCGACCGCCATGTTGCACAGCGTCATCCGTTCCTCAATGTCGAGGGCCTCGACCGCAGGACCGGCAAACTCCATGGCGCAATAGGTTGCCCCGTCCACGCCGATGTCGGCAAGGATGCGAAGGATCAAATCCTTGGCCATGAGATAGTCGGGCAGGGGCGCGTCGAAGACATACCGCAGCGTCGGCGGCACCTTCAGCCACAGGCGGCCCGTTCCGAGCACAAAGCCGGCTTCCGTATTGCCGATGCCGGTGGCAAACTCGTTGAACGCGCCGGCCGTGCAGGTGTGCGAATCGGTGCCCAGCAGCACTTCGCCCGGCCGCGTGTGGCCTTCTTCGGGCAGCGTGACATGGCAGACGCCGCGATAGCGGGCGGTGCCGACGTCATAGAAATGGCGGATGTGTTGTTCGGCGGCGAACTGGCGCAGCAGTTCGATGTTGCGCAGGGCCTTTTCATCGCGGGTGAAGATATAGTGATCGGGAATGATTACAACTTTTTCGGGGTCCCAGACTTTGGCCTGCGGGCCGAACTTCTCGCGAAATACTCCGAAGGTGCCCGGTCCGCAGACATCGTGGGTCATGAGGATATCCACATTCACCCAGACATTTTCGCCCGGGGCGACGCGGGCCCGTCCGGCCGCCCGCGCCAAGATTTTTTCCGTCATGGTCATTCCTGCCATAAGCGCCGCCCTTGCCTTTCATTCCGAGAATGCTGCATCACTGTTTTACACAGATTTCTACGGATTCTCATCCGCATGAGTTTCAGAGTATGAGCATGAATCTGGGAACAAGTCCATTCCATTTCTACGGTGTGCTATTCCGTTGATACGGTGCGGATTGTTCCTGTTCGCGTCGTCGGCTTGTCCTTGTCCAACAGAGCCCTCACCTGCTCGACCGTCGGCATGCCGGCCTTCGGCTCGAACGGATGAATAATCCGCCCGTGGCCGATGATCGGATAGCGGTCGGAGAAGCGATGAAAATAGACCCTGTGTCCTCGATTGACCCGCCATTGCGCAATCACCGCGTCGTAGCGGTCGAGCAAGCTATTGGACGTGCGCATGTTATACAGCCGCACAGGCATGCCGCGGCCGTCCACGCTCTCGACAATGCCCGAATGCTTGGCCACGTCAAACGGCCCTTTCCCGTCGAAATCTTTGTAGTGGCCCATCAGCACAATATCGCCCGGTCGAAACGGTGTGGGGGGGCGATAATTGGGGTCGAAGAACTGGCCCGTGGTGATGCGGTCTTCGGAGAACATCTGCTTGGCGCGCAGATACTTGCGCAGGTTTTCCACGCGCCGGAAAAACAGCGGGTCCAGCGGGACGTTTTGCGGAAACGCGCCGTTGTCCGTGTAGAGCGACGGCGATTCCATAAAATGGGCCATCATGGCCTGTCGAATCGGAAAGCCGGCAAGGTTCAGCGCGAAGATCGGCAGGTCCACGCAAATCCAGCACCGCTCGTCGAGCGTGTCGGGCAAACTCTGAATGACGGTGCGATAGGTCTTGCGTTCGTTGTCGCCCCAGACGGCGATGTTGCGCCCGTCGGCGGCCAGAAACAGATGCTGGCCGTCGTCCTCGCTGCCCAGATAGCCGTCGAAATGCACGCCTTGGTAGCGATAGACCTCGGCGGCGGCGAGAATGCGGCGCGGCAGGTCGCTGATCGGGCCGGTGTAAATCGGGGCCTGCTCGCCCCATGGATTCAGCATGCTTTGGAGCGGCGGACTGGACGGATAGGAATAGCAGTACAGCTGCCGCGTCAACAAGTCCCAGTCGGGATTGGGTTTTTTGCGGCGTGGGTGGACGTTGTAGGCCGGCGGCAGCCAAAGACTGGTGGTGGCGACATCGGCGCGGGCTGTGACCGACGCCGTGGTGCGCAGGCTCGACGGCTCGGTCGGGTCGGCCGCGGCCGGTTGGCAAACTGCACAAAGCGCAACGACAGCCAGTATCCCTCTGACGATTTGTTGAAACCGTCTTCCCGGTGTTGAAAACGCAGATATCCCCTTCGTCATCTTCTATCCTGCTGCATCCTGTGGCAACGGCTATTCACTCAAATCGAGTTTGATTCGGTGTGCAGTCTAAACTTCAGAGAGTGTGGCAACGCTGGACAGCGTTGGCTGGATCCACGGGAGAAAAGACATCCTGTCCATCGCTGTGCTGTCCAAGTTCACAATATTGCTTTCTCCGGCATTTGTCAGATGCCCAACCCTTGCGAAAAAACCACCGGCGGGCAATGGCGCTACCGCCGCACCTGAATCTTTGCAAGGTTTTCATAGAATTGAATCATGCCGCTGTGGTCATCGTGCGCGCACCCGGCAACTTTCAGCGCCTGCAAGATTTCCATTACGCTGCTGGTCAGCGGAACAGGCACACCGACCTCGTGCGCCGTCTCGAGGGCGTTCACTAAGTCTTTGATGTGCAACTCGATTCGAAAGCCCGGTTTGAAATTCCCCGCCAGCACCATCGGCATTTTGGCGTCGAGGACTGCGCTGCCGGCCAGTCCGCCGCGAATCGCCTGATACCCGGTTTCGGCATTCGCACCCGCTTTGGCCGCCAGCACCATGGCTTCCGACATCGCGGCGATGTTCAGCGCCACGATGATCTGATTGGCCAGTTTCGCAATGTTGCCGCTGCCAATGTCGCCAATCCGGATGACCGACGAGCCCATTGCACCGAGAATCTCTTTGACCTGTTCAAACACCTCCTCCGGCCCGCCCGCCATGATGGCCAGCGTGCCCTGAACGGCCTTGGGCTCGCCGCCGCTGACGGGCGCGTCGAGCATGGCGACGCCCCGTTCTGCCGCACAGGCGGCGATTTCGCGCACTGCCGCCGGCGCAATCGAACTCATGTCTATCAGGATCAGGCCGGGCCGGGCACCTTCGAGCACCCCGTTGGGGCCGAGAACGGCTTGTTTGACGTCGGGCGAGTTGGGCAGCATGGTAATCACAACCTCGCTGGCTGCCGCCACTTCCTTGCCCGATGCCGCCCGCTTCGCACCCGCTGCGGCAAGGTCGTTCATCCGCTCGGGGACAATGTCATACACCGTCAACTCATAGCCGGCCTTCAGAAGGTTTTTGGCCATGGGCTTGCCCATGATGCCCAGTCCGATGAAACCGATCGTTTTCATTCGGCGCCTCACAAATAGCAGATTTCTTCGTTTCGATTTTCCTTCCCGGCTTTCGTAACGGCGCAGCCAAAAAAGCACCCCTCTCCCGAAAACAGCGAAAGAAAGTTAGAGGTTGGCGGTGGGAAAAAGCAAGCGGTGATGTCGTAATTTCCGTTTTTTCACCTTTATCCGGCCCCCCGCTGACGTCAGGGGCGACAATGAACTCGCAGGAGGAACTACAACCCGCTTTTCACCGCCTCATCGCGCCACACATAGCGCCGCAGGAGGAACAGCACGCCGGCCAGCACCGCAAGATGAATCGCCGAAATTGCCCACGGCGAAAATTCCGGCCATGCATACTCGCGCAAACGGTCGAGCGTGTAGTTGGCGAAACCCTGCCGCTGAAGCCGCGCGAGATAGTCGCTCCAAAACGGCCTGCCCGCGTGCACGCCAAACATCACGCCCTTGGCTAGAATCACCGCCGACAGCGCCGTCAGTACGGGCACAACATACCGCCAACTCCACCGATAGCTCATCGGCACGAGCAGCATCAGAAAGGGAATCGCCGGTTTCATCATGCGGAAGCCGAACTCGCCCGGCAACCCGCGATAGCCGGAGGCCCAGTGGAAAACCAGCAAGGCAATGAAAATGGCGAACGCCATTGCGGCAACGGGTCGAACCCGACCGTTCCGCAACAGTCGCGTCACTGCCGGAAGCGACAGAAGCAGCAGCGGCGAATAAAAGAAAAAACCATAGTCGAAACCGAAAAGCAAAGCATACCATCGCGCAAGAGACCAAGCCCCCGCACCGGTGCTTTGCCGAAACAACGGCGGCACGACGGAACCTTGGATTCGCATGGCATAAGGCGTTATCCACGGCGCGCCGAAACATGCCGTGTGATAGGCAGCCAGAAGCGCCAGCGGCACTGCAAGCCCCGCCGCTGTCCCAAGCCACGGCCAGTCCAGCCGCCGCGTCGCAAGCGTGTAAGCCAACACGGCGGCAACCACAATGGCCATCTCGTAGCTGGTGGCAATGGCAAGACCCAACGCGGCTCCAAACAGAAAACCGCGGAAGGCCGATTGCCGATTACGTGGTGCCGATTGCGGAGTGCCGATTGCGGCATTGAACGAAAGGACGGACAGAAATGCCGCAAAGCACAGGAAGGTCGAAAAGATGCGATGATAAATGGCCGGCGAATAGACAAACCATAGCGTTCCGAAGCTAAAAAGCCACGTAGTGATCAGCCGCCGCCGCTCATCGAGATCGGGATACAACAGCGTCATGGCACGGTGAAACAGTGCCGCCATGACGCCGGCCGCCACGCAGCACCCGAACCAGCAAATGAAAACATTCAGCAGGATGATGCGGGCGTCCTTTTTGAGCCGCTGAACCGGCGCAGGCCGTCCCGCATCGTCAATGTCCCCGCCATACGGAACATCCTCCCATTCCGGTCGGACAATCAGCCACAGCCACGTCTTGGCCACCAGATAGTAGGGCACGCAGACAACCGACAATCCCGGCGGCATCCCGGAATAGTAATCTTGCCCGCGCTTTGCAATATCCATGCTGTTGAAGGCCAGCGGGTTGATGTTCAGCGAACCGCGATCTACGAGACTGACCGTCAAGTCGAGAATGGACTTGGACATCGGGTTGCCGAGATAGGAGTTCACATAGAGGACATTGATGGCAAAAACGGTCAGAGCAATGCGATGCGAAAGGGATTTCACGGTTTCGATGTCGTAAGCGACGGCTTTTTTCAAATCATTCCGGCTCGATGACCGTCAGTTCCAGATCGCGGAGACAATTTCGATACGAGACCTTGATGTGGCGCTGGCCGCTGTAGCGATGCACGGACAGGCGCGGCACCTGATGGAGGTCCCAGCGGGCCAGAACCAGAAGCGGCACATCGAGGCGGTCGCAAATCGGTTCGACGCTGCATTTGCCGGCGATGCGGTCGAGTTGGAAGCGGCAGACCGCGAAGAAAACGCCGATGGCGGTGGCCCCGCGCGAGTCGAAGATGACATTGCCGCCGACGGCATCGCAAAAACCGGCCGGGGTCGGGCCGCGGCCGGCGGCAATCTGCCATGCCCAATAGCGGTCAGCGTTGTTCAGGATGTCCACGTCGAGATAGGCAGCGACGAAATCGCGCCAGAGATTCTGCGAAATCCACACGCGGTCGGTGCCCTCGCTCGTGTGTGTGCAGCCGTATTCCGTCTGGGTATGTGTCATGGCCGTGGTGATGTCGCGGCTGAGCCGCTGAGTATTGACCCGCACAGGCGTGGCGGCAAGGAATGGATAGAGCAGGCCATTGGCAGTGTAAATCGAGTAGGCATCCCAGCCGGAGATGTCTTGCGGCCGGACCGGCCTGCCTTTCCAGATATCGGTTACGCCCTCGACGCTGGGGCCAAGCGTAACGGCGTAGTGGTCCACCATCCAGCCCTTTTCGTCCAAAGTGTCGCGAAGGCGGGCGGCCTGTTTGCGCGCAAGGCGTGCGGTTTCCGCGTCGCGGTTCAGTTGAGCGATCTCGGCGCCCTTTTCGAGCGCGGCAAGGGTTTTGAAACCGAGATAAGCTTGCTCGCGGCCAAACTGGAGTGCAGTGGGGCCGTCGTCAATCGCGCACGCCACGCCCTTGTCGGGCACACCCTCGCCGGTCGTATCGGCCATGATCAAAAAATGCGTCAGGCGTTTGACAAGCTTGTATGAATCTTTTACGATCGAGGAAATGGCCGTCCAGCGCCAGTGGGTATGGGCAAGGAGCAAATAGTTGCACACATCCTCGACTTCCATCGCATGGTGATAATGGGCCTGGCCGACCCGAGCGCCGGACCCCATGTCATGCGGCAGGCACGACGTGGCCGCGCCGCGCCGTTTGCCCAGACAACGCACCCCGCTTTCCTCGAAGCACGCCCACTGCCGCAGCAACCGTTCGAGCAATTCGGGCCACAGCGCCAGATAGAGCAGGGCGTTGTTGTATTCGACATTGAGCGGGGAATGGAAGTAGTTGCTGCCCTGCCAGACCGAGAACCAGTCGCGGCCGTGATCCCAGAGCGTCCACCACGTGTTGAGCAGAAAAGAATGGAAGCCAAAGGCAACAAGGTCTTCGTAGGTTTTTCCGAGTCCGGTATTCTGAAAGAGGTCGTCAAAGAACGACACGCGGCAAAGCATCTCAAACCGCTCGAGAACGATATAGTGAATCAAATCGTCCTCGGTCTTGAAAAACTCGGTGTATTTGAACGGGCGCCGCTCGCCGAAAAGATCCAGCACCGCGTCGGTCGTGTAGGCGCACCACGTCAATTGCACGGGACGCGACTGCGGCGTCTTGCGCAGATCGAATGCGGACACAAAGCCGTTGGCCCGCGCATCCGCCCGCAGCGGCAGGCCGCCGGTGTGCGGGAAAATAAAATCCTCGCAAGCCATCGGATGCAACGGTGCGCCGCGCGATGCCGCCGGCGACTGCCGGTTCTCGTGCGGTTGCGACTGAAACGACAGGCGCACTTGCAGGCCGTCGGTGCGCGTTCGAATCTGCGGCGATTCGAGCTCGAAGAAAATCTCGCCCACAGGCTCGGGAACCGCGCCCGTCTTGGTCCGTGCCGCGGCCGATGCCGGACGTTCGACCGACAAGTCCAGAAGAAGAATCGGTGCAGTCGAAAGCCGCTCGTCGCGCGGATAAAACGTGGTCGTGAACCGCGCGGTCAGCTTGATCCCCAAGTCCGGCGCCAAGCCCGTGTAGGTGATCGAGTTCATCGTGTTGGTTTGTTCCACGAAGGCAAAATGCGCATAGCGCCGTGTGAAGGGCAGCGCGCGCGTTTCGCCCGATTTCAACCGTATGCCGATGGCCAGGTCGGCAACGATCTCGTCGAACGCCCCGTATCGCGGATAAAAAATTTGCTGACCGACCGGATCAAAGATGATCGCCAGACGGGAACCCATCGCCGCCAACGTATCGCCGATTGGGATCACGGGGAGTCTCTCCTTTGACGCCAAACCTCACGCCCGAGGTTTCCCGGCGTTTGGCCGAAACGTTAAAATTGCAGGCGTGCTTTGCAACGGTTTTTTCGCACCGAATTTTATCGGGCAGCCACCGCGCTTTGCGCTTGCCAGCCGCCCCGCAGCCAAGGGAACGTCTTGCGCGAGGAAAGGTTCTCATGCAACATCATTCGAGACAAAAACGCGCTGCGCCCTTGCTGGCCGTCCTCGTCGCTCTGGCCGGCGGTTGCCGTGACTCCGGCCCTCCCATGCACGTGCTGATTAAAGGTCCGGGCGACGAGCGTTCACCCGCGTGGATGCCCGACGGCACGGCGCTGGTCTTCAGCTCGGCGCGCGACGGCTTTCCGGCCGATCTTTTCCTCTACGATCTTGAAACACAAACCTCGCGGCCGCTGACCCGCGACCCGTCCGGCGAAAACAGTCCGGCTGTTTCGCCCGACGGCCGCTGGGTGGCTTTCCATTCCGACCGCGAAGGCCAAAGCGACCTCTACCGGCTCGACCTAAAAACCGGCGAGGAGTTGCGCCTGACCAACAATCCGTTCAATGACAGCTTCGCCGCCTGGTCGCCCGACGGGGCGCAGATTGCTTTCCATTCCGAGGGCGCCGGCGATCCCGACATCTGGATCATGGACCGCGATGGCAGGGAGAAGATTCCCCTTGTGTTGCGACCGGGCGTGGACTCGATGCCCGCCTGGTCGCCCGATGGAACCACGATTGCCTTTTCGAGCGAGGCGGCCGGCAATCCCGACATCTGGTTGGTGGTGTTGGCCGACCGTCGCCTGACGCGGCTGACACGGTCGCCCGATGCCGAGTTCAAACCGGTTTGGTCGCCCGACGGCCGGAGCATTGTCTATTGCCGCGGACCGCTCGGCGAAGGCCATGCACGCCTGTGGAGAATGAACGCCGACGGGTCGCGCGCCCGCCCTCTAACCTCTGCCGGCCGCTGGGACGACTACGATGCGGCCTTTTCGCCCGACGGCAAATGGCTCCTGTTTGAATCCAACCGAAACGGAACTTTTGACATCTGGCGGATCGGATTGTAATCCCCACCGAAGACTTGTTGGCGCCGGCTCAGCTGTCCTCGCGAAGGCCATAGTCGGCGATCTTTTTGCGCAAGGTTGTTGGGGAAATGTGCAACAACTTTGCGGTGCGTGTGATGTTCCATCCCTTGGCCGCCAATGCGCGGGCGATATGTTCCTTTTCAGCCTCGCGCAATGTTGCGATTTCTGCGGCCGGCGGGACCGGCTCGGCAAATGCGCCAAACCGAAGCTCCAGATCGTCGAGCGTCACAATGGGGCTGCGAGCCAATGCGGCGGCGCGCGTCAAAACATTCTGCAGCTCGCGGACATTGCCCGGCCAGTCGTAGGCGACCAAACGCTCGATCGCCTTCTCCTCGATGCCAGTGATCGGCTTGTGGACTTTTCGCGCAATACGCGTGAGCAAATGTCGGACCAAAAGCGGGATGTCGCCGCGTCTTTCCCGCAGCGGCGGCAGCCAGATTCGCGCCACCGCCAGACGGTAAAACAAATCGCGTCGGAATTTTCCCTCCGCCACCAGTGATTCAAGGTCGCGGTTGGTGGCTGCGACCACGCGCGCCCACAGCGGAATACCTTGAAGCCCGCCCACCCGCTCGAACACTCGCTCTTCGAGCACACGCAAAAGCTTACCCTGCAAGTCCAGCGACATGTCGCCGATTTCGTCCAAAAACACCGTGCCGTGTCCTGCAAACTCCAACTTGCCCAATTTCCGAGCGCTTGCCCCTGTAAACGCTCCCTTCTCGTGGCCAAACAGCTCGCTTTCCAAAAGCGTGGGCACAATGGCTGAGCAGTTGATCGCTGCGAACGGTTCGCCCGGGCTGCCCGCCTCATGCAACGCGCGTGCCACCAACTCCTTGCCCGTTCCCGTCTCTCCTTCGATCAACACGCTGACACGGCTTTGCGACAAGAGCCCAATCTGCTTGACTGCCTCGACGATTTTCCTGTCGCTCCCGACAATCTCGTATGGCTCGTCCGAGATGCTCTCCAAGGACACGTGCGGCCGCCCGGCGCGGGCCTTGGTTTTTTCGATCATCTGCACCAGGTCGTCCACGTCGAACGGTTTTCGCAAATAGTCCACCGCGCCTCCGCGCATCGCCTCAATCGCCGCTTTCATGTCCTGATGGCCGGTGATCATCACCACCGGTAATTCCGCATACTTCTGCCGAATGCGCCGCAGCACATCCAATCCACTCTGATCGGGCAGCTTCAAATCGAGTAACAACAGATCGGGCGGCCCGTTGGCCAAGGCCGCCAAGCCCTCTTGGGCCGTGTTGGCCCACTTTACCATGTGGCCCTGCGCCGACAGCTGAATTTCCAACGACCGGCACAGTGCCCGATCGTCGTCCACGATTAGGATGCGGCTCACACCGGTGGTCCTCCCACAGGCAACAGAAGTGTAAATACCGCGCCGCCTGTCTTTGGATTCTCCGCAAAACAACTTCCGGCGTGCGCCTCGACAATTTTCTTCACATTGGCAAGCCCCAAGCCTGTTCCCCCTGCCTTGGTTGTAAAAAACGGTTTGAACAACTCATCACGGCGTGCCTCGGGAATTCCCGGACCATTGTCGCTGACCCGCACCATCGCCTTTGTGCGATCTCCCGGTGCCAGAGCCGCCCAGACCTTCACCGCCCCGCCCGGTGCTACCGCCTGAATCGCGTTTGTTACCAGATTGGTCAGCGCCCGATGGATCTGCTCCTCGTCCGCGACAATTTGAATCGGATCCAGATGGTTCTCCACGGTGATAGTCACGCGTTTCTCTTCCGCTTCAGAACGGACCACTTCAACAACATCTTTGGCGATTTTCCCGAACGTTGTCCGCGTCAGCATCAATTCGAGCGGCTTGCCGTAACCCAGCAAGTCCGACAGCATGCGCTCGACGCGCGCCAGCTGCGCAAGGGCAATCGCCCCCAACTCCGCATAGGCCGGATCCGCTTCGACGCGCCGGCACAAGGCCTGCAAGTTGATTTTCACCGATGACAGCGGGTTGCGCATCTCGTGCACGATGCTCGAACTCAGCTCGCCAACCGCCGCCAGCGAGGCCGCGTGCATCAACCGGCGATGGCTGGCCGCCAACTGATCCAGCATCTTGTTGAACGCCCGGCCGACCTCTTCGGCTTCCGTTCCCTCGAGCACTCCCAGACGCTCCTCGTGCCGCCCCTCGGCAATTCGGCGCGACACCGCCGCCATCTCGCGCAGCGGCCGTGACAGCCGTCGCGAGCCTTTCACGGCAATCGCCAGCACGAGCCCCAGCGTCACGGCGCCTGTGACCATCGCGCGTGTCCGCAGCCGGCCCAACCACGCATACGCCTCGCTCTTGTTGATCTCGGCAACCAGAACCCAGCGCACCTCGGGGATTAGGGTGGAAACCCCCAGCACCTTCTCGCCGCCTGCGCCGACGTACTCGAACACATCATCGGTTTTGCCCGAGAGAATTTCCGCAGGCAAGTCCAGCCGGGTGCCGGTCCACCCCGTCCTGTCGGCATCCGGCGGTGGAAAAAAATACCTGCCTTCGGGAGAAACAAAATACACCCGCCCCGAACGCCCCAAACCCGCCCGCTCCTGAAATACCGGTTCGAGTGCCCCGGATAAATCCACCGTTGCCGCCAGATATGCCCCGACAGCGCCACTGGAGTTGACAATCGGATGCCCGATGAGAATCCCAGTCGAGCCGGCCGCTGTGGGGTGCTTCGGTGCCAAAGTCAAATCTTTCGATGCGGCCAAAATGGAAAAGAAATCCTCCGGCAACCTGTCCATCGGATGCTTCCCATCCCTCTCATGGTGATGAATCCGGCGGCCTGTCAGGTCATACGTGTCGAGACTTTCATAGGAACGGTTGCTCTGTCGGACGTGCTCCAGAAGCGCGCAACATTCTTCCGACATCGCCACCGGACCACCCGGCGATGCAGGACAGCAATCGCCTCGCACACACGGCACAACCGACAGCAGATGCA
>JAOAGV010000097.1:0-5261 GCA_026415575.1 Candidatus Sumerlaeia bacterium
TTTCGGATTGGCTCTTATTCCGTCCATTCTGTCCGCTCCATCCACCCCGCCTGTTTTTCCTGCCGGTTTTTACGCCCACTCCCAGTTGCGCAGCCACAGATGGTCGGCCGGCAAGTTGGCCCACATGCGCTCAACCGCGACGTCCAGTTCCGCCTTCTCGGCTGCGGTCAGAGGCCCTTCCTGCACGGCCTTGGCGGCATTTTCGACCTGCTGGGCGTTCATCAGTCCCGGAATCGGCGCGGTAACCGTTGGGATCGCCATCACATAGCGCAGAGCCATGCGGGCCAGACGGTCGTCTTCCTCGCGCTGCGGGCTGTCGGGCGAACTGTCGCCTTTGAACAGCGACGTGCCGCCGAACGGCTTGATTCCGAACAGCGCCACGTCGTGCGTCTTAACAGCGTCGAAGATGCTGTCTTTGGGCAGCGGCTTGGTGCCCGGCGTGATCGGCGTGCAAATCACTTCGAGTTGCGGATATTTGGCAATAGCCTCGCAAATCCACGGGCGGTCGTGCGATGAAACGCCAGTAAAGCGTGCCTTGCCGTCTTTCTTGGCTTTTTCGAGGCAGGTCATGGCCACTTCAATCTGCTTTTCGGTATTCTTTTTGCTGGTCTGTTCCTGCATGGTGATGCGCCAGATGTCCACATAATCGAGGCCGCAGATTTTGAGGCCTTCCTCGAACGCCTTCATCATTTCCTCGACAGACTCGCAATAGGGTTGTCGACGGCTTTCATGTTCATACCATGAATAGCCCAGATACATTTTGTCGCGGCGGCCCTTGAGCGCCGCGCTGTATGCCACAACCTCCGGCCCTGTGCAGGCGTCAATGTAGTTGATGCCGACCTCGATGCACTTGCTGACCACGTCGGCGCGGTTCTTCAAAAACGCCTCGTTCTTGGTCAGGTTCATGTCGAGCCAGCTTTTCTCGAATTTGATCCCGGGCATCTTGTCGAGGCGTTTCCAGTGGCCGCCCAGACAGACGGCCGAGATCATCAGGTTGGTGCGTCCGGCCCGGCGATACTGCATGTTCTCATTGTAGTTGAGAATCGAACTGCGCGGCGCGGCCGGTGCGTCCTCCTTTCGTTTGGTGGCGCCCAAGGCCGCAATACCTGCGGCGGCGACGGCTGCATCCCGCATAAACTCGCGGCGGTCCATTCGACTTTCCGACATTTTTCCCCTCCGTTGGTCAGCGTTGGCAGGGAGCTCAGCACGATATTTCGGCGTCTCTTGCCTGTCTTCTTTTGTTCCTGAAAAAAGAATCGCAATCTGTCAATCTGCAATTGATTGCCCCGGCATTTTGGGGCGCGCGGCCGTAAGGGGCGCTTATTCAATTGTCAGCACGACGACTGACTTCGCGGGCACGTCCACGGTCAGCCCGTTTTCTGCAATCTTCGCGCCGTCGAAGGCCGCCGGTTTCACCACCTGCGGGTTCTCGAACGTATTGTGCGCCGTCATCGCCTCATGAGTCAGGACGCGGCCGGACACCTTCGAGGCCTTGTCGCCGCGCAATTCGCACGCGACGGTCTGCGGCCGGTTGGGATCGAGATTGCAGAGCGAGAGGTGAATCCTGCCCGCCTTGTCGCGCGAGGCCGAGACGTTGAGCGACGGAATGCGGTCGCGCCCGAATGCATAATCGGCGCATGCAAGCTCGGTCGGCAGCAGCATCGCGTCATGATGCACCTTGTACATCTCGAACACGTGATACGTCGGCGTCAGGATCATCTTCTCCTTGTCGGTCAGGATCATCGCCTGCAGCACATTCACGGTCTGGGCGATGTTGGCCATCCGCACGCGGTCGCAATGGTTGTTAAAGATGTTCAGCGTAAGACCGGCCACCAGTGCATCGCGGAGCGAGTTCTGTTGATACAGGAAACCCGGATTGGTGTCGGGTTCGACCGCATGCCACGCGCCCCATTCGTCCACAATCAGCGCAATCCGCTTTTTCGGGTCATAGCGGTCCATGATGCGGCAGTGGCTGGTAACCAGTTCGTCTATGCGCAGCGCGCGCTGCAGCTGGGCAAACCAGTCTTCCTCGCCGAACTTGGTGGCGGAACGGCTGCGCCGGCCTGAACCGCAGTAGTAGTGCAGCGAGAGGCCGTCCATCAGGCGCGCGGCCTCGCGCATCAACACATCGGTCCAGCGGAAGTCAAACCCGTTGGCCCCGCACGCAATTTTAAACAGCCGGTTGCCGGAAAAGTTGCGAAGATATGTTGCGTATCGCCGATACTGGTCGGCATAATACTCCGGCCGCATGTTGCCGCCACAGCCCCAGTTCTCGTTTCCCACGCCCCAGTAGCGAACCCGCCAGGGCTTCTCGCGTCCGTTTTGCCTGCGCAGCGCGGTCATCGGGCTCTGGCCGTCGTTGGTGATATACTCGACCCATTGCTGCATCTCCTGAACGGTTCCGCTGCCGACATTCCCGCAGATATAGGGCTCGCAACCCAACTGCTCGCACAGATCGAGAAACTCGTGCGTGCCGAAGTGATTGGTCTCGGTCACCATCCCCCAGTGGGTGTTGACAATGGGGATGCGTGCGCTGCGCGGACCTATGCCGTCCATCCAGTGGTATTCGTCGGCGAAGCAGCCGCCCGGCCACCGCAGCACGGGAATGGCAATGCCCCGCAGCGCCTCGACCACGTCTTTCCGGATGCCGCGAACATTGGGAATGTTGGAGTCTTCGCCGACCCAAAAGCCTTCATAGATGCACCGGCCCAAATGTTCGGCGAAGTGACCGTAGATATTCCGGTTGATGGTGTCCCGGCCGCGGTCGGCGTGGATGACCAGCCGGTTGGCCTTGTCGGCGCCCGCGGGCTCGGACGCGGAGGCCCGCAACGCGGCGCCGGCTGCCGCCAAGATGCAGACACACAGGCAGGACGTTGTTCGCAATGCTTTCATGGGTTCCTCCTTGCATAAGAGAATAAATCGAAACGACGGGGACAGGCTAAGATGCCGCGGCACGCCGCGTCAACCCGAAACTGGAAGAATAGTTCCTGCCCATTCCCGGTTCAGAAAAAAATCTATGGAATCCGCACGATGCGCGGACTATCTTCCTCTTGAGTGCTTTTGGCCCTACGAGGCGGGTTGAACATGTTAACGGATGCAGTAAAAACAAAATTGCGCGAGATTGTTGGCACGGCCAATTTTCTCGATTCCCTCGAAGACCGCATTGCCTACTCTTACGATGCCACGCTCTATCAGGCGATGCCGGATGTGGCGGTCTATCCGGAGCACGCCGAACAGGTGGCGGCAATCCTGCGGCTGGCCAACGAGGAGGGTTTCGCGGTCACGCCTCGCGGCGCCGGAACGGGCCTTTCGGGCGGCTCGATTGCCACGCGTGGCGGCGTGGTTCTCGTGCTGACGCGCATGAACCGTCTGCTCGAAATCAACACCGGCGATCTGTTCGCAGTGGCCGAACCGGGCGTGATCACCGCTGAGTTCGCCGCGGCCGCCGCCAAACACGGTCTGCTCTATCCGCCCGACCCGGCCAGTCAGGCGGTTTCGACGCTTGGCGGCAATGTGGCGGAAAATGCCGGCGGGCTGCGCGGGCTGAAATACGGCGTCACGCGAAACTACATTCTCGCCCTCGACGTGGTGACGCCGACAGGCGACCGGCTGCATACGGGGTCTATGACCGTAAAGTGCGTCACGGGCTACGATCTCACCCAACTGTTTGTGGGGTCGGAAGGGACACTCGGCGTGGCCACGAAGATCTGGTGCAAGCTGGTGCCGATGCCCGAACACAAGGAAACGCTGCGCGCAGTATTCAGCGACATGGACGATGCAGCCCGCTCGGTGGCGGCGATCATCCGGGCGGGCGTCATTCCGGCGACGCTCGAATTTCTCGATCACGTCACCATCAATGCCATCGAAGATTTCAAGAAGATCGGGCTGCCGCGCGAAGCCGAGGCGATCTTGTTGATCGAAACCGACGGGCAGCGCGACGCGGCGCGCGCCGAGGCCGCAAAGGTGATGGACATCCTGCGCGAGAACCATGCCCAGTCGGTCCTGACGGCGGCCAACGAGGCGGAGCGGGCGCAGCTGTGGGCGGCGCGGCGCGCGGCGCTGTCGTCGCTCACGCGCGTGCGGCCGACCACCATTCTGGAAGATGCCACGGTGCCGCGAAGCCGCATTCCCGACATGGTGCGCGGTGTGCGCGAGATCGGCCGCCGCTACAATCTCATTATCGGCAATTTCGGCCATGCCGGCGACGGCAACCTTCATCCGACAATTCTGACCGATGCGCGCGACGCCGACGAATTTGCCCGTGCCGAAAAAGCCACCGAAGAGATTTTTGAACTGGCCCTGTCGCTCGGCGGCACGCTCAGCGGCGAACACGGCATCGGCATGGCCAAGGCCCGGTTTTTGAAAAACGAAGTGGGTGCCGCCGGTCTCGCTGCCATGCGCGCCATCAAGCGCGCCTTCGATCCGAACAATATCCTGAATCCGGGAAAGATGATGTTGAATGCCAATGGTGAATGACGAACGATGAGAGATAAACGAAAAGAATATGAAAAAGACCGGATGAGCTCTTCCAACCCCGCACGCGCGCGCGAATCGCGTCAGGGTAGTGACCATTCATCATTCCGCATTCCGCATGCATCATCGAAGGAGATTTTCCGCTGCATGCGGTGCGGCAATTGCCGCGAGGTCTGCCCGGTGTTTCTCGAAACCGGCCACGAGGCCATGGTGGCGCGCGGCCGCGTGCAGTTGCTTAAAGCGTTTTTGGAAGGCCAGATCGAACTGACCGACGGGCTGCGCGACCGCATTTTCGCCTGCCTCAATTGCGATGCGTGCCGCATTACCTGCCCGTGCGGCATCGAGGTCAATGAAGTTATCCTTGCAACGCGGCGCGCAATGTTCGAGGCAGGCAAGCCCCTGCCCGACCCTCACCGCCAGCTGCGCGAGCGGCTCTACGGCGAACAAAACCCTTTCGGCCAAAAACAAGCAGAGCGCGGCGCATGGCTGCCGGAAAAATACCGCAAGCCGCGCGGCGCACCCATGCTGCTTCACGCCGGCTGCGCCATTTCCTATGCCAACAATCGCGTCGGAAAAATGATTCTGCAGATTCTCGAAATGGCCGGCGCAGAGTTCACCCTGCTGGGCGATGACGAGGAATGCTGCGGCGACCCCATTCTTCGCATGGGCGATTTGGAGGGCGCCAAGCGGCAGCGCGAACGCAACCTCGCCGAATACCGCAAATATGACGTGGAGACGGTTGTTACGCCGTGCGCCGGCTGCCTCAAAATGTTCAAACACTTTTACGC
>JAOAGV010000097.1:5271-18069 GCA_026415575.1 Candidatus Sumerlaeia bacterium
CCCCGACGCAGGAAACTGCCGACGGCATTTTGCATCCGGCATCCCGCATCCCTCACCCCCCGCCATTTCGCGCCCTCCATACGCTCGAACTGTTCGCCGAAATGCTGGCCGACGGCCGGCTGAAGCCGCAAAAAAGCTTGGCCAGACGCATCGCTTATCTGGACGGCTGCGACATCGGCCGCCACAGCGGCGTGTATGAAGCCCCGCGCGCTGTGCTGCGTGCGATTCCGGGCGTTGTGCTGGTCGAGTTTCCCGCCCACCACGAATCGTCGCGCTGCTGCGGCGGGCCGTTGATGGCGAGTGCGCCCGAAATGGCCGCCGACATTGCCGCGCGCCGCGTTCGAGAGGCGCTCGAGGCCGGTGCCGAAATGATCGCCGTGGCCTGCCCGACCTGTTTTATCAATCTCAAGGAAGGCGCCAACCGTGCGGGCGTGAAAATCGAAATTCAAGACGTTACCGGTCTCTTGCATCGCAGCCTGAAGTAAGCAAAAGGGTCGGGGTTGAACCCGACCCTCCAGTGGAGGGGCGCCTTCCACGGCGACCGGAAAGAAATGTGGTCGAGGCGAAACGTGTTACGGTGTGCAAAATGCGATGTGGTCGGGGTGGAACCCGACCCTCAATGTGTCCGGTTGCAAATCCGGTCGGGGTGGAACCCGACCCTCCAAGAGGTCTTTTGGTTATTATCCCTGCGGGGTCAAAGCAACAAATACGCGAAATAGGCGAGCGGCAATGAAATATAGAAGACATGCTTTGCCGCTCTGCGGCAATTAGGCAATAACTTCCGCTTCCAAACCGAGCAAGTCCGCAGTCTGTCGCAACGGCTCGACATAATCGCCGTAAACCCACTGCAGGTGATTGCCGTATTCCAGACGCCTCCGCAAAAACTCATCGAGGCGGCCCTGTGGTGGCTTGATGACCGCTCCCACCGAGCAGTCAACCTCGTCCACGTCCCAGCCGTTGGTGCCGATGATCTCGCCGCGCACGATCAGCATCCGGGTGGCCTTGGGATTGACACGGGCGGCGGATTCGTCCTTGGCTGCATGCGCGGATGAGCGGCCCGCCGAAGATGCCGCGGCTGCTCCCAAAGCCGGCGTCATCAAAAAAGCCCGTCGTTTCATTTTCCGAAGATTTTTTGCTGATTGGGTGTTGGACAGTCACTCACCAGACTTTGAGTTCAAGCCGGCCTTCGGCGGGGCCTTCAAAGGGCCCGGGCGAGGGCCGGGTTTCGTTGCGTTTTTTGCTGAAATAATCGGTATTAATGCGCACGGGCGATCCGTCGGGATTTTCATACGCAAGATTTGGAATTTTCGCTTTTCCCAGCCGCTCGGTGGTTACCAGTACGGTCGCCGCTTTTGTCGGCGCCGGCCCCAAGGTCAGTCGAAGCACGACACTGTCGTCCTTCTCCACGACTTCAGGTTTGGGTTCGACATCGGGCACAACCGTCGCGTCGGTTTCCTTTGCGTAAGGTCTTGCGCTTCCGTAATAGACATTGCCGCCGGGGTGCAGCGGATACTCGCGTGCGTCGTAGGTGGCTAGACCATAGTCTGCCGCTTTGGCGCCCACCGGCCCGAAGAAGATGTTATTGTAAAACCGATTGTCGCCCCCTTTGGTGTTGACGAGACCGGCGACCACTGTCGAATGAGCGGGATGATAGGGCGTGTCGCGTCGAAGTTCCGGTCGGCTGAGAATTCGTCCGGCAAACAGATTGTGCGCATAGGCCCCGCCCTCGGACATGTCCAGAAGACTGAGTCCGGACAGAAAGATGTTGTTGTCCACCAGAAACGGGCCGTGATTCACCTCGACAAACAGATCGTCGGTCGTGTTGTCGTAAAGCAGGTTTTGCGTAATACGCGTTCCCTGTGCCATCCAGTCCATCCACAGGCCGCGTCCGGCGTTGTGGATTCGGTTGCCCTTGATCAGCACGTCAATGGCGGCGTGGAGTTTGATGCCGGCCATTTCGGCACCGGTAAAGTGGCGTTTGGCCCAAATCGTGTGGATGTGGTTATGGGTGATTGTGCTGAAAATGGCGCCCAGACTGCCGACGATGCCGGCCTGCTCGCAGTGCGAGATGGTGTTGTTGCGGACGACGTGGTGACCGATATTTTCGCCGGTCCACGGAATGGAAAAAGCGTGGGCGCGTTCGATCGTCTTGACGTAGCCCTCGGCGGTGTTGGCCGACGTGTTGTCGAATTCGTCACCGTGTTTGCCCAACGCGATTCCGGAGCAAATCGAGTGGCTGATGACGTTGTTCTCGATCACCCAGCCCTTGCTCCAGTGTGTGCCGATGAGGCCAATTTGTTCGGCCGTCGGCGGTGCCCACGGCGTAGCCGCGTGGCGCATCGTAAAGCCGCGCACGGTGATGTAGTTGATGCCCGGCTTTTCGGGATAGAATACCGTCCGGCGCACGTTGATCTCGACCAATTGTTCGTTGGGATTGACGTCCTTGAACTGCGCCCAAATCGTGGTGTTGTCGGTGTCCACCTTGGCAAACCACAGCGGGACCGCGGACACGGGGCTGGTCGGAAGACTTTTGAACACCAGACAAAGCGTCCTGACTCCGCTGACCGGTTTGATCTTGGCGTTGACCGTGGACCACGATTGCCAACCGCCGGTGTTCGGGACCGTACAGGCGCCAAGCAATTCACCCTGCGGCGAGTCGAGGCGAACTTCGATGATGCCGCCCTCCGAGGCGGATGCCGCGCGAATTTGCAGCCGTTCGGTGCGCTCGCCGAAGTCGAACCGGTCGTAGCGAACCCAGTGGCCGTGCTCGATGAAGCCGATGCACTCGCCGCCCTCCGAGCACGGGGCGTTCTGCGTGCCCTGTTTGGCGGCGAAGCTGGTGGCCGGAATGCGCGGGGCGTTTTCCTGGCTGCCGCGCCGCAGCCACGCCACATTGAGCAGATACGGCCCACCGCTGCGGCCGAGCCATGCCGGAATGGTTCCCGGCGGCGCCAACACCTCGTCCAACGCGGCCGCCTCGGTCAGCCACTCGCCGTTGAGATACACGGCGCCGGTATGGTGGTCGCGGCCTTTCGGATTGAACCAATCGCCGCGGATAAGGTCGCTGTAGGGGTTGAATCTTCCGAAGAACGAATTCGGCAGCGTCACTTTCCACACGGCGTCCTGCACCTTGACCCAGTTCTTGATGACTTCCGAACCTTTGATTTCAACCTTTTCGCCCGCGGCGGCTTGATAGACGATGCGTTTGTCATCCGAGAGACCGCCGCGCGGCGGTGCGATGTGCTCACGGTAGGTCCCCTCGTGGACGGTGATGACGTCGCCGGGCTGTGCCGCCTGTGCGGCGGCCGAAATGGTGCGGAACGGCTTGCCCGCCGACCCGTCGTTCTTGTCATCGCCGTTGACCGAGACATGATACTCGGCGGCCGACGCTGCAGCGGCCGCCAGAATCACAAATAGCACACTGCTCTTGCTTTTCATCCTCTCTGTTCCTTTCGGGATTGTTGGGTGTTTCTGTCCTGCTGCGTTGCAAGCTGGTAGGCAGCAAGATAGAAGTCAAGCGCGAAACGGTGTGCATGAAGAAAAGCTAAAAAGAAGACGGCAGCTACTTGACAGAGAATCTATGCTACCTTTGTCTGGTTACCTGACGGCAACAGACTTTCAGCAACACAATCCATCCAAAACAGACAAAGGGGGAAGTGGAAATGAAACCATCACATTGCCACATTCGGGGAGTTTTATCCGCACTGGCCGCAGGAATTCTTCTGGCCGCATGCGCCACCGGCCCGTGGGAGGATGCACTGAAGACCGACCTGCTTCTGTTTGGCCATCGCAACTGGATTGTCATCGCCGACTCAGCCTATCCGGCGCAAAGCCGCCCGGGAATCGAAACGTATGTAACCGGCGCAAATCATCTGGACTTGGTCGCCGGCGTGCTCGAAGCACTGGACGAAATGCCCCATGTCAAACCGGTCGTTTATCTCGACGCCGAGCTCGAGCACGTCTCGGCCACCGATGCACCGGGAATCACGGCGCACCGGGACGTATTGGGCAGACTTCTGGCCAAACGGACCGTTAAGACTTTGCCGCACGAAGAACTGATCGCCCGGCTCGACAAGGCCGGCGAGATGTACCGCGTGCTGGTGCTCAAGAGCAACGCGACCCTGCCCTATACGTCGGTTTTTCTTGAACTGGATTGTGCTTATTGGACGGCGGAGGCGGAATCGCGGGTGCGCGCAGCGGTCGGCAAAGGGAAATAGGCGAAAGCAATTGCGCGCGGGAACGGCATTCCATATAGAGCCGCGCAGCCGGTGGCCGCACGCCAACAAATCTGAGGCACAGCCAAGCCGGGTGTAGTTTGAACTTTGGTTTGTTGTCATGTTTCCCTTTTCACTGGCCCTGTTGCCCAGATTTTGCCATGAGCCAGAGACGCTGCTGAAGCGGGAGCTCCAAGCGGCCAACTGAAGTTTGCCCAGATTGTCTCGCTGGAATGATATGCCGGATGATGATTGTTTTCGTCCAAATGCTCTATGCACTCTTTGTTGCCCTTGCGATTTTTGCGGCGGGGGCGGGTGTCGGGCGGCTTATTCTCCGACGGCTGCGCGCGCAGTTCGGCACGCCTTTGGAATTCCACTGCGTCGCGCTGGGCCTCGGCATGGGGATTCTCTCCCACGCCACGCTGCTGTTGGGACTTGTTGGCGGCTGGCGGCTAATCGGTTTTGCGATTCTTGCCGCCTTGTTTCTCCTTGCGGCCATTGCGGGATTCCTCTCCCGAACGGCCGTCGCGCGCCCGCGCCTATGGGCCACGCCGCCGACGCCTATCGAAGTTCTTGCCCTCGGCGCGCTGGCTCTCGCGGTGTTCTGCACGGGCCTGCGGGCAATCCCGCCGCCGGCCAACTACGACGTGCTCGAATATCATTTGGGCGCGGTTCAGCACTGGTTGCGCGAAGGGCGAATCTTTGCGTTCCCCCGCCTGTTCTATGCCTCGTTGCCGTTCGAGGTCGAGATGTGGTATGCACTGGGCTGTTTTGTCGAAGGCAACCGGCTGTTGCCGGCCGTTCCCAAATGGATCAACTTTGGTGNTTATGTATGCAACATTGCAACGGTGTATGCGGCCAGTGGGGTTGTATGCCGCGAGCGGACGCTACGGCTGCTGGCGTGTCTGCTGTTTGCACTCCATCCGATCAGCCTCAAAACTGCAGGCGATGCGCTGAACGATCAGGGCGTGGCGTGGTATGCAGCGCTGGCCGTGCTGGCGTGGTTGCGGTGGTTTGAGAAGAAAGAACGAAGTCTCCTTTTCCTTTGGGCAATTTTTCTAGGCTTGGCGATTTGCTGCAAGTACACGGCGGTGGGCTTGGTGGTGTTTCCCGCGTTGGTGGTGTTGCTCGGAGCAGGATGGGCGGGAGGATGGGGAAGGAATGGAAGGCGTGGACAGGGTGGATGGAAGGAACGCGGCGGACAAGTGATTTCCTTTGTTCTGTTTTTTCTGGTCATTGGCGTTGTTTTTGGACCATGGGCGATCAAGAATACCGTGCATCATGGCAATCCGGTGTATCCACTGCTGGCGGGGTGGTTTCCGAGCGAATACTGGTCGCCGGAGCAGACAGACTTTTACATGGCAGCGCATGGCCGCACCCATCCGGGCGATCCAGCTTATTGGCGCGCGGTGCTAAAGAACCTCGCTGGCATGGGTTGGTGGCTTGTCGCCGCAGTGAGTCTTGGGCTTTGGACCCGCCGAAGGGATTTGGCATATCACGCTCTAACCGCCGCCTTGGTACTGGGTCTGCTGGTGCATAGTGTTTTCCCCAAAAACCCCGACCGTTTCATGTTGGTGTTCCTGCCAGCAACCGTGGCGCTTGTTGCATGGGCACTTGAGGGCATTCCGCGCAGCGGCAAGCCATGGCGCGCGTGCGCCATCGCGCCCTTCGTGCTATGGATCGGAACGGCGATTTTGGCTTTGTGTGATCCAGTCCGGGGGCAGGTGCCGGCGACTGCGGTGGGTCGAATCGGCTTTCCCACGTCGGCGGAAGGGCCGTCGGCGCCGGCTTTGGTCTCGTATCTATTTTCCACCACACCGCGTTTGGAAGTGTTGGAATGGGCGCTGGGGCCCGACGTGGTAGCCAGTCAGAGGTTTATCAACGAGCGTACGGAACCGGATGCACGAATTTTCCTTCTCTACGAGGCGCGGATTGGCTGCTTCCAACGGCGCGTAGCCGTCGGTTCAGTTTTCGACCGCAGTCCGCTGGCGGACTATGCGGCGGGCTTGGAGTCGGGTGTGCAGTTGCTCGAGCGGCTGCGACAGGAAGGCTTTGATTATTTGTATGTGAACGAATTTGAATTGCGGCGGATTGTCGTCACCTATGCTCCGCGCACGCTGCCGGGCCTCGAAGCGCTGCTCGAGGCCGCCGCGGGCGACATCCGTGAGGCGCGCCGTCTTGCGCCCTTCTATCCGCCATTTCAGCAAGACCCGCGCGTTACTACGCAGACGGCGGCGGCGATTCTGGACTTTGTTGAACTTTGTCGGCGGCGTTCGGTCTTTGAATTGCAGCCGGGCCTGCCGTATGGTCTGTGGATTGCACCTCTGAAGGAATCGGCCGCGAAGCGATAGGAGCCGCCGGAAGGGGTTCGGGCCTCTCCTCCGCCAGCACCCACAAGTCTATCACCGTCAACAAGATCATCGCAAGCATTGTCAGCCCATATACCAAGCCGGTCATATAGACCAACCAGGTGAAGAAGTCAGATTGTTTTGCCGACCACCAAGACAGCACGTTTGCGGATGCGCAAAACAGCGGCAGCGCAATTAACACACCCTTCCACCGCCCGTGCCAGCGTGTGGTGTAAAACACCAGGCCCATCAAGGTCGCCATGCAGCTGAGACTGACCAAATAGAGATGGGAAGCATCGGCCAGCGCATCATACGAGATGCCTGTGTCTGTCGTCTGGGCATAGCGGAGCACCTGCTCGTAGGACGTCAGAGGCGAGTCGGAACGCTCGCCGTCGGGGCCGTGGCAGCTGACGCAGCGTTGGGCGAGAATCGGCGCCACGTCGCTTTCGTAGTCCTCGCGCGTTGCGCCTTGGGCAATCCAGTCCACGATGGTTTCATACTCATCCGCCGTGGCAAATTTGTCATGCATGGGACCACGCATCATGAATTGGAGTCGGTTGACCGTAGGGTCGCCCTGAAAATGCATCCGCAGGTCCTCCATCGAGATTCCGGGCGACTCATCATTACCGCGCACAGCATGGGACACTTTGACGTGGAGAAACAACAGCCCCAACACGAGATTCAATAGCAAGAGGGTGACAGCCAAGCGATAGGTGAGCGACAGGTGACTGAGCATGATATTCCCTCCGATTATCCCGTAATCCATAATCTCCCTGTCCAATCCCTTGCAAGGAACGTTTATCATCAAGGCGGTCCGAATGGCAACTGTTTTCTATCGCCGGATTTTCGTTTCGACATTTAGCTTGCCGGAGGCTTTTTCTCCCGCCTAAGAAAGATTGCAGGACGACGATCCGGAACGCGTGTATTTCATATCATTCAGCGCGGGGAACCGATGACCATGAGCCAAAATGCCGGACTTTCGCGGCGGAAGTTTCTTCAGCAATTGGGCGCAGCCGCGTGCGCGGCCAGTATTCCCGCTGCCTTGCGCGGTCAGACCGCGCCTGCATCCAAATCCCGCCGACCGAACATTGTTTTTCTCTTCACCGATCAACAGCGATATGATGCGCTGTCGGCGGCGGGCAATCCGGCGCTGCATACTCCGGCCATGGACGCAATCGCCCGCCGGGGCGTGCGTTTCACGCAATCGTTTTGCGCCACGCCGCAGTGCTCGGCCTCGCGCGGGGCGATTCTCACCGGCCGCTGGCCTCACTCGACGGGGGTAATTACCAACATTGATGCCATCGGGTCGAAACCGCTGGATCCGGCGATTCCCTCGGCGGGCAAGGTCTTTTCGGCCGCAGGCTATGACACCGCTTACTTCGGCAAATGGCATCTGGGCGGCAGTCCCTCGGCCCACGGCTTTCAGACAGTCAACGAAGCCAAGGGCGGCGAGGACAAACTGGTTGCCGATTGTGCAATTGAGTATGTGCGGCGCGGTCCGCAGCAACCGTTTGTGATGTTTGCCTCCTTCATCAATCCTCACGATATTTATGGCTTTCAAAAAATCCAGAAACAGATCGAACTGGGGAAACGTACCATTGCACTGCCGGAAAGCCGGCGCGAAGATTTGCGCGCCAAGCCCGAACCCCAGCGCATCTACCGCGACGAAGACCAAGGCGCGGCCGTCAAAGGTTTCGGCGACGCCGAATGGCGCAGATACCTCGAAGTGTATTATCATCTGGCCGAGCGTGCGGACGCCGAAATCGGCCGCATCCTCGAGGCCTTGCGCGACAACGGCCTCGACCAAAACACAATCATCGTATTTACCTCGGATCACGGCGATCTGGGCGGCGCGCACGGCCTGCCGTTCAAAGGCCCGTGCATGTATCGTGAACTGGTCGAGGTGCCGCTGGCCATTTGCTGGCCGGGCGTCATTGCCGGAGAGCAAACTTGCCCTGTGCCGGTCTCGAACGTGGATTTGCTGCCGACACTCTGCGATTTGTCGGGCGTTCCGATTCCGGACGGCGTTGCGGGCATGAGCCTGCGGCCGATGCTCGAAGGACGCAAGCCGGAGCGTTGGCGCGAGTTTATGGTGTGTGAGTATCACTCGAAACAACGGTGGGCCAATCCGATTCGTATGCTGCAGGCAGGGCGGTGGAAGTACGTCCGCTACCGGCGGTTCGGTGAAGAACTTTATGATCTGGAAAACGATCCCTGCGAGATAAACAATCTGGCCGCCGATTTGCCGGCATCCGGCCCGGTTCGCGAGACGCGTGACCGGCTTGCGGCGATGTTGGACAAGTGGATGGAACAAACAGGGGACAACTTTGCGCAACTGGAGCCGACGACGCGCGACGGCAGCCCGCTGGGCACGTTGGCGCCGGCGCCCGCACCCGCTCCGAAAAAAGCAGGCAAAAAGCGGCGCGCCACCTGAAGTCCCCGCAGGCACTCCGGGGCAAATCCAAACAGGGAGACTTGCAGATATGAAATGCATGCATACTGTGGCGCCAGCCGGTTTTTTGCCGGCGATTATGGCCTTTCTGATTTCTGCCGCCGTCCAATTCTGCGTTGGGCAAGCTCCAGCCATCGCGTCGGAAGTGTCCACCGACGCCATGTCCACAACATCATCGGCCGCACAGGCGAAATCCTCCGACACTTCACCCGCCGGCCGCCGGTCTCATCCCGGCATCATTCCTGCGCCGCCCGAGCGAACCTATCCGGAGCGGCCGCTGATCGTTGGCTTCGTGCTCGACCGCGCGCTCGACCTGTGCGATCTGCTGCGGGTTCGATTTCATGTGCCGCACGGCTACCGCAGCGTGGGCGCCAAAGTCCGTGCAACAGTGCTGGCGCAGTTGGGCGCGATTTTTTTCGAGGGCAAAAGCGTCGGCTTGGACCGCCGCGGCGTTGGCCTCTGGCGCGAGTGGCGGCTGGAAGGCGGCGTCGGGCCGGTCTATGGCTCGCGCGTGAAAAACGAAATGATTGCCGGCAACCGCTATACCAACGTCGAGCATCCGTGGTCGCGGATGTATCGCCGCGGCATCGTCCGCAATGGAGTTCTGTGGGACGACGGCCGGCTTCAGCCGCTGAGCGTCGGCGTCGAACTGCATTTGTTTGTCTTCGGCGTCGAGCTCGAAACCTATCCGCAGGAATGGCTCGACGCCGTCATCGGCTGGCTGGGCCTCGATTCGGCCAATGACGACGAAAGCCGCATTCTGCGCCGCTGGAATGAATGGCAGACCATTCCAGAGCTGAACATACGAAACGAGTGGAAGGAAACCCTGAAACAACCGGACGCGGGAAAAGACTGAAGACAGAAGGACGGGGCAAAAAACTAACGCCGCCGCAAACCGCGCTCGTGTTCACTCCGTCCTTGGTGTCCACTACGTCCGTCGCATCCATCCCACACCCGCCATGAGAATCCTTATTCTCACAACCGAACCCCTTCCCCTTCCCGGCAAAATCACAACGGGCGCGGGGCTGCGTGCATGGGGTTTGGCGCGCGGCCTCGAATCGGCGGGCTTTCCTTCAGTCGAACTGGCCATGCCGGAAGAAGCCGCAGCCGGCGGAATCGAAGGCCGCGTGCATTGTTTCTCCCGACCGCTGCTGACCGAGTTCGTGCGCGAGCGCTCGCCGGACGTGCTTGTCTTGCAACACTGGGGGTTGATGCGCCATTTGGGCGAAGTCGAAATGCCGATTGCGATTGACCTCGCGGGGCCGCATTTGCTCGAGCGCCGATTCTGGGGCAGCCGGTCGCCCGAAGGCGACTTGGCCGAAAAAATTGAGGCGTTGCGGCGGGCCGATTTTGTCACCTGCTCCGGGCGGTCTCAGCGCCTCTACTTCCTGCCCTTTCTGGGCATGGCGGGATTTGACGTTGGCGACCCGGACCTCTGTCCGGTGATTCCCTTTTCCGCCGATCCGCAATTGCCTGCTTCGCGCGAGCGCGATCCAACCTGCTTTGTCTATGGTGGGATGTTTCTGCCGTGGCAGGACCCGTCGCGGGCACTGACGACACTGCTCGATGTGCTGGCCTCGACGGCGCACGGGCGGCTGCGGTTTTTCGGCGGCGCGCATCCGACCGTGGATGTGTCCGGCGGGAAGTTCGGCGCGATTCTCGAAAGGCTCAGCGGCGACCCGCGAGTGGAAATGAACGGCCTTGTTCCATTCGAGCAACTGGTGGAAGCCTATTGCCGCGCCGGTGTGGCGCTGGACCTCATGGAGCGCAATGCCGAACGCGAACTGGCATTTCCTACGCGAACGGTTATCTATCTGTGGTGCGGCCTGCCGGTCATTCACGGCGATTACGATGATCTTGCTCCATTGATTGCGCGGTATGAGGCCGGCTGGATTCTTTCGCCGGATGATCAGGCAGGCTTGCGGGCAACGATTGCAAGCATCCTGTCGGAGCCGGCGCGGGCGGCCGAGCGCGGCGACAATGCGCGGCGGCTTGTTGCGGAAAATCTCACGTGGGACAAGACCATCGCGCCGCTGGCCGCATGGTGCCGCAATCCCCATCGCCGTGAGAACAAAACGATGATTGCCCTGCGCAACTATGTTCGGGAGCGGCAAATTGCGGAATTGGAAAGCGAGCTGGCTGACTGCCGCCGGCAGCTGGACACCCTTCGCGGCAAGTGGATTTTCCGCCTCTATCGTGCAAATCGTCTGTGGGGCCCGCTGCTGGCGCCTGTGGCTTTTCTGGCCGCAACCTTTCTGGCTTTGATCCTGTTCTTTTTGCTCTTTCTGACCCGCCGAAAAACCCAGAAACCCGCCTGACCTGCCGCCCGCGCATTCTTTTTCTTCAAGCCAAATTTGAAGAAAATGCAGTTCTTGCTGCACGTAACCCAGACTTCAGTTTACGGTCTTTTCAATACTTCAGTGGGGCGTTTGGATCGGCGGGGCAAGGGAAAAAACACCCTACTGGCGTGGAGGAGCATACGGTTAGTTGAAGTTTGTAACAAGGAATGTGAACTACCCTCCACGGGCGGTTGGAGATGAACCGCCGGAACCGACAATCTCGCAGAAAACGTAGCCCTATCGCGGCCTTTAGCTACAGCCAAAGAGGTTAGAGGCAAGAGGTTAGAGGTTAGAAAAAACCTTCGCAAAGCATCCGCGCGATTATCTGAGGTGTATGACATCGAATAGAGGGTTGGATGACGGTAGAGCATCGGCTGCAATACGACGCGTGGATGTATTGCGTTGGCGCAGGGTAGAGAAGGAAAAACCCTTCGGCAACAAAGCCGAGACGGAAACAACCAACAGCCCTATTTGAGTCGCGTCGTTCGCCCCTTCACCCCAGGGGTGCTTGGGTCGCGTTCTCCGCATGGTCCTATTTTCCGCCCGGCTGTTTAAGGGCCTACGACGTGCCCGGACACGTCAACCCTGTAGAGCACTCGATGAAGTGGAGTGGCCTGGCCAGATTTCTTTCATCGGTGACCTACATGGTCTGAAGTAAGAACCACTTGGAGCGAATTTCCACTTATATCGGCAGCGCCACCTCATACAGCATCTGCGCCTTGCCGCCGGCGTCGGTGTCGAGCGGGATGATCAGCGCGCCGTTTTTCACCGTTGTCTTCACTTCGCCAAGCCGCCGGCCGCCTGTCGAGAGGCGATAGACTTTGGCCTTGCCCGCGTCGCCTACGCGCACGGTAACCGTGGCCGTGCCTTTTCGCACAAGATGCGGCAGCCGGCCCCATGCGGCCAGCACCGTCCGCGCCTTGTCGAGATAACGCACGTCGCTGTTTTGCAGATCGGTCAGGTGTGTGATCAGCAGCCGCTTGCTTTGGGCGATGGGCGCGCCGTCGAGACTCGAAACCCAGACGGTCGCGTCGCTGTCGGCAATTTCGATGGTCGCCGCTTTGGTGACAATTTTGCCGCCGGCCGGGGCGTAGCCTCCCGCCGTGCGCGGCGTATCGAGTGTCAAAACTTCCGGGGGAGAGTTGATGGTAATTTCTCCGGTTTCGCTGCGGAATCGCCGCGCGGCCAGATCGGTGGGATTGTCGGTGCTCAGCCAGCCGCGCTTGCGAAGCTCGGCCGGCAGTTTTTCCTCCGCGGCCTTGTCGTAGGGATCGAGCGCGAGCACCTTGCCGGCCGGTGCCGAAGTCGTTCCCGAGAGCGGCAGGACCAAATCCGCATTCGCAACTTTCGCCGGATCGTCGGTCAGGGCTGTTCCGACACGCGCGACCAGCGCAAGGCCGTCCCAGCGCGGTGCCGCAGACATAAAGCGGCGCGGCGTGTTGAGC
>JAOAGV010000098.1 GCA_026415575.1 Candidatus Sumerlaeia bacterium
GCTCGGGCAAGACCACCACACTGTATGCGGCACTGGCCGAAATCAATGACCCCGGTGACAAAATCATCACGACGGAGGACCCTGTCGAATACGAAATTCCCGGTGTGGTTCAGGTCAACGTTAATCCGGCCGTTGATCTGACATTCGCCCGCTGCCTGCGCAGCATTGTCCGGCAAGACCCCGACAAGATTCTGGTGGGCGAAATCCGCGACCTCGAAACCGCCGAAATCGCCATTCAGGCCTCGCTCACGGGCCACCTTGTTTTCAGCACGCTCCATACCAACAATGCCGCCGCCAGCATTACGCGGTTGATTGACATGGGAATAGAACCCTTCCTGATTACCTCGACGTTGGAAGGCGTGGTCGGTCAGCGTCTTGTCCGCACCGTTTGTCCGCTGTGCAAGATTCCATATTCGCCGACCGACGAGGAATTGTTGGACTTCGGCGTCACGCGCAGCGAGATCGCCGATCTCAATTTCGCCATCGGCAAGGGCTGCGAGGAATGTGCCCATACCGGATACAAGGGCCGCATGGGCATTTTTGAACTTCTCGTGGTCAACGACGCCGTCCGCGACCTCATCCTCGAACGCGCCAGCGCCGATGAAATCAACCGGCTGGCCATTCAGCAGGGCATGCAGACCATGCGCCAAGACGGCTGGATAAAAATCTGCATGGGCCTGACCACCTTTGAGGAAGTTTCGCGTCAGACACCTTGGGATGAAAAGGGGCCCCAGGTCGAAGCGGCGCCCAAAGCCGCTGCGCCCAAAGCACCGACCGGACCGGCGATTGCCGGCCCCAAGATGGCCGAAAAAGTGCTGGAGCCCGCGCCGACTCCGAAACAAATCGAACACCTCCCCAGCGAAGTTCCCCCGTGGGACGGCGAGGAGGCTACCTTGGGAAGGAAAGAGTAGGAGGCAAGTGCCATGCCGGAATATCTTTATGAAGCGCTTGACAAGGGCGGCAAACAGGTGCGCGGCATCATCGAAGCGCCCAACGAAGACAGCATTATCGAGAAGCTGCGCGGCATGGGCTATTACCCCCTCCGCGTCAATGTCCACCGGAAAAAGGCGTCCGAAATTGACATCCTCGCCATGCCCGGGTTGAAGCAGATTTTCCACCGCGTCAAACGCAAACACATCATGACGTTCACCCGCCAGCTGGCCACCCTGATTGACGCCGGTTTGCCCATTCTCCGAAGTCTGCGTATTCTCGAAGAGCAGGTCGAGTCGGTCGTGTTCAAGGAAATCATCGCCAAGATCGCCAAAGACATCGAAGGAGGCTCGACCCTTTCGGACGCCATGGCCAAACATCCCAAGGTTTTCGACAACCTTTACGTGGCCATGGTGCGCGCCGGCGAGATCGGCGGTGTGCTCGAAGCCGTTCTCAACCGTCTGGCGGAGTTTCAGGAAAAGCGCGCCGCCATGATGGGCAAGGTCCGGTCGGCCATGATGTATCCGACCGTCGTGATGGTTATCGCCACCTTGATCGTGGGCTTTATTCTGGTCAAAATCATCCCGAAATTCGTGGACATTTTTGCCCAACTCGGAGCCGACCTGCCGCTGCCCACCCAGATCCTTGTCAACGTGTCCAATGTGATTACCCACCATTTCGTGGTCGTCGCGCTGTGCGTGTTCGCGTTCATCATGCTGCTCCGCCAGATCAACAAAACCAAACAGGGCAAATTCGTCTTCGACACCACGAAGCTGAAACTTCCCGTGTTCGGCATTATTTTCCTGAAAGTGGCCATTGTGCGTTTTGCCGGCACGCTCTCGACGCTGATCAACGCCGGCGTGCCCATCCTTCAGGCCATTGACATCGTCCGCGAAACATCGGGCAACGAAGTCATCTCGCGCGCCATGGAGAAAGTCTACAACAGCATCAAGGACGGCGAGACGATTCACGAACCCATGCGCGAGTCGAAAATCTTCCCGCCGCTGGTCTGCCACATGGTCGCGGTCGGCGAAGAAACCGGCGCCATTGACCAGATGCTTCAGAAGGTGGCCGAGGCCTACGAGCGCGAGGTGGACGACACAATCAACGCCTTGACCTCAATCATCGAGCCGGTGCTGATCGTCTTCCTCGGTGTAATCGTCGGAACGATCGTCATCTGCCTCTATCTGCCGCTGTTCACCATTCCGAAGTTGATCAAATAGGAAACCGGTGCGCCGTCGGCTGGTTCGCTATGGCTTGCTCCTGCGCGAGGGCTCTCGTGGGGACGCAGCAGAGGATGGGAGTTTTTGCAGAGATTTTCCGAAAAACCAAGTGCCTGCGGCGGCCGCAAAGGCCAAAACCGCCGCGATTCCAATGCCGGGCACATAACTGCCGCCCGCGTCATAAATCCAACCGGCCAGCGCCGGCCCCGCCAGACCTGATATGCCATAGGCCAAGAACACCCCCGGATAGATCAGTCCGACGCGGTGAGGGCCATAGAGCGCAGCCACCTCGGCGGCATACAATACAAAACACGCGCCGAAGCCAAAGCCCACGAGGATCGCTGCGGTCCAAACGGTCGCCGACGTCCCGGCAAATCCCAGAGCGACAATGCCTCCACCCAGCAGGGCCAAAGACAGCGGAATGGCCGGGCGGCCGATCCGATCGTGGACCCACCCCCACAGAATCCGTCCCGACGCATTGCCGGCTGCAAAAATGCTCACTGCCGTCGCGGCCGCGGCGGATTCCAGACCCGCCGCAAGTCCAATGGACTTGAGGTTTCCGATCACCAGCAGGCCGCCAAAGGTGCCGGCAAACATCCCGGCCGCCAAATACCAGAAAGCCCGCTCGCCCAGCGCTTCGCGAAGGCCCGTGGCGCGACGGCCCGCCCGCCCCGCCGCAGGCATTTCCGGAACAGCAAGACCCTGTGCCGCAGAAACGATCACTGCGCCATAGACGACGCCGATCCCGCGAAACACCATCAGCACGTCCCATCCCTGCGACAGCAATTCTTCGGCCACTTCCGACAACAAAATCGCGCCGCCGCCAAAACCCGCCACCGCAATGCCAGTCACCAAACCCTTGGCTTCGGGAAACCATTTGATGCACGTGGCCAAAGGACACACATAGCCCAGACCGATGCCCGCGCCGGCCATCAGGCCTATCCCCAGAAGAATGAGCACGAACTGTCCCGCCGACAAGGAGGCCAGCAAGTATCCAAGGCCAAAACAGAGTCCGCCGACCGCCGCCACCCGCCGCGGGCCGTACGTTTCCTGCAGACGGCCCGCCCACACCATCGTCAGCGTGAACACGGCAATTGTGACACCGAACAACAGGCCGGCGCGGCCCGCGCTCAACCCATACGAGGCCCGCAACGCAGGCACAAATGTGCTCCACGCATACACGCTCCCCAAACACAGCTGGATCAGCACCGACGCCGCCAGCACGACATACCGTTGGCTCATTCGAGCTTTGCTGATTGTGCCAGAATCCACTCGACCGCCTCCTTGATGGTTTCCACCACAGGCTGACCGGCCGGCAGGTCGGCCAGATGTTTCGCACCATGGCCTGTGCGAACATAGACACCGCGCGCGCCGGCACGCCGCGCCGCCTCAATGTCGTGTGGGTGATCGCCCACGAGGAACGACCGCTCCAAGTCCAAATCATACGCCCGCGCCGCCTCGTGCAGGAAATGGGGCGAAGGCTTGCGGCAGGCACAGTTCCGTTCGCGCCGGTGCGGACAGACATACACCGCAGCGATGGGAATCCCCCTCGCCGCCAGTTGCGCACACACGTGGGCATTGACCGCCTCCACTTCCTCGGCTGTCAACATGCCTTCATCCACGCCCGGCTGGTTGGTGACAAGGAACAGAAGAAAATGCGGGGTGAGACGTTGGAGCGCCGCAAACGTTTCCGGGAAAAACAAAATCTCGTCGGTCGTACGCAGATACCCGACGTCCTCAATCAGCGTGCCGTCGCGGTCGAGAAAAACAGCGCGGTTCATATTTCTTCCTTTCCGGAACATGATCGGTGCACCCCACTCCATGGGGTGCCCGACGGGCTTTCATGTGCCGGTGATCGCGGCAAACAAGGCTTTGGCCGCTTCTTCCGGCCCCTTCGTTTCATAGCCCGACAGTCCCAGCCGCGTGCGCAGCTGTCCGACAAACACCCCGCTGGCAAACGCCGCTTGAAAGGCCTCGCGCGCCAGCCGTTCGTGCAAGGCCTTATACTGCGGCGGCCCGAAGATATTGGCGAAGTAGCTGTGCACCAAGCCGGTCGAGGTGGTGGTCCCTTTGGCCATGGCCGCGCCTTCCCGAAAAACATGGAGCGCCTGATCCACGCTTTCCAGCCGTTCGATAATCGGGTGGTTCTCATCCACCTCTTCGTAGTTGTTGGCATAAAGCAGATAGTCCAGCGGATAGCCGCGCAATACATCGGACATGGTGGTGACGGGCAGCACGACGCGGGCGTTGATTTTCTGCGGGCTCATGATGATGGCGCGGTCAATCTGGCCGAAAGCATAGCCTTGCTGCAAGTCGTCGAGGCGGATAAAGGCACCGATCTCCGTGCCATAGGCCACAGGCCGGCCGCCGGGCACCACTTCGAGACTGCCCATGTCGTCGGCAATGATGCGCATTTCGCGGATGTAATCTTTGCCGAGGATGCGGAAAGCTTCGAGCGATTCGGATTTTCCGGCAGCCGTATCGCCGATGAGAAGGATGTTGGCGGCCCCACCGTTTTTCAACACAATGCGGACCATCGCGCCGTGATAGGGCATGCGGCCCCGCTTCATCATCACGATATTGTGAAGCGTCAGGACCATTTTCTTGAAGTAGCCGAAGTAGCCGAATCGGTCTTCGGCCGGCAGGGCGGCGACCAGCAGATTGCGCGCCTCGTCGTCATAGAACACCGTGGGCAGGTCGCCAAAATCGCGCAGCGCTTCAGGCGGAAGGCCGAACGTGTAGATCGCCGCAGGACCGCCGGCGATTTCAGCGTCGGTGGCGAGGTCAAACAAATTGGCCAGGGCGGTGCCCAGCCCGATGAACCGCTGGTGAAAGTAAATAAAAATCACCAGCGGCCCCACGCGGGCCGGATAGCACAGCCAGCGCTCGCGGTCGAGCGAGACGTTCTCCAACGGATTGCGCGCAACTTTTTGAAACTGCCCCGTTCGCTTGTTCATCGGCGGGTCAATAATGAACGGCGGTGCAATCCAGACATGGCGGATGAAAGGAATCTGTCCGACCACATCGGCATAGGGAGCGGGAATGGCGGTGTCTTTGGGGACGGCGATCAGCCCCACATCGCAGCCGGCGGCCCCCTGCCGATAGACGCGCGGATGGTCGCCCGTCAGATTCTCGCACGTGTCGCGATAAAGCGCGCGCACCACATGGGTCAGTTCCTCAATCGTGGCATTGAATGAACGATAAGGGCGCTGATCGAAACTGCTGGGTCCGGGCTCGGAGTGCAGGACCATAAACCGGTCGAATCCCCGCCAATAATCATAGAGGCCCTCGATAAGCTGATGCAGACGCTCGCGGTTGGACTGTTCCAGATAGCGACGGCCGAGGCGGAGCATGCTGGCGACTTGTTCGAGGGGATTATCCGACAAGGCGCGGAAAAAGCCAAACAGCGCGTGCCGGCCATGGTCGGTATCCCAGTCGGGCGGAAGGGCTTCGAGCAACGGGGAATCTTGTGCGCGGAGATGCTCCAGATACATATCAATGACTTGTCGGAGAACCTCGCTGTTGATCAGCAGGCGTTTCGAGGCGCAAATCTCACCCTCGGTGTGCAAGATGATCTGTTGTCTTTCGCGATCGAACCGTTTGAGCGCCATAAACTATTCCTTTCCCGTGGGGTGTGAAGTTATGTCCGCCCGCATTGCGCCGGAAATGGGCGCGGTCAAGTTTGCATCCGGCGACGGGGCGGAAAAAACAAAAAGCCGCCGATGACGCATACCATCTCATCGTGCGGCCCCTTCGCCGGCAGACGATTTTTTCCGCCCCCCGGCTCACTGCCTCACTTTATGAGGGGGAGCAAATAAACGCGCCCTTGCAGCCTGTCAAGCACCAAAACAAGCAATTTTACTGCGCGAGACCTTTTTCATGCCACCCCTGCCAACAAAGATGAGCCGATCCATCATAGTCTTCTGGGTTACCTGCATTGATTTTCAACCCTTATGGCGTTATCGAAACTATCCCAAAGCAACGTCCTTATCATTGCATACAGACAGGACGGCATCTATTCCAATTTCACCGGCGCATCGAGCGTGAACAGAATAATCCGTTCCCCCGTCACTGTGCTGATGTCGGTGTGGAGGCTTTTGACCGCGCGGCCCGTAATGGACTCGATCACGGCTTCGAGCAGAGGGCGGCCCTTTTCCAGAAGCGCGATGCGCACTTCCTTGATCAATGCGCGCCCCCGCGAGTCGGGCTCGGTTTTGGCCAATTGATACTCAGCCTGCGTCAATACGCCCTTGAGGCGGACCAACACGAGGTCGTCAATAATGTAGGTCTTGGTTTCGAGCGGGCCGCGACCCATGAACTCCTTTTCGAACTGAACAATGGCTTCGCTGATCTCTGCTTCGATTTGTCCTTTGGTTTTTTCGCCCATCGTCCTGCGTCTCGATTTGATTGATTCGCGGCCGGCCGCAGAGCCGAAAACGGCGCATACCTTTGCCGCATACCAGCTGGCGTCTGTTACAGAACCGATGCCGGTTCCACTCCAGCGGGCGATTGCCACCCAAAAACCCGCTGAAGGAACTATGTAGATACTTAACAACCCGCCAACGGGGATTCCCGACCGGCTCTTGGGACTTACTCATGCGCCTCGCATACGACAGTCAAGCGAAAGCGATTGGAGCGACGGACAGTTTGCACCGTAGGGGTTGAGAATCCATTTGACTTTTTGCGTCGTTTGTCTTACACCGTTGGACATGACGGGCGAGAACAGTTGGAATACTCCGAAAAAAGGAGGGGTTTCCATGAACCGAAAAACGGTTGCGATCGCGGCGGGACTTGTATTTTTCTTTGTGCTCGGTTTTGCCGTTGCCCGCATGGTCAGCGGCACCGGCATTATTCCCCGCGACGTCGTTGCGGGCGGCGGAGGCCGCAGCACGGCTCCATCCGGGCACATCCTGAATTCGACGATCGGCCAGCCGATCGCAGGGTTGAGCACCGCCGGAAACGGCACCATCCTCGTCGGCGGGTTCCAAACGATGGTCCCGCAAGTCTCCACGTCTGCCCAGCGGTGGAGCTTGTATTGATTCTGACCGAACACGGATTATTGACCTGTACGGAAATTGTGGTGGAAGCCAAGCCGATGCGGGCTCATCGGTGGATTTTTGGGCGATAAGGAAAAGGCCTTTTGGCGGAGTGGACCCCTCTTCCAAAGGGCCGTTCTGTTTTCTTGAGACACTTTGATCCTCGCGTTTTTGCCACGAATGGAAATCCACAACAACAAACTATTCATCGGCGCCTTTGCGGCAGAGCAGCTTGCACGGCGTTACGGGACTCCGCTCTACGTGTATGATGCGGAGACTATCCGGCGACAGTATCAGCGACTATCGGCTTCCGTCCCTTATGCGCCGGTCGGTTTCTTCTACGCCTGCAAGGCCAACACCAATCCGGTTTTGCTGGAAGTGTTTCGCCGGTTGGGCGCAGGACTCGAGACGGTCAGCCAAGGCGAGGTTCTGGCGGGTCTGCACGCGGGTTTCCGGCCCGACCAAATTCTTTTCACCTGCAGCAATCTGACGGAATCAGAACTCGATTTCTTGATTGCCCAAGGCATTTGCGTGAACCTCGATTCGCTTTTGCAATTGGAGAAATGGGCAGCACGCAAGGGAAGCCGCCGAGTCGCGCTCCGCGTCAATTTAGGCATTGGGCTGGGCCATCATCGCCATGTGGTGACCGGCGGCAGCGACAGCAAGTTTGGCATCCATGCCGGACAGTTTGCTCTGGCCAAAAGCATTGCCGCCCAACACGGACTTCGCATCGTGGGCCTTCAACAACACATCGGCTCGAACATCCTCGACCATCGGGGGATGTTGCAGGCGGCCGAAGCATTGCTGCGGGCTGCGCGACAGTTTCCCGACTTGGAGTTTGTGGACTTTGGCGGCGGCATCGGTGTGCCCTACCGGCCCGGCGAGCGGCCGTTTGCCGTCCGTCGGTGGGGGCGCGCCATGGCATGCATGTTTCGCGGTTTTTGTGCAGCCTACGGCCGGCCGTTGCGCATGGTGTTCGAGCCCGGACGCTATCTGGTGGCCGAGGCGGGAACGTTGCTGGTCACGGTGACGGACATCAAGACCACACCCTCGCGCACATTTATCGGCGTGGACTCCGGCTTCAACCATCTGGCCCGCCCCGCGCTGTATGGTGCATATCACACGGTTGTGAATGCCAGTCGCGTTCGCGGTCGAACGGCGCGCGCGACCGTGGCGGGAAATATTTGCGAGGCGGGCGATTTGTTTGCCGCCGACCGCGCCTTGTCAAACAGCCGCGTGGGCGATGTCCTCGCCATCCTCAACGTCGGCGCATACGGGTTTTCGATGAGCAGCAACTACAACAGCCGGCCGCGTCCGGCGGAAGTGCTGGTCAGTGGACGGCGCGTGCGGCTGATTCGGGAAAGAGAACGGTGGCAATGATTGGGGAGGGAAGCACACCAGCGCGTTTGGTTTATAACAAGCCGGCCTGCTTCAAAATGCCACAGAGTCGGGGGCCTTCGACGCGTCCTTTCAATCGTATCCGCAACTTGCCGGACTGAAAGATCAGGATGCCGGGCGAGCCGTGCATCTGGAAGGCCCGTGCCCATTCGCGATGCAGGGAATAAACCACCTGCACGACGCGCACATCCGGCCGCACGGGTCGAATTTCGGCAGCCAAGGCATCCATGGCCGCCTCGTGGCCGAGAACCGGCTCGACAATCTGAACGATGACCAGTCCCGGATACGATCGAATGAGTTGTTCAATCTCTTCGCTCATGGTTCCGCTCACGGCGCAGAATATTCACCCTTGCCACACCCTGTCAGTTGGAACATCGCCTACGCGCCACGCAGGCCCCGGAGGGCGGCATCGTAAAGCGCGCGTTCGGCAACCTTGTCATTCACTCATCTTTCCGGCCGACCGGAGCCAAAGCCGGTCCAAACATGAGCGAAGTCGCGGGTGCGCTGCAAGCTAATCCAGACGCCTTGAGGTTGGACGGCTTGCAGCTTTTGCGCGCGAGAACGGTTGAGCGGGGCGATCCAACGACACGGACGCCCAACGGCGGCGGTTCGTCGGGCAGAGGGCCATGTTTGGTGATCATCCCGACCGATTGCCATTCGGCATCCTCGAACACAGCCAGACAGGGCAAATGCTGGCACTCTCATTCCCGCCGTACCGCGCACATCGCGCGCCAAACAACGAAGGCGTGGAAGGTGATGACGGGCATCAACCGCGCGCCGGTTTGCAGTTGAGTCGCTGCTTTTCGACCTCACAGCCCGTGTAGTCTGTCTCCGTCGTGTTCTGCGCGACCACCGCCACAGCGTGCTCGGCCATCCGCTGGTCCGCTGGGTCTTGATGCGGCTTCAACACCTTGGTCATTGACGGGAAACAGACAAGCGATTCATTAATGGAACTGTTTTCAGCGGCCCCGGAAATACCTGTGTGTATTGACGAGGGCACAATCTGCGGGGGGATTAATATGTGCCGACTGGAAACGGTTTCTTTTCCCGCGCGGGCGCGCCGGAAAGATTCAATATTTTCTTTTGTCCGGGCTTTCCGACATTGCACACATTTTCTCCATGTCTTACGATGCGGACTTTTCGGTATCGCCCCTCAGAGGTTTTCAACGGCGCCAAACGCATGCGCAGTTGGAAATGTCGAAAATGCACCTTTGTACTTTTTTTGGTTGTGGCTGGAGGTTGCTGTGGACTCTGATGAACGAGTCTATAATCCGTGCGAATCGGTGCGAATCGGTGGTTCATGGGTTTTTGGAGAGGCGACAACCTTCCGTTCGGCGGAGATGTTCGGACTGGGGATGCTGTATGGCAGGCTCCACAGAATCCTACTGCTCTACCATCATTGCGAGGTGTAAAAAGCGCAGCCACACTATTGGCGTAATTTGGTGTTTCCGAACAAACCGCAAGGCTCTTTTATGACATCGGACCCGATTATCCAAGTCAGCGGCCTCTCGTTCGCTTACGGAAAGACCCCCGTGCTGAATGATCTGAGTTTTCAGATCGGGCGCGGTGCCACTGGTCTTCTGGGGCCGAACGGCGCTGGGAAAACCACCCTGCTGAAAATCCTTCTGGGATTTCTCCGCCCTGCGCGCGGCAGCGGTGCGGTGCTTGGCATACCCATCGGCCGCAGGGGCGTGCACATTCGCCAGCGCATCGGCTATATGCCGGAACACGACTGCCTGATCCCGTCGCTGAAGGCGGTGCGGCTGGTCGCCTATTGCGGCGAGTTGTACGGACTGCCGTGGGCCGAGGCCATGCAGCGCGCCCATGAGGTGCTGTTCTACGTCGGATTGGGCGAGGCGCGCTATCGCGAGGTGGGAACGTTTTCGACGGGAATGAAGCAGCGCATCAAGCTGGCGCAGGCTCTGGTGGCCTCGCCCGACGTGCTCTTCCTCGATGAACCGACCAACGGACTCGATCCGTCGGGCCGGCAGGAAATGTTGCAGCTGATCAAAGATGTTGTGGCCCAGGGCGAAACGAGCGTAATCTTTTCCTCGCATATTCTGCACGACGTGGAAGCCGCCTGCACCGATGTGGTGATGATCAAGAAGGGGCGCGTAGTGGTATCGGGAAAGATCGAGGACCTGAAGCGGGTCGAAGAGGCGGTCGTAGAGGTGCGCTGGAAAAGCGCCGGAGACGGCGACGGATTTGTGCAGGCTCTGGCGCGCGAAGGCTGCCGGTGCGAGCCCGGGCGAAATGACTTGCTGCGCGTGACGCTGCCGCCGGGAAAAGGCACAGAGGTTTTGTTTCGGGTGGCCCGCGCTTCGGGTGTGCAAATCCGCCACCTCATGCGCAAACGCGATTCGCTGGAGGATGTATTCCTCAGCGCCATCGAAGAGCAAAACTAGCCATGCGAATTTGATGGCACAGCAGATCAAACCGCTTGTTGCTTGCAGGTCGCGCCAAAGCGCGAACTACAAACAGTGCGGCAAAGTGTGAAGTACGTGCGTTTTCCGTCCAAGCGAATTTGACATGCGACCAGACCATGCCGGTTTATGACCAACATTATCATCCGTGGGCCGGAAAGCCGCGGCCGCGCTGGCACCGGTGGCTCGTAATCACGCGCTACCACCTGTCGCTCTTGTTCACAGGCAAGGGACGCAACATTCTGATCCTCATTCTGGTGAGCGCCGGATTCATCCACTTCTGTTTTTTGGCCTATGTCTATGTCATGGCCAATCGCCAGATTCTGGAGCAATACGCCATACCGGTAGAGCGTTTGCCCGGCATCAACGCCCGGTTTTTCCTCACCGAGATCATCGCCCAAACCCTGACGGTGGCCATTCTGACGCTGATCATGGGAGCGGGTTTGATTGCCGACGACCGGCGCGACAATGCCATCCCGCTGTATCTGTCCAAACCGTTGACGGTTACCGAATACCTGTTGGGCAAGTTGGGCGTTTTGGCGCTGCCGATTCTGGGCATCACGGCGGTGCCGACGTTGCTGGTTTTTGTGCTCCACTGGCTGGGCGGCGGCGGAAAAGAGTTTATCCTGACTTACTGGCGGCTGCCGTTTGCAATTGTCGCGCTGTCGGTGCTGATCGCGCTGTTTTGCGGCGCGCTCATGTTGATGGCCTCCTCGCTGGTAAAAAAAGGGGCGATCGCGGGAGTAGTGGTGGTCGGCCTGTTTATCGGGCACAACGTTTTGGCAGGCGTTCTGAACGGCATTTTTGATAGCCGCAAGTTCATGATCATCTCGTTGCAGTTCGATTTCTACCGTCTCGGGCTTTGGCTATTCGGCCTCGAGCACGTGCAAGAGGCGCAGGAATTTCCGTTCAGCGGGCTGGCAGCCGCCGGAGTAATTCTTGCGGCGACCGCACTGTGTTGGGCAATCCTTTGGCGGCAGGTCCGCCCCGTCGAGGTGGTCAAATGACCCCGCCCGTTGCCCTTTATGATGTCTCGAAGTGGTACGGCGAGGTGCTGGGCATCAACGGGATTACCGTGCAGTTGACGCCCGGCGTGACGGGTTTGCTGGGCCCCAACGGCGCAGGAAAGTCCACGCTTCTGAAGGTGACGGCAGGGCTGCTTTGGCCCAGCCGCGGGCGGGTCGAAATCTTTGGGGCGAACCCCTGGCGCGAGGTCGAGGTCTATCGCCGCATCGGCTTCTGCCATGACGGCGACGGATTCTATGACGCACTGACCGGCGCGGATTTTCTCTGCGCCTCGCTTCGGATGCATGGCTATGCGCGGCAGCGCGCCCGCGCACTGGCATACGAGGCGCTGGAATTGGTCGGCCTTGCCGACGAGGCCCGCAAACGAATCGGCGCATACAGCAAAGGAATGCGCCAGCGTCTCAAACTGGCCCACGCCGTCGCTCATAATCCCGACGTCATCCTGCTCGACGAGCCGCTGGCAGGCATGGACCCCGTCGGCCGGCGCCACACGTTGGATTTGGTCGCGCGCTGGGGTGCAGAGGGAAAAACCGTCGCCATCTCCAGCCACATCCTGCACGAGATAGATGCCCTGACCTCCAACATTATGATGATCAGCCACGGGCGGCTTCTGGCCGAGGGCGACGTGCACGAAGTGCGCGGCCTCCTGCGCGAACACCCGCATCAAATCTATCTCGAATGCGCCGAGCCGCGCGCCTTGGCCAGCCGGCTGATCGCCGTCGAGCAAGTCCGCCAAGTGTCATTGGACTCCACGCGCAGGGGCATCCTCATCGAGACCTTCGATCCCGACGCGGTCTATGACCGGCTCACGCAAGTGGTAATCGAGGACGGAGTCAGCATAGACCTGATGACCTCGCCCGACGACAACGTGCAGGCGGTGTTTGCCTACCTGACGCGCGGTCGCTCGGACGACAGCGGATGAATCGGATCCAGAGATTGTCGGACAATGCACATGGTTCCCTCGTCAGCGTGCTGTTCGTAGTTCGGTCTTTGGTTGGCAGTTTGTACGCCAAACTTCAATTTACAGTATCTTTCTACATTTCAGTTTTCCGGATTATTCTCCACGTCGGTTTACCGGATTATTCTCCACTTCACTCCACTTCAGTGGGGGCTTTTCAGTCACCCGCGACGCAAAAAGCCACCCCACTCAAGTGGGAATGACATACGAGCCACTTGCGGAATGAGGCGGGCCGCGTCGGGCGCGGGTTTGAAGGGGGACGGGCGTAATTCTTTACCCCAAGAGGGGTGCATGGATAGCAGGTGGGCTGGGAGGTGTGGCGGGGTTTTAGGAAAGTTACCCCAGCAGAAAAAAACCGGCCCAGTTACGCGTTCTATGGCCTCTGCAAAAAGCGAACGGCCGTTGAGCGCGTCAACAGCCGCGTGGGTCATGGCTGCGGCTTCGAACACCACTTCATTCGCGGGCGGAAGAAAATGAAGCGTCGCGCAGATTTGGCCCTGATTGTCAGGGCTGGCCACGACGGTCTCTTGGATCGAAGATGGCCAGGACCAGCGAGAGCGCTCGCTGTTGCGGGTCGCGTAGCAGCGGCCACAATCATCGGCCCGCCCCAACGAGAACACAATCCAGTCACCACGGAGGAAGTCACCACGGGGGCGAACGGGTGGACTGTTTTCTTCGGTCGAGAAATCGGGCCCGTCCGCTGCGACAGAAACCTCAATCAATCCCGAACCGACAGCAAAATCCTCAATCCACCCCTTTTGTCCGCGAAATCCCTGATCCAAAATCCTTCTATCGCATGTGCCTCGCTTCGGCAGATTTCGCTTGCATCGCCGCAGTCGGTTGAAGTCTGCTCTTTTCACTCGAAATGCCTCCTTTGGGGCACAGTGTTGTTACATGGCACCTTATCACTATCCGCGCCAAATCAGCATTTCGAGTGTTTCTTTCCATCCTACCAAAATATTCACGCTGCTTTTAGGCCGGGCTGCGCGAGCCGCCGCTGCTTTCCCGTGAGGTGGTGAGCGACCGCAATAGCACAGCCCTGTATAGCACCGCAGGAGGCGGCTATGTCTGAAACTACCATCGAACAAGGTGATATGTTGGAGGCCCCATTCTGGCCGGAGGCCGTCCGCGTGATCACCGTCCAAGAACTTGGTGGCCGCACCAAAATCGCAGCCGTAGGCATGAAGTCTCAGCATTTCTATTCCTGCATTCTGGGCACCGCAGACTTGGCGCGCATTCGGCGTGCCACGGGCATTGGCCACGATTTTCAGGGCCGTGCCGAGGCCTTTTTTCTGGCCATCGAGGCGCACCGGGTGCGGTTCGCCCAGCAGTTCGACCCGCTCTTTGCTGTGAACGCCTCGCAGGTGGACTCGCTGCCCCACCAAATCGAGGCGGTCTATCACAACATCCTGCGCAGCCCGCGCATCCGGTTCTTGTTGGCGGATGACCCCGGCGCGGGCAAAACCATTATGACCGGCCTCCTGCTCAAGGAGCTCAAATATCGCGGCGTAGTCCGGCGCACGCTTATCGTCGTGCCCGGCCACCTTAAAGACCAGTGGCTGCGCGAAATGAAGGAGCGCTTCAGCGAAACCTTCACCCTCGTGGACCGCAACGTGATGAATGCCACTTGGGGGCGCAACATCTGGCTCGAGCAACCCCAGGTCATCACCTCGATGGACTTCGGCAAGCAAAACGACGTTATGGCCACACTGGCCGAGACCTCGTGGGATTTGGTGGTGGTGGATGAAGCCCACAAAATGGCCGCCTACCGCTACGGTGACAAAACCAGCAAGACCGAGCGCTACCGCTTCGGCGAACTACTCTCACGCACCAGCCAGTTCCTGCTGTTCCTGACCGCCACGCCCCACCGGGGCGACCCGGAAAACTTCCGCCTGTTCCTCGACCTGCTCCAGCCGGGCATGTTCGCCAACACCGACCTGCTGCTCGAGTCGGTTCAAAACCGCGACAACCCCCTGTTCCTGCGACGGCTCAAGGAAGACCTGCGCGACTTCGAGGGCCGCCCGCTCTTCCCGCCACGGCATGTCTTCACCAAGCCCTACCGGCTCAACGACGACGAGAAACGCCTCTACAACGCCGTCACCGAATACGTCGAGCGGTCGTACAACAAGGCCCTCGCCAGCGACAAACGCAACGTCGCCTTCGCCCTGCTTATTCTCCAGCGCCGCCTCGCCTCCAGCGTGCGCGCCGTCCGCCGCTCGCTCGAACGCCGCAAAGCCCGCCTCGAGGAACTGCTGTCCCTTGGCCAATGGCTGGCCGAAGGCGGCCAACTCGATGAGGACGAGCTGGAAGACGCGCCCGAGACCGAGCGCCTCCGCTGCGAGGATGGATTGGTCGAGCGGCTCACCGCCGCCGAGACCCGCGAGGAACTCCAGGCTGAAATCGAGAAGCTCGGCGAGCTGATCCGGCTGGCCCGCGACGCCGAGCGCCACGAAGTCGAAACCAAGCTCGGTGAGCTGCGCCGGGTCATGAGCGACGAGAAAATCCAGCAGACAGGCGAGAAGATCCTCATCTTCACCGAATCGCGCGAGACGCTCGAATATCTGGTCGAGAAACTCAAAACGTGGGGCTACACCGTCGCCCAACTGCACGGCGGCATGGACCTCGACGCGCGCATTCGCGCCGAGCATGATTTCCGTGAAAAAACGCAGGTGATGATTTCCACCGAGGCCGGCGGCGAAGGCATCAACCTCCAATTCTGCTCCCTGATGGTGAACTACGACCTGCCGTGGAATCCGAACCGGCTCGAACAACGCATGGGCCGCATTCACCGCTACGGCCAACAAAAGGAGGTTCACATCTACAACCTCGTGGCCGCCGACACCCGCGAAGGCAAGGTCATGCAGGCACTTTTTGAAAAACTTGAACGCATCCGTGAGGCCTACGGCAGCGACCGCGTCTTTGACGTGATCGGCGAGGTCATGCCGGGCCGCACGCTCAAGGATCTCATCGTCGAAGCCATCGCCCAACGCCGCACGCTCGAGGACATCATCGCCGAGATCAAAGCGGTGCCGGACGAGGAAGCCGTGCGCAAGGCTCGAGAAGCCGCCCAAGAGGCGCTGGCCACACGGCACATTGACCTCAGCCGCATCCTCGGCGAGGAACGCCGCGCGCGCGAACACCGGCTCGTGCCCGAATACATCGAGAAGTTCTTCCTGCACAGCTGCCGGTTCGTCGGGCTGACCATCGAGCAACGGCGCGATGCCCTGTGGCGGGTGCCGCTCGTGCCCTACGAACTACGCAATGTCCCGCAGGCGTTCAAGCACCAATACGGCGAAGTTTTCCACGAATACTCCAAGCTGGCCTTCGACAAACAGACCGCTCGACGCCAAGAAGCGGAGTTCGTCGCACCGGGCCACCCCCTGCTGGAGACACTCATCGAGCGCCTGCTGGCCGATTGTGCCGAGGATTTGCGCCGCGGCGCGGTGTTCGCCGACCCCGACGGTCAGCTCGACGGCTGGCTGTGGTTCCTTGAGGGCGAGCTGCGCGACGGCGCGAACCAAATTGCCGGCAAGCGGCTGTTTACGGTCTATCAGCCGCGCACCGCCGCCGAGCTGCGCTTGCTCAACAGCAGCGTGCTGTGGGATTTGAGGCCGGCGGATCAGACCGAGCAAAACGACGCGCCGGATCCGTCCGAGCACACGGTGATCGCCTTTGCCGTCGAGCAGGTGCTCGACCACTACCGGGCCGAGCTGCTCGAACTGCGCCAGCGCGACGCCGCCATCAAGCAGAAATACGGCCTGCGCTCGCTCGAACAAATGCTTCTGGACTGCGATGCCAAACTGATTGACTACGAAACCCGCCGAACCAAGGGCGAACCCATCCCGGATGTGGAACTCCGCAACGAGGAACGCCGCCGCGAGGAATTGCAAGCCCGCAAACGGGCCCTCGTAGCGGAAATCGAGCACCAGACCAGTCTGTTGCCCTCCACGCCCCGCGTTCTGGGCGTCGTGCGGGTGATTCCGCAACCCGCCGCCGACGCGGCCATGCGGTCGGATGCGGGCATCGAGGCCATCGGAATGCAGGTCGCCCTCGAGTATGAGCGCGCCCAAGGCCGCGTGCCCACAGACGTTTCCCGCGAAAACCTCGGCTACGACATCCGGTCCGAGGCGCCCGACGGCGCAGTGCGTTACATCGAGGTCAAGGCGCGCGCCACCACGGGTGTGCTCGTACTCACGCCCAACGAATGGCTCATGGCCCAGCGTTTTGGCGTTGACTACTACCTTTATGTAGTAGAAAACGCCGCCAGCGAACCGAAACTGTTCACACTGCAAAACCCCGCGGCCAAACTTTGTCCGGAAGAAGTAAAACAAATTGTGCGCTATGTCGTCGCCGATTGGAAAAAGACTCTGGAGTGAATGAAATGATGAAACCGCGCCTTATCGAGGCCGACTTCCCCCTCCGCGAGGTCTCGGAACAGAGCGTGCGTGAAAAAAACATCCGCCACGGCCACATCAGCACGCTCCACATCTGGTGGGCGCGCCGGCCGTTGGCCGCATCGCGGGCGACCGCGCTGGCCGCGCTGCTGCCGGATAACCCGCGCCTCCGGAACGAGTGGCTGCACCTTGTGCGCCAGGTTGCGCCTTGGGAGGTGGTCAACAGCTCTGACGCCGGCGGCGAGAATCTGCTGCAAAAAGCTCGACGGCTGATCCGGGAGGCCCACGGCGACCGCGCGCCGCGGGTGCTCGACCCCTTTGCCGGCGGCGGCGCAATCCCCCTCGAGGCGTTGCGGCTGGGCTGCGAGACCTATGCGCTCGACTGCAACCCGGTGGCCGTGCTGCTCAACAAGGCCGTGCTCGAATACCCGCAAAAGTTTGGCAAACAAGACTCGGTCAAAAACCTTGTGTTGCCCTCTCCCAAGAAGGGAAAAACAAAACCAGAACAACAATCGCTCAACATCAGAGCGTCGGTCTCCCGGAACCCATTACTTGCAGCCGTGGAAGCGTGGGGCAATTGGGTGCTCGAAGAGGCTAAAGGGCAACTTGGGCGTTATTACCCGGCCGACCGCGATGGCAGCATCCCGGTCGGGTACATCTGGGCGCGCACCCTGCCGTGC
>JAOAGV010000099.1 GCA_026415575.1 Candidatus Sumerlaeia bacterium
CCCGCCGCAACTCCCTGTCGGGCGCGGGCAACAATCGCATCATGGCTCAGTGTGTAGGCACGTGGATTGTCTGGCGCAACGCCGAAGGCGCAAAACCGGCACAGCGACCGACAGATGTTCGAGTAGTTAATATGGTGGTTGCGAACGAAAATAGTTCGGCGGCCGTGTTTCCGGCGGCGAACCGCGTCGGCCAGCGCCCCAATCCCAAGCAAGTCGTCCGAGGCAAACAACGCAAGCCCGTCATCGCGCGTCAGCCGTTCGCCGGCGCGCACCTTGCTCTCAATACGCCGAAGAGTATCGGCCGTCATCGCGTGCCACATCCCGGAACAAAGGTAAGGCTCGGACGGCGCCGAGACAAGCGATTATGAATGCCAGCCCTGCCTGCTACTTCTCGGCCACAGCCGTCTTGCTCACGCCGCGAAGGAGAAACCGCCCGCCGGTCAGCCATTGCAGCGCGCGGCCGATCATCGTAGCGGTCAGCGACAGCAGCCGCGGGCCTATGCGCCGCGGGCGCGTGGCTGCGTCTATTTCCATACGCACATTTCGGAATCCAGCCTGCTCAATCAGCCGCGTCAATACCGCCGGTGAAAAATCAAACAGGTGATACGGCGGATCATACAATTCATTCCGCCGGCCGATCCGCTTGAGGAACTTCGCCAGTGGCGTCGTATCGGGGACCCGCACGATCAACAAACCGCCCGGCTTCATTGCTTCATAAATCTTTCTCAGCCCGCCCAGCGGATCAGGAACATGTTCAAGCACATAGAACAGTGTCACTGCATCGAAGCGGTCCGCCGGCCATTGCGCCTCCGCCAGAGCAACGGCGTGAACGTCCAACTCCCGGCGTCGGCAGGCCGCTGCGGCCGCAGCCGCCACTTCGATCCCCTCGACCTGCCAGCCGGCCTTCTTCATCATCTCCAGAAAACCGCCGTAGGCACACCCGACATCCAGAAGCCGGCCGCCGGCCGGAAAACGCGCAATCAGCCGCCGTCGCGCCGACCGATACAACCCATCCATCATTCGGTTCCAGTTCGCTACACCGTCGGGATCGTCGGGCAAATAGGCTTGATACGACTGCACCAAGAATGCCGGCAACGGCGGCGGGTCGAGATACACCAGTCCGCACTTTCGACACTCGACTATCCGATAGCCCCGCTGGACATCCACGAGGTCGGGTTGATTGTCGCCGCACAACACACAGAGCGAGGCGGGCGAGTCTGCGGAAGATGCCGTGCCGGCAATTGAAGGCTCGGGAATTCGGAATACTGCTGTGGCGAGTCCCTTGGTTCTCTTAAAGTTTTCGTTTTTCATTATCTCTCCTACCACCAAAACGATGACGGCTTCCCGAAATTGCCCAAAAAATCAAGCCCTATTCTTATCCTGCCAGCGGGGGTCTCTTCCGAAATTGGCTGAAGATGGATGCCGTGGAAGGCATCCCTCCCAATAACTACGTGGAGGGTCGGGTTCCACCCCGACCGGATTTGAGTTCGACGCCGTGGAGGGTCGGGTTCCACCCCGACCGCATTTTTTTAGACTCTTTCGCCTAACAATCTATCCTGATTGCAGCCGTCGTGGCCAGATGCGTTCCTACCCCAATGCACGCGGGAACGCATCGCCCGCATCCCCATGTCGAGGCTTTTCTTTGACCTTAAAAAAGGCCACTCATGTTTGGCTATCGGATTTGGTAAATAACGCAGGCGGCCCTTTTGAGGGCGGGAAAAAACCGCCCCCAGCCTAAACTCGTAATTCGACCGTCAATATGCGCTTTTGCGCATGGTTTTGGCCTGTGGCCAAAGGCCATGGTGGCAGGCGACTTGGGCGCGAAAACCCCACTGAAGCGGGAACTCTCTGCATCGCCTGCGACGGTACAAAGCGTCTTCGCGCGGGCTATCAATCGGCAGAATATTCGACCCAGAGCAGATCGGGATTTGTGCCGGCATCAAAAGACCAAGAGTTGTCGGATTGAGCGGGCGCGGTGCTATAAACATGCGTCGCAGACTTGATCTCCCCGCCGCTTTTCCAGACGAACTTTGCCGTGAGCGGCGACGCACAGCCAACCTCGTACACGAGATGAGCTTCGGCGCGCAAAAATTTCCGGCCGCCAGTATTGCTGAAACGTACGTGAATGGGGCCAGTAGTATTGACTGGCGCATCGCCCATGATGAACGTCTGGCTCCACCAGTCGTTGGGTTCCGGCTGCCGCCGAATGATTTGCCAGTCTTTGACGACCGGCTGCCACGACGTTCCGCCATCCGTGGAGCACTCGATGTTGTAGGCGCACTGGACCGGCGGCGCGCCGGATGCCGCCCGCGCGGCTGCATACACGCGCACAGCCTTGCTCCCTCGCGGCAGCGCGATCTTCAGTGTCACGCCGGGCGAATCAAAGGCACCGGCGACAATATGCGGCACGGCCTGCCCGATGTTCGGTCCGGCGGAAATGACGGCCAGCCCCGACGCCTCATAGGTAATCCGATTGAGTCCGCTTTTTGGACGCGGAATTATTGTCGGTGCACACTGGCACACGGTTTTTATGGTCAGGCCAGAACCGGCCAACTCTTTTGCTCCCGCATGAAATCGAAGCCAGTATTGGCGGCGCCCCTTCACATAGTCGGTCAGGTCCAGCCCGTTGCGCGCCGCGCCGGCTTTCTGCCACGTGCGGCCCTGATCCACGGAAACCTCAACCGGACAGGTCATGGTTCCCGCAAGAATCAGTCCGCCCGTGCAGCCCGGTTCATAGATGCCCCACTCGGCGCGCGCACTGGCGGGCGGCGGGCTTGCCGCGATGATATAGGGTGAGTAGAACTCGAAAGTAATTTCCTTGTCGGACTCTGCGATCACGCCTTCCTTGTATTTCTCCGACCGGAAATCCGGTTTGTAAATATAGACGGCGTTGGCATAGCGCGCCTGGCCGGCCTTGTAGGGCGCCTGCCGGCCCGAACCATACATCGCCTCGGGCTGGTTGACCCACGTGCGGTCGCGGGTCGGGCCGGGGATGTTTTCGATGTTGTAGTTGATTCCCCAATAGGCAAAAGTCTTTCCATCGTCGAGGCCGGGTTTCAGATAGCGGCGCAGGGATTCGCCCGACCGCAGATGCACCATCGGCGGCGGACCGGCGTAGCCGGTGGTATAGCCGACCCACTTGATTTCCTTGTAGGTGTCGGGGTCGCTGGGATGAAGGCCGGCGGGAATGAAGCCGCGCCGCTTGTCGCTTTTCTTCACCGCTGAAAGGTCCTGATTGACTTCCATCAGGCCCATCAGCCGCCGGCCATCGGGAGTGAACACGACGGTCGAGATGTCGTGGTCGAGAAGCGCCCAGCGGCCCTCGCCGTAGGGCCCGCCGGTCAGCCAGACCTCGAAGGTGGTATGGCCTGCGACACCGGCTGAACGTGCGCGAAACGGCCCCAACAGCCGTGCCATCTCGCCGTGCCATTGGTGGTGGTCTGCATAGCATAGGCCGTAGCCGAAACCAAACAGTCCGGACCAGTATTCGCGCGTCTCTTCGCCGGCCTTAAGGCCCTTGTCCCAGATGTCCTCATTTCCGCCCGTGCAGTGGAAGTAGTTGAGGTTGCGCCAATACCAGGACGCCAGCGCCTTGTCTTCATCGGAGACCACCTTGCGGCCCGTGACGCGCTCGTAGAGGGCGGCCTGCGTCCGGAAGAGGCGATCAAAGGTCGAGCACGACAGTTCGCCGGGATACCAAGGGTGGTCGGTCATCAGTTGTGGATCGCCGACGCCGGCGGCGGCGATTTGTGCTGTCAGTGCAAACACAACGGCTAGTGCGATGCGATGAATCATATCCTACTCCATTATACACTTTTCATCGGGCCCGCCCCTTTGCTGTCGTTGACGAATGAGAACGACGCGACAGCAGCTTGGCCAGAAAACCGCGCAAAGCGACTGAGATAACAACGGCAACATAGATTGTCCTATGCGAAACGACCAGAACGGCAACCATTATTTGAGATCGGCAAGTATCTGCCGCAGCACTGTGAAAGCACCGACGCGGGCGTGAGATTTGCCTCATACGACCTGTCCGTTTTCGCCCACTGGGGATGGGGGCGGGGAAGCAGTGCTGTCCAAACGCACCCGCGACTTTCGCGCTTCCCACCAGCTGTGGAAGGACATAAACGCCGTCGCAAACAGCTGCGCATACACAGCCCCCATGATTCCATAGTGCGGCATTAATGCAAGCAATCCGAAGGTAATCAGAATGGTGCGCGTCAGGCGAACAGTCACTTCGCGGCGTGCCTGACGCTGTGCATGGAAAAACGGGCAATAGAAGTAAAACGGAATTCCGGCAGCCGCCACTGCCACAAACCAGCGCGCATAGAATGAACTTTGATCGAACTTGTGGAGAAACGCGGCATAGAGCCACGGCAGCAGCCAATAGATGAGGGCAAAAACTGGCGCAAGAAACACAATCCCCCAAGCCAACGCTCGATTGGTTAATCGCCATGCTTCCCCCGGAGTCTTCCGCGCGAGCTTGGGCGTATAAAGTTGATAGTAAATCAGAGGAATCTGCCGCAGCGGCAAACCGATGCCGCGGCCTGCATTATACATTCCCAAGTCCTGAAAGCCAAAAACAGTTCCAACAATCAGCCGGTCAATGTGGCTTTCCAGATTGCCTGTGACACCTGTCAGGCTTGTTTTGACGCCGAAGGAGAGAAGATGCCGGTCCTGATCGAGCAACGGAATGCGGTCGCGGCGAATCAGCGCCCAATAGAGACCGGCCTCGAACAGAGTTTTCGAGGCTAACGTAGCTACCGGCGGCAACAAACTCCACTCCGGCCAGCAGCGAAGACAAATGACCACCGCTGCCAGGTTGAGCAGCGCGGCAACAATTTGCGCCCACGCGAATTGCCAAAACTTGCCCTGTCCATTCAGGTAATAATAAACTCCTGTAAATGAATACATGAAGGGGAAAAAGGGCAAAAGGAACAGACAGGCCCTGCCGGCGGAAATCAGATTCGGAAACCAAAGGGCAATAACCAAATAAGTCAGCAGGAGCGCGGGAATGCCCAGTAGCGTACTGCTGGCGATACGGCGACGGGCCGCCGTCCGAAGAATGTGGGGTTTGTGCTGGGCCGAAGCCACCAATGTGGCCCAATTCAGCCCCGTCAGAGAGGTTAGCCCCAGCGTCGCCATTACGGCCATCACATAGCTGTAGATGCCGTAGTCTCCAACCGTTCCATGTAGCGTGCCGTAATAATTATAGGCGAAAAGGACCAGAAAACCGATGAGGTTTGTTACGGCGGCCGAGAGGCCAAGCGCAAACCCCTTGGAAGTCACATAGCGAAGTTGATCGCGGAGAAGCGAAAAACGGTTCATGTCAGTGCGGCATCTCAGCAAAATATGAAACACGCATAGCCGACCAGACGCTGCTGCGGAAACCACTGCAACATGGCCAGTCCCGCCGCCAGAAGACCGGGACAGCCGACGGCAAGGCTGAAGTGCACACGGCGGCGTGTGGCCGTGCGCAAAATATGGAACTTTTCCTGCGCCGCAGCCACCAGAATCGCCGAGTTCATCCCCGACAACGAACTCATGCCGGCCACGGCCATGACCGACATGATGAACGTGTAGATGCCATAGCCCTCGACGCTTCGGAATGCATTATAAGTGACCGGCACCAGAACGGCCAGCAGATTGGTGACGGCCACGCCGGCGGCCAAGGCCGCTCCGTCGCGGGAGATATATTGCAACTGCCGGCGCAAATCAGGTTTCATTGAGTTCCGTTTTGGTTTGGCAAAGGTTTTTCAAAGACATACCAGATTGTCTGAAAATAGCGGTGGCGGAAGTATGCAGTGCGCGGGCCGAGAAAGAAACGCAAAGCGTGAAAAGGGCGCTTCCACCAAGGCCAGCCGGGGATGCGCCATTCAGCAACACGTTCAACAACTTTCATTCCATGTTTTTCGGCACAGTATTCGAGAAAATGGTCGGCATCATCAAAGTTAAAAAACCATCTGTGCCGGTCGGGCGGGTATTCCTCGGGCAGTCCATAAAACCTTGGGATTCCATGGCCGCGCAGCATGTGATCATAGACGCCAAACCCGTTGTTTGGCAGGGAGACAATCAGATACCGCCGCGTGCAGCGAACCAATTCAGCGAAGGCTTCGCGAATATGATCAAGATGTTCTAGGACATCCAAAGCAACAACGGTGTCAAATTCATTGTCGGGCACAGGAATCTTGTCCGACTCCAAATCCAAGCATAGATCGGCTGGGGGGGTGCGATCCACGCCAACATATCGCAAGTCTGAACGACCGATGGCAGCCCGAAGCTGTTTTTGGTCACACCCCACATCAAGCAGGCTTTGGCCAAAGTACTGCGCATAGCGTTGGGAAACATGAACGGCTTTTTCGTCGCGGCCCCAATAGCCGAAATGCTCAATTTTTAACGGCGGCAAATAAATCTTCGAGCGGCGATACTCGGTAACCGGCTTGCGAAACCCTTGAGGCAAGCATGCTTTTAACAAACTATAAACGCCTAAAAATTGTGCGGCACCTTTTAGAAAGGAATTTGGCGAATTGGGCTGTAGCATGCATCTTTCCCGTAGGAAATTCGATACCAAACCCTTGAAAAAACTGATTAAAAGAAAGCGACAAGGAATTTCAATGGACAATTACGGATTTCCATTCCAAGAAAAGAAAGAGCAAATCGAAAAAGGGATGTTTCAGGTCATGCGCACCAAATTGGTATTATGGTCTGCTCTTATTTGGAACATGGCAATCAACGCTGCCTATCCGGAACCCTCGTTTGTCTTCACGACGCCGGTTCCGGTTGAGGAACTCAACTCCCCAAGGATAGATTGGGCACCGTGGTTGAGTGCCGACGGCCTCACAGGCTACATAGGCAGCGACCGCGACGATTCGTGGACGATCTATCATATTTAGCGGATTTCCCGCCCCAGAGTGACGGCCCCGTTTGGGCGGCTTGTTCGGGTTACCCAAATCAATCAGCCGCCGCGCTAAGAAGGTCCGGCGGTCACAGCCGATGATTGTATGAGGACATCTATTCCTGCCGGTTGTTGGTGTTCGATCCGGGCGGAATCGCCAGCCCGACGCTTTCGTACGCCGGCGCGGCGCCAACGGTGTCGGTTCAACTGCAGCCCCTAGCCGGCCATTCATCGTTTCGGTGCTGGCGGAAAACAACGGCACGCGCGCGGCCGGCCCGTTCTGGGTTGAGGTGCGGGGCTCGCGCACGGGCGGCTTGATGCTCGACCGTTTTTTCGCCGATCCATTCGGTGGTGGTGTTTGCCGAACGGCCGGCGTGCATACGATTATTTGCTATGCAGACCGGCTCGACCAGGTCATCGAGACCGACGAGACGGACAATTATGCCGTTCAACGGAATGTCCTCGTCCCGCCGCATTAGTGTTGCTTTGGGTTATCCTGCAAGGAATACTTGTTGAAAAACCACGGCACGCCAATGCATGGAGAGGGTGTTCGCTATCGTGCACCGGATTCATTTTGCGACGGATTGGAAAACGGAAGATTATCTATGGACACAGATCCATCCCTTCTGCAATGGATTGCGTGTCCTTTATGCGGGCAGGACCGGTCGCGGACAGTTGCAGTGACCCGCGATTGGCGGCATGGCAGCCCCGGTATGTTTCGATACGTCCGGTGCGGTCAGTGCGGTTTGGTATATGCCAATCCGCGCGTGCGTCCTGATCAGATCCACCTTTTCTATCCGAATGACTATGGGGCGTTTCAACGTGAGCCGGCGCGCCAAGTGGCGTGGGGCAAGAAGCCGCACACGGAGTGGTTCAAACAGATTCGAAAGGCCGCTTTGGCACAAAAATGTGGCAATCGGATCGGGCGCAGGCAATGGGCAGCATCCCATGTCAACAGGTGGCTTGCCTTGGCGGCAAGTCATTCGGTTGTGTGTCGAAAAAGCCCGCTGCATTTCCATGGAGATGGGCTGCGACTTCTCGATGTAGGCGCAGGCACGGGCGAGTTCCTTTGGCAGATGCGGGAGCTCGGTTGGGAAGCGGAGGGAATCGAGCCGGATGAGAGGGCATTGGGAGTTTGTCGGGAACATGGTTTGCAGGTTGCCGGCACGACAATCGAGAAGGCAGACTTGCCGGCGGAAGTCTTTGATGTGGTTACGGTATGGCAAACGCTGGAGCATGTGTGTGATCCGGCCGGCGTACTAAAAAAAATTGTTGGTGCTCTTGTGCCGGCAGGCTTGCTTGTCGGCAGTATACCCAACGCGGCCAGCTGGAATCGTATCGTGCAAGGCGAATACTGGTGGGGATATGACCCGCCGCGCCATTATGTGGTCTTTTCGCCAACCGCACTTCGCAAAGCATTTGAGATGGCGGGTTTGCGAACCCGATGGGTCTATTGTTTGTCATCCACAAAAGGGGTTTTTGCGGGTCGTGCGGCGAGGGCAAGGATGGAAGGACGGCAGTTTTCCGAGCCGATACCGGCATGGGCGTTGCGGTTCTGGGTTCGTTTGCTCGACCGGTTGGGCCTCGGCGACAACCTGTGGTTTGTGGGACAAAAAGCGGTTTAGGCACTGGCACGTCAGCCGGCGTCGGGGATTGCGCGGTCCGTCGTAGGGCGAGAGCGTTGACATTAGCGGCTGCGGGCACACTGAAATACTGAAAAGAAAGAGGCAGAGTGAATGCGGATTGTGCACGTGGGCACACGGTTACCCGAAGCAACGACGCCGGGCGGCGGTGGCAACTATCCTTACGATCTCGCCAAAGCAGAGTCGGAGCTTGGAGAGGATGTCGAGATCTGGGGATGCGGCGCCGGTAGTAAATGGCTGAAACATAGGGTGGACGGGGCTTTGCAGGTTTATTACGAGCGACCGATTACGATCCGTCCTTTTCATCAATCGGATCCGCTCTTTGTGCGTTTTTTTCTGCGCCTTGCCTTTGGGCAAAAACCGGATGTTGTCCATTTCTACCAATACAAGATTATCCAGTACCGGTGGCTAATTCCTTTGGCGCGACGGCGCGGTTGCGCAATCTGTTTGACCGACTTGGGGGGCGGCGGATGGCGCAATTTGCCCGCGAGGATTGGCGCGATGGTGGACCGCTTCTTGCTCCTTAGCCAGTATAATGCACGCTTTTTTCTTCGCGGTTATGAGACTGAATTCAAAACGGACCATGGTTTATGGGCTACGGATCACAACTATTCTGGATCACCGGACCGTATTGTTGTCATTGGCGGCGGGGTAAATGAGAAGTTCTTTATGCCGCGAGAAGGGCCTCCCGACCTGCCGCCTTATTTGCTCTATGTGGGCCGCGCAATGCCGCACAAAGGTCTTGAAGTTATCATTCGCGCGTTGGGACGGTTGTCGGAGAGATTTCCCTCCTTGCAGCTGAGAATTGCAGGTCCCCAGAAAGTTACAGAATACCTCCAGTTTCTGCGGGCCGAAAGCGAGCGATTGGGCGTGGCCGACCGCGTAATTTTTCTGGGATATTGTACTCCTGATACTCTGTTGCAAACGTATCAGGGTGCGACCGCGCTGGTCATGGCCTCGACATATCGTCCCATTGATGGGCGGCGGCTGGCCAAGCCCGAATTGCTGGGCTTGGTGTTGCTGGAAGCCATGGCCTGCCGGGTTCCCGTGATTTGCTCGCGTGTAGCCGGGCTTTTGGAAACCGTGCATGAAGGCGAAACAGGGCTTACTTTTGAAGATCGCGATGAGGCAGGGCTTGCTGGTTGTATTGAACGTTTGCTCACTGACGCGGAATTAAGAAACAAACTCATCGAAAATGCATATCGGATGGTCCAAGAAAAATACACATGGACCCGCGTGGCCCAGAAGTGCCTCGAAACTTACAAAGAATTGCTCAGACAACCAACATAGCTGATCAACCCTTTTATCCCCTCGACAAAGCAGATTCACGATAGATGTCCACCGTTTGCCGGATGATCCGCTCCTCGTCAAACCGCTCGCGCACGAGGGCTCGGCAGCGGGGGCGCATGCGGGCGAGGCGGACTGGGTCGTCGAGCGCGGCCGCGATGGCTCCGGCGAGAGCGGCGGCATTGGCCGGTTCGACCAGCCAGCCGTTTTCGCCCTCGATAATTTGCTCGGGCGTCCCGCCGCGCGCCGTGCCGATGACCGGCACGCCGAACGCCTGTGCTTCGAGTACCGCGCTGCTCAGCGGCTCCGGCCAGATCGAGGGCAGGATGAACAGAGCGGCGCGACGCAGCAGGGCATGGACGGCCGCGGCGGGCACGTGGCCAAGCAGGCGGAGGTTGCTCGGCGGAATCGCCGGCGGGATTTTCACCGGCGCGGTCGGGCGGCCGGCAAATACAAACACCGCGTCGGGATGCCGCGCGAGTACGCGCGGGATGGCGTCGAGCAAAATGTGCGCACCCTTGCCGAGCGACAGTTTGCCGACGTAAGCGATGACGGGCGCGCGGTCGGGCAGGTTCCACTCGGCAGGCGGCTGCGGGGGCGCGGCGTCAAGTTCGGCTTCAGAAATGTGCGGCGGAAGATTATGAACGACGGCCAGCTGGCCGGGCTGAGCGGCAAATCCATGTCGCACGTATTCGTCCATAAGGCCGCGGCTGACAAAAATGATTTTCGAGAAGCGGCGCAGGGCGCGTTGTCGCAGCGCAAGGTCAAGCCGCTTCCACAGCGCATCGAGCCGCAGCTGCCAGCGGAAAATCCACGAGGCGTCGGGATGGTAGCAGGCGAGGAATTCGCGCGCGCAGCGGCGATAGTCCTTTGCGCATTGGTGCTGCGGGTCGTGTGCCGCCGACAGAAGGTGGCCGATGGGGCACAGCGAATTGAGGTCGCGCACTGTGGCCACGCAGGGGATGCCGAGGCGGTGCGCGGCCAGATAGGTTGGGATTTGGACATAGGTGTTTTGGGCATGAAGGATTTCGACACCGCGGCGGCGCGCGATCGAGGCAATGGCCCGTGCCGAAATGCGGTAGTATAGCAGGTTTTTCGCCCAGAAAGCCGGGGCCATGCGGCCCGGTTCAAGCCGCTGCGGAAACCAATAGCGGCGGATTGCCACGCCGGCATCGTCCTCTTCGGGCGCTGCGCCGTAGTTGGGCGTCAGCACGGTAACGGCATGGCTGCGAGCCGCAAGCGCCCGCGCCAGTTCGCGCGTCGAACGCTCGGCACCGCTGATCGCATGCGGCCAGTAGTAGTCTATGACAAGGCCGATGTTCATGGACGGCATGGAAACCACGTGTGCATGTTTTGTTCGACTTATCCGGCGTACCGGTCCGATTGGTCGGAGTGCTCGGATGATTTTTTCCCGGGCTTGATGATTTTCCCGATTGCGCTCAGATTGCCTACGGCACGCTGCCAGTCGCGCCGAAGCAAGTTCACAACCACATAGCCGAATGCCAGCCAGCCGAATGCCGCACGATGAGCAAGGTCTTGCGGCATGAAACGACGGAAGTGGAGATAGTTGTAATAGACTTCCTGAAAGCCGGTCTGTCGGGCGCTGAGCCTCGCCGTCGGCGCCTTGCAATGGACCAGACGCGCATCGGGCGTGGCCACCAAGTGCCAGCGTCGTCCGACCTGCCACGAGAGGGCGCGGTCTTCGCCGGCGCTCCAGCCTTCGAGGTCAGTCGGGATTTCCACGCCGTCGAGTGCCTCACGCCGATAGCTCATGTTGCAGCCCGTGAGCCACTGCACGTCGGTTGGTGCGGGGATGTTGCGAACGAGAACGCCGATGAAGTTTTTCAGAATCTGGCCTTCGCGGCGCGGAGAGTCCATGCCGAAAAACCGCAGCAGCAGCATTTGCAGCGGATGATAGCGAAGGCCTTGCAGAACGCCCTCGACGCCGCCGATGCGATGGTCTGCGTCGCTTTCATAGACTTTCATGATTCCGGCAATGTAGTTTGCGTCCAGCAGCACATCGTCGTCGAGAAAAAGGATGATATCGCCGGAAGATTGGGCGATGCCGGCTTTGCGCGAGCGGGCCAGACCCGGCCGGTCGGATTTGTTGCAATAGGAAAACCGGACGCCCCGCATCGAGGCGGCGGCGGTGATTGTGGCAACCAATTCGGGGGCCAGACGGCCGTCGTCAACGATCACAAGTTCGTCGGGAAGGCGGGTTTGGCGCCAGAGCGTTTCGAGCGTTTGCGCGAGGGATTCCGGACGGTCTTTTGTGCAAATCACAACGGACAGCCGCAACGGTGCACGTGCCGGCGATGAGTTCTGTGACTTGTCCAACTGCGCCGTGCCGCTCATGCGTGGATGAATTCCCGCCCAACCGCCCCTGTCAAGAAAATCCACTTCCGACACGTTTGGAATATTGGCGTGTGCGGCAGGATGCAGCGTTGTTTCTTCGTTTCTATGCCGCTGAAGCAAGGGAGCATTGAGCAACCCAAAGTTTGACCACCTGCGCCAGATTAAAGTTTGGGCTATGAGTTTTTTCCAGCCAAAGGAAATTGACCGGTTGCTATTGCGCAACGAGGCCGCGCTCGAACATATCGCGGATGGCCAGATAAACCCGTTCCGGCGAGATTCGCGACATCAAATAGTCTTCGGCCAAGCCGTGCGCTTCCTCGGCCGTCAGGTCGGCATTGCCGCCGCGCAGAGCCACATGCCGCGGCTTGTCCCAATAAGCGCCCCAGCGTTCGGGCGTGCTGTGGCCATAGAGGGATACGGTCGGCGTGCCGGTGGCAAAGGCCACATGCTTGGGGCCGGAATCGGCCGTCACCAGCAAGGTGCATTCGGACAGAACGGCGGCCAACATGCGCACGGACAGGCGGCCGCACAGGTTGATCGCGTCGAGGCGGTTTGCGCGGATAATCTGGCTTGCTCCTTCGAGGCATCGTTCATCGCCGACAAAGACGAGGTCGAGGTTTTCCACCTCGCCCAGCCGCGCCGCCAATGCCATCCAATGCAAGAGCGGCCATTGCTTATAAGGCAACACGGAGCCGGTGTGCAGCGCCACAATGTGGCGGCGCGGGCGCTCGTGAAGCCTCAGCAGGGTGCGGGCATCTTGCCGTTCCTGCTCGCTGACCTTCCAGATATAGGGCTGGAGAGGGGCCAGCGGTCCCCACCACTGAAGCAGGACAGCGATGTTGAGAATCTCCTGAAGTTCGAGGTCTTTGGTCACACGGGCATTGGCCGCCTCGTGCCACATGCGGCGGGGGAAACCGACATCCTGATCGAAGGTGATGATGCCGGCGCGGGAGGTGTGAAAGAGGATTTCGGGTGGCACATGGTGGGCATAGAGAATTGCCATGGCGTCGGCGCCGAGCCCGCCGAGTTCGTTGCGGATTCTTTGCAACTCGCTGCTGGCAATCTTTCCGTCGGGCGAGGGATTAAAAACAATGCGGCGCTCCCAGAAATCTATATGGGCATGAACTTGATCGCCCATGGAATGAGTGAGCAGTACCATGCGCACGGTCGGATGGGCGGCATGAAATGCGCGGCACGCCGGTTCGATGATGACCATGTCACCGAGGAAGCCAAATGCGGCGACCAGAAGGCAGCGCGGTTCATCGGGCAGGGGCTGGCGCGGAAAACGCCGGTGCTCGCGACGAACAGCCCCGGGCCGGAGTTTGGCTTTCATCTCGTTGACCGCCACCTGTCGGAAGGCGCGCCAAAGGGCTGTGAACATCGCGCGCGACCGCTCGCCCGGCGCCAGAGCCGCGACCGGCGCTTCGATGAGCGCCTTCTGGCGAATCTGCCACAGTTTGCGCAAGGCCCGTTCGGGTTTGGGCATGCGCAGCCGCCGCCACCACGTCCAGTAATAGTGAGCAACCTGGCGGCAGGCATCGGCAAGAATTTCGTTGGGATGTTCGCGTACCCAAAGCGTGAGGCCGTCGGCCTTCGCACGGTCGCGCAAGTATCGCCAGCGAAAGCGATGGGTCGGCACGTTGTGATAGACAATCAAGTCGGGTACAAACTGGGTGCGATAGCCGAGCCGGCGCAACCGGCGCCACAGTTCGGCGTCTTCGCGCCCGCCGTAGTAGATGTTTTTTGCCGTGTCAAAGTCGGCACCGATTTCCTGAAACCGGCAGCGGTTGAGCACAGCGCGTCGCACCGCCATGTTGCTGGTGCTGGGATAAAACTGATTGCCTGACGACCGCCGCAATTGCGCCGGCACCGACCAGCCGACCAGCCAGCCCATGTCGGGATGCCACCAGCGCGGCAGCGGGAGCGGATTGGCCGGCAGGGCGAGGCCGCCGACGGCATCATAGCGCGGGGCCACCTGCGCGAGGCACTCAAGCCAGTCGGGCGCCGCCATGCAATCGTCGTCGAGGAATGCCACCCAGTCGCCGCGGGACAGTTCGATGCCCTGATTGCGCGCGGAAGCGAAACTATTCCCGCCAGATTCCAGAATCTGAAGCCGGTCCACCACGGCCTCATTGCGCAGCCAATCGGGCGTGCCGTCGGTGGAACCGGTGTCCACGACAACGACTTCAAAATCGCGGCAGGTCTGCTCCTGCAGGCTTCGCAGACACTGTTCGAGTTGCTTCTGCCGGTTTCGTGTAAGAATGACTACACTTGCGAACATGGCTTCGACCGAATGGAAAGTAACAATGCGCTGCGTGCTGCACTCGACCCAACCGGCGAGAACCGTTGCCGTTCACCCGCTCCATTTGGATTGGGCGGTATCTACAGCTTTCAAAATGGCCGTGTCGCTGACGGTTCGCAGTCCCGCCCGCCGCCGCCGGCTTTGCATCACCTCACGGATGCGCCGCGCCGCCCTGAAAAACGATCGCAGCTCGGTCCCACCCCCATGCAGGAGCGCCCCGGCCACTCGAAACGGCAGGCGCGCGCAGTGATCGGCCATCAGGTGCGGGTCAGCGAGATTGGCCCATGTGAACAGCCAGTGATTTCGGGCGTTGAGTTGCGCGAGCCATTCGTTGTTGCCCAGCTGTCGAAAAGAGGCTTTGCCCAAATGCAGCGCGGGCGAACGCGGCTCGTAGAGGTTGCGCCACCCGTGCGCCCATGCCTGCCACGACAAATCAAAATCCTCCCAATAGGCCGGCGCATAAAACGTCGCCAAGCCCCCCAGTTCGAGAAAGTGCTCGCGGACAAACGCACAGGCCCCGCCTTGCAGAAAGTGCGTCGGTGTTGGCTCCGGCGGATCGGAATAGACCAGCCGAAAATCGCCGCGCGCCCAAACCGCGTCCATCTTGACATAGTTGGGTTGACTGCCGTCCCACTGGACGGTTTTGGCCGTTACGCCGAACAGGCGCGCGTCGCGGTCGAAGTGTTCCAGCAGGGTTGCGCAAAAGTCTTCGCGTATGACCACGTCGTTGTTGAGAAGTACGATGAGGCGCCCGCGCGCGGCAGCCACGCCTTCATTGACCGTTTCGGCAAAGCCGCGATTTTCGGCGCGGGCGTGCAAAATCACACGGGGAAACTGGCGCCGGATAATTTCGACGCTGCGGTCGGTCGAGCCGTCGTCCACGACCACCACTTCAAATGGCCAATGTGTCCTGCGGGCCGACAAGAACGCCGCTGACAGGCACTGCGCCAGAAATGCCTCGCCATTCCAATTAGGAACCACGATGCCAAACTTTACCGGGCTATCGGTATTTATCATTATGTTTGCCCTGCGTTTTTTCCCGTACCGGCAGGAACGGTCGTTCATCGGATTGAGAAACAAAACGAAAAAGTCAAACTGAAGTTTGCGCGCAGGGCAAAGCAAAGTAGATGACGCGGGCGTGAAGCATCCGAACGCGTGCCGCCGATAATCCTGATCCGTGACGGGGAGTAGAATTTGGCACAGATAAACCAAGCAAACAGGCAAACCCCGTGTGCGCTTTTCCTTTTGCCTTTAATATGTCGTTTCACTATGGTTTCGGATTGAGGGGTTGTTGCCTATGTCAATCCAGCATGCGCCGCTTGTGATTCTCGGAATTGATCCGGGTCTGGCCAAAGCCGGATTGGGCGTGATTGCCTGCGACGGGCAGGGACAGAAGGCGCTGCTGGCCGAAGTGGTTTCGACGCCGACGTCATGGCCGCTGGCGCGGCGGTTGAAGAAGATTCATGATGCGATTTGCGAGGCGGCGGGCCATTTTCAGCCTGATGCGGCGGCGATCGAGACGCTGTATTTTGCGGCCAATGTGCGTACGGCCATGCAGGTGGCACAGGCGCGCGGGGTGGCGATTCTGGCCACGGCCGATGCGGGCGTTGAACTGTTTGAATACACACCGCTCCAGATCAAGCAGGCGGTGGCCGGCTATGGCCGGGCCGGCAAAGACCAGATGACCAAGATGGTGCAGGTCTTGTTGCGTTTGAAAGAACCCCCGCGGTCGGACCACGCCGCCGATGCGCTGGCCGCAGCCCTTTGCCATGCGCAGCACCAGCGCATGAACCGGCTGATTGCCGCGGCCGACCGCGCATTGCGCCGTCCGCCATCGCCACAGGATGTTGCAGCCGAACTGCTCGAACTGAGAAAAAGCTTGCGTCGCCGCATGGAAGGCGATTGAGTCCCATGTGCAGTTGCAGCGCAGGCCGTTGTTCGGAGGTTTTCATGATACGGACAGTCAGTTTATCGGATTGTCGTTGGGTCTTTCTTCTCCCTCTTGCTGTATTCTTTTGCCTCGCTTCGAGCGGTTGCATCCGCACGCAGGTGCATATTACGACTGAGCCATCCGACGCCAAAGTCACCGTCAACTACATCGAGCGCGGCTATTCCCCCATTGAAATGCCCATCCTCTGGTATTGGTACTACAAGATCCGGATCGAGAAGGAAGGCTACGAGCCCATCGAGACGGATGAGCGGTTCAAAGCGCCGCCGTGGGCGTGGTGGCCGCTCGATCTGTTCGCGGAAATCATTCCCGTCCCCATCAAGAAGACCTACGTGCGGCATTATGTTTTGAAGCCGAAAGAAAGCGACTGAGAGCTGTCCGTAGATTTCGCAAATTCCCCGGATGATTCAACCCTTTGCAGAAGCGGGACGGCCATCGGGGCGCCGGTGGTTTGCGCATTGATCTCAAGGGGAAAAGCAAGGGCCTTGACGGGCATTGCAGCAAAGCGGAAATGAAAAGCACTGGCGGGCCGCGGACGGTCCAACTTTTCCCCGGCGCTGTAGTTCAACTTTCGGGTTGTGCCCGCTTGCCAAACGCGCGAAATGGAAGTGTGAGCTACACATCTGCGCGCATGGGAAAGAATCCGAGGGACAGGCTCCGTCCACTTCGGCCGGAAGGTTTTCCATCGTTCGCGCTTCGTGCGCTACAGGCTCGATTAGAGTCGCGGAGCGGCGGTAATTTGGCTTTGGCGCGGACGGTCGGGGTTGTCTATCGCCAGCCGGGCGGCAACGACGCGCTCTAATCGGTGCCCTTTGGGAAAACTCTTGGCAATGAGGACGGGGTGGACTTGGGGGACAGCATGGACGATATGGACGTAATGCACGGGAGAAGGGATGCGACCGGGCGGATTTTGGTTGCCATGAGCGGGGGCGTGGACAGCGCGGTGGCGGCGGCGCGGCTGTGCGAGCGCGGATACGAAGTGGTCGGGGTGAATATGCGGGTGTGGCGCCGGCAAGGGCCGACGGAAGGGAAAGAGGAAGAGGGGATTGCTGAAGCGGGAAATGCGAATGGCAAACAGAAGTTTGATCCACGTGGTGAAGGGCGATCCTGCTGTTCGCCGCGGGATGTGGCCGATGCGCGGGCGGTGGCCGAGCGGCTGGGAATTCCGTTTTACGCACTGGACGTTGAGCGGGAGTTTGAAGAAGCGGTGGTGAAGCCATTTGTTGCGGAGTATCTTCGGGGACGGACGCCGAATCCGTGCGTGCGGTGCAACCAGACGATGAAGTTGGGCGTGCTGCTGGCGAAGGCGCGGCAGTATGGCTGCGCGGCGGTGGCCACGGGGCACTATGTGCGGATTGGGCGGGCGGAGTCGGGGCGCTGGCGTTTGCGGCGTGCGGCCGACCGGTCGCGCGACCAAAGCTATTATTTGTTTTCGCTGAGCCAAGAGCAGCTGGAACATTTCATGGTACCGCTGGGCGCGCTGACAAAGAGTGAGGTGCGGCGGGTGGCGGCGCAGCTGGGACTGCCCGTTGCGGACAAGCCGGGCAGTCAGGAGATT
>JAOAGV010000009.1 GCA_026415575.1 Candidatus Sumerlaeia bacterium
GATACCGTCCTCTTGCGCACGGGGTGGCACGGCGTCATCCGGATTGCGCGCGGCTATAATGACGACTTCATCACGCTTGCCGCCGACAAAGGCCACAAACCGCAGGTCGGCTGGGTCGAGATCGGCGAAGGCCGCAAGTGGCGCGTCAAAGGCCTGACCATCTCGCCCTCCCTCGCGCCGTCCACCGCTTCCCTTCTGTCCACTGCTCCTTCCCGCGCCCCCCGAATCCCTCATAACTTGGTCACGCTCGGCGAGCGCGGCACCGAAGACAGCGCCGAATTGATCGTCGAGGACTGCTTTATCTACTCTGTGCTCGACGCGTCATCTTGGAGCGCAAAAGACTGGGTCGCCAAATCGCACAGCGGCATTTTTTTGGGCCGTCACGGTGCGCGCCACGTGGCGCGAAACAACTACGTGCTCAACACTCGGTTCGGCATCCAGCTGTGCGCGCCCGACTGTCTGGCCGAGGGCAACATCGTGGCCAACTTTTCAGCCGACGGTATTCGTGCCACGCGCGACGGCGACATCGTCCAGTATAACGTCATCAAGAACATCTTTGTCGGAAGCCGCGACGGCGACAGCAACCACGACGACGGCATTCAGGTTTTTCTGTTCAATGTCGGGCGCGGCACGCTGCGCAACATGGTCTTTCGCGGCAACATCGTCATCGCCCGCGAATCCGACAATCTGCCCTGGCCCAATGCCCTCCAAGGGCTGGGTTTTTTCGACGGCCCGCTGGTCAATTTCCTCGTCGAAAAAAACGTTGTCTGCACCAACCACTATCACGGCATCACCCTCGGCGACGCCCAAGGCTGCACCATTCAGGACAATGTGGTCTATAGCCGCTGGGGCGGTAGGATGCGACCGTGGATCCGGCTGGGCCAGAAGCAGAACCTGGCGCGCGGCAACATCGTCCGCAACAACCTCGCCCACAGCTTTCATTTCGAGGCGGACGCCGAGGTCAAGGCCGAGAACAACCGCGAGGTCACCGAAGCCGATTTCAAAAAGCGCCTGGCGGAACTGGCCGCGTTTATTGACGCACAGTTCGGTAAAATTCACCCTGCCGCCGGCCGCCCGCGTCTGGAATGAGATGCAGTGGCGCGAACCGGTCTAAGCCGAACGCAAAGGATGTTTTTTGTCCGGCGCGTGAGTCGTGCCTCATGGCTCGTGCGCAAACCGACCACCCATAGAATTTGCCGGCGGTCGCACAGCAGAAGCAACCGGTCGCGCTGTCCAATGGGCACCTTTTCATCTATCAAGAATTCCTTGAGCTTGCGCGAACCCGGCGCCCCCAGAGGATGCATGCGATCACCCGGCCGGCGGTTGCGCAACACCAGCGGCTCTGCAATCCGGTCGGCGTCAAAATATTGAATCAAATTCTCTGCGTTCGTTGCCCGCAAAGCCTGTTCCATCGCCCGCCGGAATAGAGCCGGCTGCCGCTGCCGTTTAATGCGTCGAATGGCAACGGTCAGATGCGATAACTTCCGGGGCCCGGATGAAAGGTCCCCCGCAGCAATATCGCATTTTCCTTCCGGCGGCAATTCGACGGGTTCTTTCAGAGCGCATTGCGGCGGGCCGGCGATATCGTCTGTTTCCCCTGCGCCGCTTTTTCGTTCACGAATCACTGTTGCACCCAGTGCCGGCGACCACCAGCGGACAAAATCCCCGTCCACGAAAAACTCCACCCCCTCCGCGCATCGCACGCAAGCGCGCGGACTTGGCCGCCGAACCAGCCCGATCAATTCTTCGATTTGCCGGCCCGACGGCGGATGGTCGCAGTCGGCAACGGCCGCAACCCACAGCCGGAAAAGGCGCGCCAGAACGGGCGGTTCGAGACCTCGCAGCGTTTTCAGCGCAACGGCCTGCGGTGGCCGGGCTGCGGCCGACTTCATCTGCAAGACATCCAAGGCTCGCCTCGTAAAATACGCCTCATCTTCCTGAAACCACCGTGCGTTGTCGGCCAGCAAGGTGCGCAGGTTTGGATTGTATTCGCGCTCGAGCAGCGGCAGCAACTCATGGCGGATGCGGTTGCGCAGCCAGCGCGGATCGCTATTCGACCGGTCTTCGCGCCACTTCAGCCCGCGCCGCCGGAGAAAATCACAAATCTCCGCGTGCGCGCACTCATACAGCGGCCGCACATAGGTGACCCCGCCGATTGTTTGCCGCGGGAGAAATCCGCCCATCCCCGCCGGACCCGAACCGCGCAACAGGTGCATCAGAACCGTTTCCGCCTGATCGTCGCGATGATGAGCCAGCGCGACCGTTGCGATGCCCTCGGCCTTGGCCAGCGCCTCGAACGCACGATAGCGCTGTTCGCGCAAAAACGATTCCCGCGGTCCAAACCGTCGGATGATGGCGCGATACATGGCGTCGCGCCCCAAATGCCGGATGCGGCACGGCAGGCCCAGACGCCCGGCCAGTTGCCGGACAAACCGCTGGTCACCTCCGCTCTCGCGCCCGCGCAGGGTGTGATTGACATGCAACACCGTCAGCCGCCATTGCCACCGCGGGGCGATCTCCGCCAGTGCCGCAAGCAGCGCCACCGAATCCGCGCCGCCCGAAACGGCCACGCCGACCGCCTGCCCCCGTGTCATCAGGCCATAGCGCCGAATCGTTGCCTCAACCTTCACGATGAATGGAATGCGCTCGTGCTTGGACGGCCGGGGCATTGTTTATATCCCAAATTCGATACTATCGCAACGCCGTCGCGATGGCTGTTTGATACACTGCCTCGTATTGCGCCGCGATGCGATCGGGAGCAAACTGATCGAGAACCTTCTGGCGGCCCGAGCGTCCCATGGCCCGCGCCCGCTCGCCGTCTTGCAACAACTCAACGGCGCGCGCAGCCAGCGCCTCAACGTCGCCAAACGAAACCAAGCAGCCTGTCGCACCATCCGTCACCACCTCGACGATTCCGCCTCCTGCGTAGGCCACCACGGGCACCTGTGCGCTCATGGCTTCGAGAGCGGCGAGGCCGAACGCTTCGTTCTTGCTCGTGAGCAGAAACACATCGGCGATCGAATAGAAACACTCGGTCGAGGTGTGCCGGCCCAGAAACGCCGTGGCGCCAAGCACGCCCAGTTCGCGGGCAAGGTCTTCGGCGGCCTCGCGCTCCGGTCCGTCGCCAACCAGCAGAAGCCGCGCCTTTACCTTCTCGCGTATCTTCGCAAACGCCCGAACCACATCGCCGACCCGTTTGACCGGCCGGAAATTCGAGATGTGCAGGACGACCTTTTCCCCTTCGCCCACAAACCGGCGCATCGGGCATTCGCCGTGCCGGCAGCGGTAAATCTCCGGGTCCACAAAATTCGGCGTCACGGCAATCGGCCGCGTAGTCTGGAACTGCCCGACCGTCTGATCGGCCAGCCATTGCGAGACCGCCGTCACGGCATCGCTCTGCTCGATGGCAAACCGCACGGCCGGATGCAGTGCCGGATGGCTGCCCACCAGCGTAATGTCGGTACCGTGCAGCGTCGTGACCAGCGCAATTCTGCGCGGCGCCAGCATCTGCCGCGCCAGATATGCGCTGACGGCATGCGGCACAGCATAATGAACATGAATGACGTCGAGTTCGGCCTGCACGGTCAACTCCATGATCTTCACCGCCAGCGAAAGCGTGTAGGATGGCGAGGGAAAGACCGGATAGTCTATCAGATTGACTTTGTGATAGTGGACGTTTTCTTCCGAGGCGACGGCAAGCCGGAACGGCATCGAGTAGGAGATGAAATGAACCGTGTGGCCGCGGCGGGCCAGATAGCGTCCCAGCTCGGTCGCCACCACACCGCTTCCGCCATAGGTCGGGTAGCAGACCATACCGATTTTCAAGCAGTTTTTACGTTCCACGGGATGGTTTCCTTTGAAGTTTTCCACAAGGATTTCCACAAACCATTTCTACGCCAAAAACAGGGGATACGCACAAAACTCGCGTCCTTGTTGCAATTGCTCCAGTCCTCTCATTTGGGGAGATTCTGTGGAAAAAGCGTCCGATTCTGTGGAAAAGATGTGGACAACCGCGCCTTAAACCCCTTTCCCCACGCTGCCCCGAAAATGTGCAACCGGATCCTCTATCGTCGGAATTCCACGCAGGATAAAGGCCTCCCCGTAGTTTTCCCCAACCAGCGTGCCCCAATACCGTGCCACCGATTTGATGAATTCGTCGAACCCTTTCCGACTTAGCCGCGTTTCGGGCCCCTTGAACTCCGGATTGTAAAACTGAGACTTGTAGGCGCGCATGGCCGCCATTTTCTTTTCCATTGTGTCGTTGACCGGAACCACAAACGACGGCGTCGGCGGTGCGGCCAGAGTCCCGCCAACAAATTCGATCAGCGCCGCAGGACCGAACCTCTCCTGCCCTGTGTCGAAGCCGGCAACGTTGGCGAAGAAGCAGGCCTCGCGCACCAGCTGGCATGCTCGGCGGTGGTCGGGATGGCGCTCATCCGGCCCGTGCGAGAAAACCAGCGTCGGGCGTTCAGCCCGAATCAACCGCACCAACTCCAGACGGTGGCCCGGCTCCAGACCAATCCGGCTGTCGCCCATGTCGAGCGCAATGCGTTTGGTCAGACCAAGAATGCGGGCCGCTTCGGCCGCCTCGGCGCCGCGCATTTCGGGCGTGCCCCGGCTGCCGCACTCCCCGCGCGTCAGGTCGGCAACCGCCACACGGTAGCCGCGGTCGGCCAGTTTCGCCAACGTCCCGCCCATAAACAATTCACAATCATCCGGATGCGCCCCAATTGCCAAAACATCCATCCCGTTCACTCCGTCTGTCGTGTTTGTTGCGTCCATGACCAACTCGCAAAAGCATTTTCCACGCTCCCAAATCAAATCAAGTCTTTATCCTATGATGCGGTCGGCGCGGAAGCCGACCGTCCGTGACATTCGCATCCAACGGCAATCCCGATACGCATCGGAACTACTCCTCCAAACACTTCCCGCTTGAAGGCGGAACGTGTGCGGCACTAAAGTTGCGGCATGGTTGGAGAGGGCCTCATGAAACGGTCTGGGAAACAAATACAAATGTCCGTGATCGGGTTGGCCGGTGTTTTTGCCGCAGTGGTGCAGGGAATGCTGGTGCCTTCTGCGAACGCCGACTACATTGTCCGCAAGGACGGCAAGCGGTTGCAGGGGCTGGTGCGCGAGGAGACGCCGCAGTTGATCCGGTTTGAGACACCCGACCGAATCGTCCTGACGTTCAGCCGGTCTGAAGTCGAGCGGGTCGAGCGGGAGGAGTCGCGCGAGAATCTGGCGTTGTCGGCGGCAATCCATTTGCGGCGGCCGGATTTTATTGAGGCCTCGAACCTGCTGCGCCGTGCCTTGGAGATGGGATTGGACGTGCACCGCGCACGGCAGATTATCCTCGAGGTGTCGCCGCATTTTCTCGACCGCATGACGTATATGTCGAGCACCGACCGAAAGCAATGGCTGGCGCTGTGCGAGGAGTTGTCGCGCCGCGGAGCGCCGGATTCGGACTGGACCTATTTCCGGGGCGACATGGCACTGGCCATGGGCGAGCCGGCGGCGGCCATGACGGCGTGGCGGTCGTTGGACGCCGCGTATTTTTCCAGCCAGCCGGCCAAACGAACGCGCGTCATCCAATGGGCGCTGCCGCGACTGATTCGGGCCGCCAACGAAGGACAGTTCGAGGAATGCGTAGGCATGCTGGAACTGCTGCACGCGCTCGATCCGGCCCGCGGCAAATCGTGCCAGGTCTGGCTGGCCCTTGGGAAAGCCAGTGCGGCGCGCCGGCGGGGCAATATCGGCGAGGCCTGCCGGCTCTATGCCGAGGAGGTGGTGCCGCTGGCGCCGGCAATTGGGCGGGAGTGCTTGCGAACATTGCTCGAACCGGAGTGCGATGTGTTGTGCGAACGGGGCCATTTCAACGAAGCGCTCGCCTTCGTGCGCGATTATGCCAAACCGCATGTTCCCGACCTTGCCGCGCGGCTGATGACCAAGATTTACCGGCAGGCGATCCACCACCATCTGTCGAACGGCCATTGGGAGATGGCGCGGGGACTTCTGGCCGAGGGCAGCGCGTATTTTGACGAGCGCGAGCGCGAACAACTTAAACAGGAGTGCTACTGGGGCGAGCAGCGGTCGCGCGTTCCTGCCGACGATGCTGCGCGGCATTTTCAACTGGGCTTGGAGCTGCAAAAACGGAAGATGAACGGCGCGGCGGTTGAAGAGTTCATTCTCGCCGCGCGATCGTCGCAACTGCGCGAAATGGCGGAAAAGCAGATCGCGCTGATCCGCGAAGGCGAGGCGCTGGCGCTTCTGGAAAAAATTGCCAGCCTGTATGGCGAAAGTCGGTACGTCGAGGTGCTCGACACGGCCGACCAGTTCCGTTCCCGCCATCCCAAATCCCCGTTGACCGACCGCGTGGATTCGCTGGCCCGGCTGGCGCGCACCAAACTGGCCGAGCAGTCGCTGACCGCCGAAGCGTTGGCCCTCAGCCGCATTGATCAGGCGCGCCGGCTTTTGCTCCAAGGCCGGCCCGACGAGGCGCTCGAAATGGTGGACAGCGTCCTTCACGAACAGTTCACCACCGCGACCGTGGCCGCCGAGCCGTTGGTCCGCGCACGCGCGCTCAAGCAGGAAATTCTCAAGGCACAAATCGCTGCGGGTGTCGGGTCGGGCGGCGGAAAAAGTGACGCCTCCAGCGCGGCGGCAACTGCCGGGCCCTTCCTGCCCGGTTTGCTCCCTTCGGCGGTCGAACAACTCAACGAAGATGCCTTCAAAAGAGAAATACAAGAAATCTTGAAACAGCTTCAGCTGTAGGGCAGGATTATGAGCGAATTCCGCTTCGGCGGGGTCGCCGGACAGCGCATGGAATTCCGGGATACGCATTGATGCAAGCGCTGATTGAAAAACACAGTCCGCTGGCTCTCTCGCTGCTCTTTCATGCGGCGCTTTTGCTGGCGCTGCTGCGTACATGGAGCGAGCCGCCGACACCTGCGCCGCGCATGCCGCCGCTGTTCATTCACGTGGTGCGTCCGGAACCGCCCCTTGAGCCGGCTCCGCACCAAGAAAACGCCGCGCAGCCGGAAACCGCCCAAACCAATCCGCTGCCGTCCAAGCCGGCCCTCAGCCAGCCGCAGCGGACTTCGCCCGAGGCGGTCGAGGACGAAAAAGCCGAAGCGGCCGTCGTTCTGAATCCCGCGCCGCCCGACCCCGTACCGATTCCGCCGCAACCGGAAACCGAAAAGCCGCCCGAACCCCCTGCACCCCAGCCGCCGTCGGCAACGCCCACGCCGCCGCCCACCTCGCAGCAGATCGCCCCCCTGCCCGAACCGCCGATCAGCCCGGAGATGCTCGAACAGTTTCGGGCGAGCGTCGAGAAAACCGAAGCCGAGCAGGAAGCGCAAAAATCCCGCATTATGGCGCAAGTGGCCACCATTACCAACAGCGCCGAGGCCGGCGGCGTCAAGCGGCCGTACACCAGCGCCGGAAGCGAGCGCGGCACCGTGCGCGAAATTGACATGGCGCGCTATCCCAAATCCATGCAGGAGAGGTTCATGGCGCGCTACAAAATCAAAATCCAAAGCCGGCTGGTCAAAGACGGCGGGCGCTCTTCCTATGTCAACGCCGTCACGACCGATCGCGGAACGTATCTGAACAGCGGTGGAACGGGCTATTATGAGGTGATGACGCTTTCGGGCGAGGTGCTGGCGCGCATGGCGCAGCTGGAAGAAGCGGAGCTTCGAAAGCGCAACCTCAACCCCACGCGCGCGCTGGTGCGCGAAATCGTGTTCGGGTTGCGTGAGGAACCCAACGGACAAGTGGACTTGTACGTAACGCGCTTTCGCGCCGACCCGATTGAATAGGTTACGGGGTTAGTCAAAAAAACCCCGGCCGTCTTTCCACGCATCCCAAACCGCACCGCTTTTATCGCATAGCAGCGCTTCGAAGATTCGTCATTTCCCCGTCTCGTCATAGACCCGGATTTCGCAGACCTGCGGCGTGGTACCGCTGGTGCTGTTGTCCTCAATGACGAGTCGCAGGCGATCGGCGGTCACCGGCTCAAACTCATGGACACGGCGGCGCTGGCGATTGTCCGTCACGCTTGCGACGGTCTTCCACTCCTTGCCGCCGACCGATGTATTGATTTTGTATGCCGCAGCAGCCAGAGTCGGAAGCTGGAACGTCACGTGCACCGAGTTGAACTTCACCGGCTTGCCGAAATCCAACTCCACCCACTGAGGCAGCGGCGCCTTCGGATCGGGGCCCCACGAGTTGGGCACGCCGCCGACGGCGCGGTTCCAGCCGTTGATCACATTGGCCGGTTCGAGACGGACCGTAGCGGGCGGCGCGGACCGTGTATCCGGCCCAACGCCGGCCGCAGGCGGGACACCGGAGCTGCCTTCCGGTTCACCGCCCGGATTGAGTTTGAACCGATAGCAGCCATACATCGGTTTCCAGTTGGGGCCGCCGTAGGCGCGCGTGGTGCCCGGCGGCTCAGACGGATACAAATCCCAGCTCAGGCCGCGGGTTTCCGGCAAGGCAATGTAATACACTTTGCCCGGTTCGAGTTTGGCCGAAAGTTTGAACTCGACCCAGCCCGTGCTCTGGGGCGGAACTGTGCCCTCGGCTTCGGCAAGGTTGGTCTTTGACGAAAAATCTCCCAGCTGTTTGGCGGGACGCAACACCGCGCGAATGGTCGCCGGCCGCGTCAATGTCGAGCGCAGGAACAACGACACCGATTCAAGGTTCACCGGCACGGCATCTTTGCCTTTGGCGGTGAACATGACCGCCCGCGGCGTTGTCAACTCATGGACCAATCCTCCGTTGACCGCGGTTTTGGCTTGGGCCGACAGAGCCGGGTTGGGAATCACTGCCACGCTCGACGCGGTCGCCTTGGCTGTCCGTGCAAGGTCGTTGGGATCGGCATTCGGCCGGCCCATCAGATACATGCCATCCTTGAGCAGTTGGTCTTGCAGCCGGTTGAGGTGCTTTTCATAGAGGCCGCGGGGCGTGGTATAAAGCTGGCAGGCCAGCGCAGCGGCGGTGCCGGCCGCTTGACCGACTATGCAACACGTGCGCATGACGCGGACGCTTCCGAGCGCGATGTGACTGACCGAAATGTCGCGTCCGGCCATCAGCAAGTTGGAGATGTTTCGCGAATACAACGACCGGTAGGGAATGCTCTGCTTGTGATGAAATCCGGTGTAGTATTCGTTGCCTTTGGCAAAGAAGCCCCACGGATGGTGGATGTCGGTTCCCCAGCCGCAATAGGCCACGGTGTCGGGGTGGACGGTTTTCTGTTCAAAGTCTTTCTGCGTCAGCACATAGTCGCCGAGCAGGCGGCGCGACTCGCGGGTGCCGGGAACGTAGTTCATCCAGACCAATTCCCGGTTTCTGTTCTCCTCGATTGTTTTGGGATTGTAGTTTTTCGCATAATCCCACAGACCGATATTGATGCGGAACAGTTCATCGCGAATCCATTCGGCATCGGCGATGGTGTCATACATGCCGCCCAGTTCGACCCACCACTCGAAGGCGCCGGCGTTGGCGGTGCGGGGCTCGCGTCCTCGCCCTTTGGTCAGGTCGTCAAAATTTTTCGGGCGCTCGCCGCTGGTGCGGATTGGGCTGACGGGGTCCTTGTCGAAGTCGTCGGGCGAGGTCCATTTGTAAGCCCAAGCCGGCGCCGTGAAAGGCACGGGTTTGTCGTGCGTGCGAAATTCCATCTTGTAAATCGTATTACCCATGGTCTGGCGGCTGGGCTCGGCCGCGATGGATTCGCCATACTCCTCGCGGCCTTCGCTGCCGTGGCGATGTTCAGCACCGGCCCAAAAGCCAATCCATCCGTCGCCTGTGGCATCCACAAACATGCGGCCGGCGAAGCGATAGCGGGTGCCTTTGCGCACGTCGATCGCCTCGACGGCGTCAATGGTCGTCTTGTCCTTCATCACAACCCCTGTGGCGCGGGTGTTGAGGAAGAGATCGAGATTCTGTTGGGCGCGCACAACTTTTTCCATCGGTGTGGACCAGTCGGCATGGCGCGGACCACGCGGATCGAACTCCTCGATGATACCCGTTTCGCCCGGATCCAGCGGCTCGCGCGTGGTATCGCCCTGCGGGGGTACGTTGATCTCGACCGAGGCATTGCCGCCGAGAACAGGGCGGTCCTGAATGAGCGCCGTGCGGCAGCCCATGCGGGCCGCGGCAATCGCCGATGCCGTGCCGGCCAGTCCTCCGCCGACCACCACCACGTCGTAGGGGCCGGGCTGTTGGATTTCGCGCGCGACGCCGCCAAACGTTTCGCGTTGCCGGGCCAACTCGTCGGGGTTGTCGGACGGGCGGAAACTCGGATCGGCCGTCAGAACAAGCGCATCGCAGCGGCCCCACCAGCCCGTAAGGTCGTGCAGGCGCACCTCGACCTCGGCGCTCCGAATGTTAAACATCCCGCCGTCCGTCCATTGCCATTCAGAAGTTTTCGCCTTGCCAAATGTGGTTTTGGATGGCCGGCCGGCTATGATCACCTGAAACTGACCCGGACTATCATCGGGATACCAGTCCTTGCAGCGCACCCACAGACGGTATTCGCCGGGGGCGGGGATCCGCGCCTTGGTCACGGCATCCTTGACCGGCTTGCCGAGGCCTGTGGCCAAAAGATAGGGCGACCCCATCTGGGCGACAAATTGCGAATCGTTGGACCAGCCGCCGCAGTCGGCGAATTGCTCGGCTTCGAGCCACACGACGGCCGGCGCAGTTGCAGCAGCGGCGCCGGTGCACCAAAGCGAAAAACAGAAAGCAAGAAGACCGATCATGGAGAAGATGCGGATTTGCATGGTCCAAACCTCCGTCGAATACAATGTCAAACACAGTATGCCCGCCGTTCCTATGTCGTGTCCGCATATATAGGGGAAGATTGGGCACAGGCAAGCATTTCCTGATTGCCGGAAACCCGGCGCAGTTGCCTGCCATGTTCGTTCACTTGCCGCCGACACCGCAACCCAACGGTTCCCGTATCACGACGCGGTACTTCGTCGCGGATTGGTCTGCGTCGCGCGCGCCGCGCTTTCGCCGGCTACATAACCGGTGGAAAAAGCCGCCTGCAGATTGAAGCCGCCGGTATCGGCGTCGAGGTCGAGCACTTCGCCGCAGAAATAAAGCCCCCCGACCCGGCGCGACTCCATCGTGCAAGGGTCCACTTCGGAAAGCGCCACGCCGCCCGCGGTAACGATGGCCGCGGTCAGCGGCAGCGGCCCGCGGATGTTGAATCGAAGCGACTTCAGCAGGGCGGCCAGCCGGTCGCGCTCATCGGCGCTGATCTGGTTGGCCGGCTTGTCGGACGCAATGCCGCACAACTCGACAAAGGGTTCGCCCATTTTCGCCGGCAGGAGGTCTTTCAAGATGTTGCGAAACGTCCGCCGGCCGTGGCGGTCGAAATCGCGCTGCAACCGCCGCCGCAACTGCTCGCGGCTCAACGCCGGTTTGAGGTCTATGGCCACGCTGACCGGCCCGCGTTCGAGCGCATCCACAATGGCCAGACTCATCTGCAGTGTGATTGGGCCTCCAATGCCGAAATGCGTCATCATCATTTCGCCGAAACGGCTTTCGAGAACCGGCGGGCGGGCTTTCCGGCCGGCAATTCCGCGCCCGCAATCATACAGCGGAACGCGATCCGGCTCGATTTGGTCGGCGCGGCATTGAAATGCGGTCAGGCGGACATTGCGCAAACTGACGCCCTGCATGGCTTTGGCGCGCGCGGTTTCCTCGACAACCAGCGGCACGAGCGCCGCCCGAAGCGGAACAATCGTATGCCCCAGAGCGCGGGCCATCTCATAGCCATCGCCGGTCGAACCCGTGGACGGATAGGACGCGCCGCCGGCGGCGAGAATCACTGCGGCGGCGGGCAGGGTTGCACGGTCGGTGCGGACAGCGGCGACGCGGATTGCCGATTGTGAATGGGGGCTTGGAGACGTTTCGATGGTGAGGGCGCGGGTGGTGGTTTGGATGACCGCCTTGTTTTCGCGGGCGAAGCGCTCGAGGGCATGGACCACGTCGCGGGCAGCGTCGGAAGCGGGAAAGACGCGTCCGCCGCGCTCGGTTTTGACGGCAACGCCATAACGCGCTAGCAGCGCGATAAGTTCATCGCGGAAAAAGCGCGAAAACGCACCGTGCAGGAATCGGCCATTGGGCCCGTAGGCGGCGATAAACTCGCTGAGCGGCGCCGTGTTGGTGAGATTGCAACGGGTTTTGCCGCTGAGGAGAATCTTTTTCCCGCAACCGTCGGTTTTTTCCAGAAGCAGGACCGGCGCGCCGAGTTCCCCTGCGCGTCCAGCGGCCATGAGACCGGCCGCTCCGCCGCCGATAACGATGACGGGCTTTGAGGATGGCGATGGAATGGATGACATGGACGGCGCCCAAATCCGGTTTATTCGCTTTTTCCCTGCACCTGCTTGATCATCTGCGCGGCATGGCGGCGGCTGAGGTCGGTGACCTGCCCACCGGACATCATGCGGGCAAGTTCGGCGGGACGTTCGTTGGGCGAGAGGCGGCGGACGGTGGTAACGGCGCGTCCGGCAGCGACTTTCTTTTCGACGGCGAAGTGGGCGTGTGCCCGCGCTGCTATTTGCGGCAGGTGCGTAATGGCAAGGATTTGATGGATGCGGCTGAGCTCCGCCATTTTTTCCCCGACGCGGTCGGCGGTTGCACCGCCGATTCCTACGTCAATTTCGTCGAACACCAGTGTCGGGATGCGGTCGCTCTTGGCGATCAGCGATTTGAGGGCAAGCATGATGCGCGAGATTTCGCCGCCCGACACAATCTTGCGCAGCGGCTTGAGTTCCTCGCCCGGATTGGGCGAGATGAGAAACTCGACGCGGTCCACGCCGGTTGGCCCGACGCGATAATGCCGGCCGGCCAGCGGCACGCCCTCCCCCGGTTCGACCGGATCGCGCGCCATTTCGACCAGAAAGTGCGCATGGGGCATGTTCAAATCGGCCAGCACCTGCACCAGTGCTTTCTCCAGCTTGCGCGATGCGGTTTGGCGCGCGACGGACAATTCCTCGCAGGCCGCGGCAAGTGCGGCAGTGGTTTGCTCAATCTCGGCGCGGATGTTTTCGGCATCCTCGTCGCGGTTGCCGAACCGTTCGAGCTCGTGGCGGTTGTTCTCGCAAAGCGTCAGGATGTCCTCGATCGTGGCGCCGTATTTGCGCTTCAGCTGGCGAATCAGATCGAGGCGGTCTTCAATCACCTCCAGCCGGCGCGGGTCGGGATCAAGCGAGGCGCGATAGCCGCGCAGGCGCGAGGCGAGGTCTTCGAGCCGGAAGCGGATTTCGAGAAGGTCCTCGGTCATCGCGGTTGTGGTAGGGTCGAACCGGGCCAGTTCGGCCAGTTCGTCTTCGACGCGGCTGAGGAGGGCAAGAACGGTGGTTTCGGTGGCTTCGCCTTCGCTGAGAATGTCCTCGGCGGCGGCCGACGCGCGCGCCAGGGCTTCGGCGTGGGCAAGGCGCTGGCGTTCCTGTTCCAGTTCGACGTCCTCGCCGGCAACCAGTTGTGCGCTTTCGATTTCGTGGACCTGAAACGCGAGCATGTCCTTGCGCTGCTCGATCTCCCGCTCATCGCGGGAGAGCTCGACCAGACGGCGGCGGAGTTGTTCCCATTGCCGGAACAGCTGGGCCACCTGATCGCGTAATGGCTCGGTGCGCGCAAAATCATCGAGCGCATCCAGATGCGTTTCGACCGACAGAAGCGACTGGTGTTGGTGCTGGCCGTGGATGTCCACCAGCATATCGCCCAGCTCCCGCAGCAGCGAAACAGGAACCTGCGAGCCCATGACAAAGTTGCGGCTGCGGCCCGAGCGCGACAGTTCGCGGGCAATCAGCAGGTCTTCCTCCTCGCCGATTTCGATGCCGTGCCCCTCGAGCCATTTCCGGATGCGCGGCAGATGGTGGACGTCAAAGACCGCCTCCACGCGGGCGCGCTCGCATTGCGAGCGAATGTCTTCGGGTGCGCCGCGCGCGCCCAAAATAAGTTCCAGTGCACCGAGGATGATGGACTTGCCCGCACCGGTTTCGCCCGTCAAAATGTTCAGGCCGGGCGAAAACTCGATATCGAGTTCGTCAATGATGGCCAAGTCCTGAATTCGCAGCGAGATTAACATCGTCGTGCGCGCCAAGAGAGGTTTTCGCTTCCGGATTCAAGTTCCATGTGCACGAACCCGCGCAGACTATGGTGCGGCAGGACAGCGGGAAACTTGAAACCGGCCATTGCCTGCCTTTTCCCTGCCACAAAGTCAATCAAAACCGATTTGACATTGCAGGGGCAACACGGTTGACTTCCGTTTCGGAATTCAGCCTGTCGGGCTGCAAACCCTATGCCGGTTGACCGCCGGCGCCGGTGTAAAGGAGAGCGACCCATGGACAACCGACCGGAAGGTATGATTCATCTGCGCGAACGCGAAGTCGTGATGTGGACGTATCTGCTGGCCATCATCCCGCTGTTCGGGATTCTGGCCGCCGGCATCATTTACCTCACCTATCAGGAACGCAGCCGCACCGTCGTGTTCCATGCCAAACAGGCGATTGCGGGCCAGGCCTGTCTGCTTCTGGTCATCATTGTCATCTACCTCTTCTACCTGTTCGCCCGATTGGTGGGCCACGTCAGTCCGCGTCTGGGCATTTGGTTTTTGACCTTCGATGAATGGGTGTTGTGGCTGACGTTCATCGCGTATGCGTGCGTGTGTTTCTATTATGCGTGGCGCTCGCTCAACGGACACGATCTTGAATTTCCATATATCGGCGCGCGCTTGCGCGACCGGTCGGAATAGCCGGCCATGACCGAGCCGTCGGCCGAACAAATTGCCCGTCTGATCGAGGCCGCGCAGGCCGCGCGCGAGAAAGCCTATGCGCCCTATTCGCATTTTGCCGTCGGGGCGGCCTTGCTGGGCGCGGACGGAAAGACCTACATTGGCTGCAACGTCGAGAACGCCTCCTACGGGCTGACGGTGTGCGCCGAACGCGCTGCCATCGTTGGGGCCGTTGCCGCCGGCTGCCGCAATTTTCTCGCACTGGCTGTGGTCGCCGACACCGGCGCGGAGAATATTGTGACACCCTGCGGGGCCTGCCGCCAAGTGCTGGCCGAGTTTTCGCCCGACTTGACCGTAGTCTGTGCCAACCTCGCCGGCCAAACGGCGGCCTACCGCCTTGGCGGCCTGCTGCCTCATCGGTTCGACTTGGAGTGAACGAGTTAGTGCGCGCCGCGCCGCCACGCCCGCAGCGTCATGGCGAGAATCTTCAAGTCCAGCCAAAAACTCCAGTTTTCGATGTAATATAAATCATAGGCAAGGCGGTCTTCGATGGAGCTGCGGCCGCGCAGACCGTGCACTTGCGCCCAGCCGGTCAGGCCGGTCCGAACTTTGTGGCGGGCCATATAGCGCGGCAGCTGCTCGCGAAATTGTTTGACGAAATACGGGCGTTCCGGCCGCGGGCCGACAAGGCTCATATCGCCGCGCAGCACATTGATCAGCTGGGGCAGCTCATCGAGGTTCCAGCGCCGCAGCCAACGGCCCACCCGTGTTTTTCGCGGGTCGTCCTCCGTGGCCCAAACCGGACCCGTCTCCTCTTCGGCGTTGGCGATCATCGAGCGGAATTTGTAAAGATTGAATGTCGTCCCGTCGAGACTGGTGCGCCGCTGCTTGTAAAGAACAGGGCCGGGGGAATCGAGTTTGATCGCCAGAGCAATAAACGGATACAGCGGGGCGGTCAGGATGAGCCCGGCAGCCGACACCGCGATGTCAAACGCGCGTTTCATCGCGGCGTTAAGTCCTTGCAAGGGGGTCTCCTTCAAGCCATAGAGCGGCACGCCCTCGAACAGTTCGGACTGCACCTCGGCGAGGCTGGTCTGAAACAGATTGGGAACGGTGCGGCAGTTCACCATCCGCTTTTCGCAATCCAGCATCAGCTCGAGAATGCGTTCGGGCGCAAGATTGGGGTCGGCGAGAATCACATCGTCCACGCCCAGCGGGGCAAGCAGGTCGAGCAGCCGGTTGCATTCGCCCACCACCTCGATGTCGTCGGCTTTGCAGCCACCGCCCGGCAGATTCTCGCTCAGGAAACCGATAATTCGGAAGGTGGGGTGGGCCTGGTCGCGGATGCGTTGGGCAACGCTGCGGGCCAGTTCGCCCGTACCGTAAATGAGCACGCGTTTTTGGCCGATGCCGCGCTTTTCCTGCAAGTGGCGTACAAAGCGGCGCAGAATCCAGCGCGCACCGGTCAGAAATACCACGCACACCCCAAAGGTCATCGGGGCCAGCACGCGCGCATAGGCCGTTTCGGGAGCAATGCGAAAGAAAAAATTCACGGTGATGATGATGGCCACGGCCAGCAGCGAACCTTTGACCAGCCGCTGCATGACGCGCATGCTCAGAATTTCGTGGCCTAGGGCGTAGGCATGGACGGCGGCCAAAGCAACAATCCAGGAAAGTACAGCCACCGGATAGATGCGCCAATAGTCGGCCACCTGCCACTCGCCGCGGGGGGGCAGCGGAAAGGGAGCATGAAAACGCAGCCAGTAGGTAAAAGGAAGGGCCAACGCGACGGCGAGAGCGTCGGCGGCCATCGTGGCGGCCTCGAAACTGAGTCGGCGGCGCCGTCTAGAGTCCATGTTTCTGCAGCATCCGTTGAATCGTTCGGCTGAGTTTGTTCCGACAGCGGTCGCCGCCGAACTGCTCCGCATGGTTGCGAATAACACCGCGGTCGAAAACAAGTGTGCCAAAAACCTCGACGGCCTCGCACAACGACTCGGCGGTTGGTTCTTTGAAGAACAGCCCCGTCCGCCGGTCCAGCACACTTTCGGTCACCCCGCCCTTGCGATAGGCAATGACCGGACGCCCGCACGCCTGCGCCTCGACGGCCGTGATTCCAAAATCTTCTTCGCCCGGGAAAATCAGCGCGCGGCAGTGATTATACATCTCCAGCAACTGGGCGTTGGAGACCCAGCCCCAGAATTTTACATTCGGGCCGGCCATCCGCTCCAACCGCCGCCGCTCCGGCCCCGTGCCGACCACCCACAGGGGACGGCCGAGGCGGTTGAATGCCTCGATGGCCAAATCCACGCGCTTGTAGGGAACCAATGCGGCAACCACCAGAAAGTAGTCGGCTTGTTCGGCCGGCAGCGGACGGAAAAAATCGGTGTCCACGGGCGGATAGACGATCTTCGACTCGCGGTTGTAGTAGCGGCGAATCCGATACGAGACGCTTTGCGAGTTGGCAATAAAGTGGTGGACGCGCTGAGCCGCTGCAACATCCCATCGTTGCAGCCGCTTGCGAAACAGCCGCATCCCCAGCGACGGCAGCCGCCAGCGGTTGCGACCGCCGAAATAGACTTCGTATTGCTCCCAAATATACCGCATCGGCGTATGACAGTAGCAGATATGAATTTGACGGTCGTTCAGCCGAACACTCTTGGCGGCACAGTGGCTGGAGGAAATTACCACGTCGTAGGCGGAAAGATCGAATTGGCCAACGGCCCAAAAGTAGAGCGGCAAATAGAGGCGATAATGCTTGCGCGCACGCGGAAACCGCTGGAGCACTGAACAATGCACATCCATCCGCCGGATTTTCTCGCTGACGCGGTCGGGCTCGTAGAACAACGTATAGAGGCCCGCATCCGGAAACAAGTCGCACAAGACTTCGAGGACTTTCTCCCCGCCCCGCATCCCATTCAGCCAGTCGTGAATTAGCGCCACGTTCATGGGTCTGCTTGCTGGAATCTCCCTTTTGCTTTATTTCTATCGCCCCGCTGAAGTCGATGGAGCGGTGCCGCGGCGCAATCTCTCATAGACCGCTCGTACTTTGGCCGCGCTTTCGCTCCAAGAAAAGCGCCGGGCGTTCTTTCGGCCCCGCTCCGCCAGCCTCGCCCGAACGGCTGAATCGCAAACGACGGCCTTAATCTGACGCGCCATTTCTTCGACATTCAAGGGATCAAACAACAACGCGCCGTCTCCGGCAATTTCCGCAACAGCCGCTGTTTTCGATGCCGCCACGGGCGTACCCACGGCCTGGGCCTCGATAACCGGAAGGCCGAAGCCTTCGAGCAACGCCGGATGAACCAACGCCCGCGCAGCGCAATAGAGCAGAGGCATCTGCCCGGACGGCAGGCGATCTACGATGCAGACATTCCCGGTCAGACCGCGGCGGCGGAGGGCTTCGAGAAGGGCCGGACGTTCTTTGGTCTGCGTTCCTGCAACAACCAACGATAGGGACATTTGGCCGCCTTGGCGAAGCGTGCAGAATGCGTCCAACAAACCGTCAATGTTTTTATGGGGCTTGTAGAGGCCGACCGTCAAGATATAGTCATCGGGCAGCTGGTGGTCGCGGCGGAACCGGGCGAGAGTTTCGGGCGACGGCTCTGTGCAATGAAAACATTTTGCTGCCGCGTTGTAAATGACGGAAATGCGGTCGGGCGCAACACCCAATTGCTCCGTCAATGCGTCGGCGGTCGCCCGCGATACGGTGAGGATGTGCGCCGCGCGCCGGGCGGCCGTCCGCAGCATGCAGTGCGCATACAAACGCGCCAAAGCCGATTTCGTACCCCACTGCGGATGCAGATGAATCAGATCGTGGACGGTGACCACCAGCGGGCCGCGATGGCTGAAGGGAACGTTGTAATGGGGAACATGCAGAAGCGCCCGGCCGACCGATCGCGCCGGAAACGACCATTGCTCGCCGATGCCGTACGGCCGCGCCCGATAGGGAATAACCGTGTAGGCGTCGGCGTCGGGCAGCCACGCTGCCAGTGTCGCGGGATCGCCGAGAAGGAGCGGTCGAAAGTCCGGCACGCTCTCCCGCCAGCCTTCCAGCAAACCGCGGATATGCGCTCCAATGCCTGAATGGCCGATCATGCGGGCGTCGAGATAAACGGGAGCATCGGCATAGTTGCTCATGTGGCTCTCGCAGTGTTGCCACGGGCAGCGTTGGCGCAAAGCTGCCCTTCGGGTCCTTTCACCGCTTTCACAGTGAGACTATTAAAGGGAGGGCGGACAAAAGTAAAGGCTGCTTTTTTCGCGCGACGGGCGCGGACGGCACGGACGAAACAGGCGGAGGCGGGACAACGCGACGCGCGGCCAGCAGTTTCTCCTTGATCCGGCCGATGCCTGTGGGAAAGATTTTGCCCACGCAACATAGCGCCCAGTGCAAAGTTTAAATATCAGGCAGCAGCATAATGGCTGAAATCCGGCTGAAAATTTACCGCTCCCCCAAGGACTATCGCACGGAAACCTTTCGCCAGCCGCGCATCACGATCGGCCGCGACATCAACAACGACATCGTGATTGCCGAAAAAGCGGTCTCGCGGTCGCACTGCCGCATCGAGTGCCTCGCTGACGGCTGGCAGCTGACCGACCTCGAAAGCACCAACGGGACCTATCTCAACGGCATCGCGATTCGCCAAAGCCGGCTCAAGGACGGCGACGTCATCGTAGTCGGTTCCGTTCGGCTGCATGTTTTGGAATGTTTGACGGCGGATACTGCCGAAGAGCCGTTGACCCTCGGCGGGTTTCGTCTGGTGCAGGCATTCGACGCCCGTGGCATGGTTGGAGCACGTCGAGGCCAGACCGCCAACGGGGCGGATACCGCGACGCAGACGGAGCACCGCAGCGATACGCGGCAGTCACCCGTGCCTTATTATCCCACGGTGCTGGCGCCGGTTCTGACGGCCGCCGAGATTCTGCAGGGCGCGTCCAGTCCATGCACTTTGGCCCGAACCGTCGGGCTGCGTTTGTTTCAAGTGGTCGAGGCGGATGCATGCCATGTTTTTCTGCGCGAAGCGGAAACGGGCGCGCTGCAGCCGGTCGCCGCCGAGCCGCCGCACGCCGAGCCGGCGCTGGTTCCCGGCGAAGTCCTCGACTATGTGCGGCAATCGAACCGGTCGGTGTATGTGGAAGGCGGGCCGGCGGCGGGCGGCGCGAAACCGGCCGGCGCAGTCTGCGCGGTTATGTGCGCGCCAATCCTCGACGGCGACCAACTGTTCGGCGCCATCGCATTGGTGCGGCAGCGCACGCCGTGGAATTTCGGCGATCCGGACTTCGAGACGCTTTCGGTCGCGGCTATTTCCGCCGGCGCCGCCATGAGCTGCGCCCAATCTTACGGCCGCTTGGAGCAGGCCTACCGCGATCTGTTGAAAACGGTTGGGGAAACCCCCGCTTCTGAATAACGTTTCTGCATTCAACCGCTCCGGGGCGAGTTACATGCATCGCACCAGCACCTTGCCCGGCTGATGTGCGCGCTCGAGTGCTTTGCCGATTTGCGCAAGAGGAAACTCGGCGGCAACCAGTCGCTCGAGCGGCGGGCGGTGGCGCTGCCAGAACCGGATGGCCGCAGAAAACGAACCGCACCGCGACCCTTGCAGCCGCACCTCGTTGACCACCGCGCGGGTGAGATCAAACCGTTCGACGGCCAGACCGGGTGTGCTTTTCAACGCAATGGTCCCGCGCGGACGCACACAGTCGAGCGCCAGCGCCAAGCCCTCGGGCGAACCCGTGGCCTCGACCACAACATCGGCGCCGAGGCCGGCGGTGGTCTTCTGAACGGTCTTGAGAATCTCCGCCGCCGACGCTTCGATCTGCGCACGGACGCCGACACGGCGCGCGAACGCGGTGTCTTCGCGGCGGCGGCCAAACGCCAGAACCTTTCCGCCAAGCACCTGTGCCACAAGGGCCACCAGCACGCCCAGTCGTCCGCAGCCGAGGACAACGACAACGGGGGCCGGCCTTTTTGCTGCGGCGGCTGTGCTCAGCGGCGTCATCACAAATGTCTGGAGCGCAGCGGCCAAAGGCTCGATGAATACGGCAGTCTTCTCGCTCATCGCCGGCGGCAGTGCGCGCAAATTGGCAACCGGCACGACCGCGTATTCTGCAAACGCTCCGTCATGTGCAACAATGCCGGTTACCGTGCGTTTTAGGCAATGCGTCGGCAATCCCGCCCGGCACGCAGCACACAGCCGCGGGAAACCGAGCGCCCCGCAATGGTTGTTGATCTCGCCGACAACCCGGCGGCCAGCCCAGCGGCGCTGGCGGGCATTGCCGACGGCCTCGACCGTTCCCACCCATTCATGGCCGAGAACCAGCGGCAGCGGGACGGGATAATCCCCGTCGTGCACGGCGAGGTCGGTGCCGCAAACACCGGCCAAATGAATGCGAATAAGGGCATCGTTCGGACCGAGATGCGGCAGCGGCAATTCCCGCAGTTCGATGTGCCGGGGCGCCGTCAACACCGCCGCACGATACGTTTGGCCGTTGTTACGCATGGCCTCCTACCTCCACAGTTATGTTGTTGCTGGTTGATCCATCCGGGCCGGATAGCGCGCAATCAGTTGGTCGAGCGGACCGCGCACCTCATCGGGAATGAAATACAGCAGGGCTTCGCGGCGGTTCATCATGACATGCGCGGTGGAGCCGACGGCGCAGAGTTGCCCCGTCGTCTTTTCGATCAAGCGGTAGTGGAAAGTAATCATGGCCTTTTCCGTCGGCTCCAGCGAAGCCAGCACGATGACCTCGCTGTCGGCCTTGACCGGCTTCTTGCACGTCAGTCGGATGTCCACAACTGGAACGAGGTAGCCCATTTCGAGCAGACGCGCCGGCGTCAGGCCCACCTCGCGGAGCATCTCCACGCGCGCGGCCTCGAACCACGCCAGATAGTGGCCGTGCCAGACAAAGCCGTATTCGTCCACCTCGCAAAATCGCACGCGAAGCGTGTAGGCAAATTCCCCCATCGCAGACCTCGTTCGATTTACGCTTTACAGCCGCGCGAAATGCCTGCTATCCGCTTTCATGACGCTGCGGCACGTACAACCACTCCAAACCATGGGCTTCGAGCGTGGGCAATTGCAAACAGAAGTTTCTGCCGGCAACCCTCTTGGCGCTGTCCTTGGGTGTTCTGTCAGAGCAACCCGTGCAACGGTCTTTCGGCGGGACTGCCGATCTTCCGGATGTTTCGCTGCTCAGCGCCGCGCCCCGACAAGCCGTGTTGCTTCTCTATACCCCAAATCTCGAACGCCTTGCCGCAGCATGGATGCTCGCTGAACCGTTGCGCCAAACCGATGACTGGCTGGCCCGCTGGATTGCCTCGCCGCTCGACGCACTGGACAGGCGGTTGCTGTCCTCATGGCGCGACCGCACGGGGCTTGCCCTTTCGGACCTTGCGCGCGCCCTGCCGGGTGAAGTTGTGATCGGATGGATGCCGGCGGGCGGCGAGAAATCAAGTCCGCCGCACATGGAAAACTGGGTTTTGATGGCGCGCCGCGACAGCAACCGCGACGATGTACTGCGCGAACTTTGGCGACATCTCGCAACCCGCGCCGGCGCTGCCGGAAGGGTCGAACGCCGTGCGGTCGGCCCCGCCGCTGTCGAAGAGCTTATCTGGGCGGAAAGCACCGCTGCGCCGCCCGCCACGCCGCGCCGTCCACGGTCACCCGGCGACCGGCCTGCGTCGCCGGCCCCTGACACTTCGTTGTTTCAGGAGATTCAAAAAGTCGAGCGCCGGGCCTTTTCCCTCGGCTTGAGCGAGCGCTATGTATTTTTCGCGCCCACACGCGCCGAAACCCTTTCTCCTTGGGTCCGTGCTGCGGTCGAAGGGACGGGGGCCGCCGGTCGAACCGAACGCTTGGACCTGCTTCTCCGCGATTGCGGGCGCTCAGGCGAACCACTCTTGATCATCAAGGCAACGCCGCCGGCGTGGGTTGCGTCCTCCGAGAGCGAGAAGGAGCGCCGGTTCGGCGCCAACCCAGCGCGCGTGCTTCTCTCCCAAACGCGCTCGCTCCATGCCGTGCTGACGCGGCAGGGCAACGCCGTGCAGCTGGACGCCGAGGCGACCGTGCTGCCGCCGCCCGGATGGGCCGCACGGCTGTTGGCCACGCTCAAAACAGGCGCGGCCGTTTCTGCGGATAACGCTTGCCGAAGCGAATTGGTCTTTCGCGCTGATTTGCCGGAGCTGTGGAAGGCCTTGCGGTCGGTTCTGATGGAAGGCTGGCCGACCGTTGCCGCGGCGCTTGATCTGTTTTTCGCCCCGCTTGGCGGCGAACGCGGCGAGGGCATCGGCCAACTGGCCTCGACACTGGGCGATAAAGCCTTACTGTATGGATTCCACCTTGCCGACAGCGCCGGCGCGGGAGGTGGTTGGGCGCTGGCCCTTGCCGTCCGGCAGACGGCGGCGTTTGCGGACATCGAGCCGCGTCTGGCCGACTTTATGGCAACGTTTGGACATCCGCCGGTTCGCTATACCGTTTCCGAAAGCGGGAAACTTGTTCCGCGCGCGGAATCACCGGCTACGACGGCCTCCGCGTACCTGCCCCGCATTCATACGGCGATGTGGGACGGACACTATTTTGTTGCCGGATCGAAGGGCGCGCTCGAACAAGCAATGCGTGCCGTTGCGGCGCAATCAAAGGCAGTGCCGGTCGGCGCGGCGTCCATTGCGCTCCGTCACGAGGTGGATGAAGCCGGCGAGGGTTTTGGCCCTTTCGGCGGAAGGGTTCGGCGTACGATCCAAGCGTCCGACGGGACGCTGCTGGAGTTGATTTCGCCGCCCAAAGCCTTTGGCAGTCTTCCCGCCACAGTTGCAGCCGAGCCCCCACGCCCGTCGCCTGACGAGAAGACCAAGTCCACAGCGCCGCCTTTGGCCTGCCTGAGCGCTTCGCTGACCGTGCAATCGGCCAATATCATTCGAATCCAGATTCGTTTGGACAGCCATGCGGAGCCGGCACGCGTGGAAAGCAAAGTCCCTCGCGCGACTTCCCTTAAGCAACCCCGCATGGAAGAATAGCTTACACCACCTTGTCGAAGCCACAGCTCACAATCTCATGGTTCATACTTCAGTTTGCCGCTGTGAACTCAAATTGATACGTCCCCGCTGCGGCCGGCTTTTTCAGATCGAACACGATGTGCCAAATCTGGTCGCCCCACCCTTCGCGCAGATTTTCATCCGTCAACGGAACGGCTTCCACCTTTGCCGACAGCATTGCCGCATCATACTCCATCACCAGCGGTCTCGGCGTGCAGGCGATTGAAATCCGGCCGGGAGCGTCGAGTTTCGTTGGCCGCGCTGCATAGAAGTTCACCTGCAATTGAAGCGGTTCGCCGCCCGATTCGAAGGAATCGCGCACACGCACCCGCGGCCGCGCGCCGCGATGCAGCTCGAATTCCCGCCGCAGCGACCGAAGCCCGCTTTTCGCCGGATAGGCTTTTTCGAGATTCATCGCGAGATAAGGACCAAACTCTTTTGAAGCAAACTGCACATCGGTCGCCTCATATTCGCGCCCGGCCGCCTGCTCGATGCCGCCGACCACCGGTGCATTGTGGCCGAGTCCGCGCGTAAAAAGCAGCTCATAGCGCCGGTTGCTGAACGTCTGGCGCGTGTATTCCTCGCGGCCAATGTCAATGATCGCCGGCTGGCCGTCGAGATACACAATGAAATGTCCTGAGTCGTTGTGGTTGTGGCTTTCGGCATTATGGCCGCCTTTGGCGGCGAGGAAAAGCCCCTTGTCGGGAGCCGTGGTTTCCCGCGCAAAAAGCATCTGCACGTCCGGCAGCCACACATCCAATTCCTTGACCATCTTCGACGGTTTGGCGTCGGGCGGAATCCAGAACAGTTCCATCAGCGGCCCAAGGATCGGGCGGATGCGGCCCAGCTGAATGGGCGGATGAACCGGTCCCTCGAGGTTCCATTCGCGCATGGACGCCAGCGCGAGGTTTTTCATGGCCTCCGAGCCGATGCGATCGCCAAAGCGATAGACTTTGCCGCGCGACGGCTCGCCCTGCGGGTCGGCATCCGAGAAATTCACAAACCACGGGCCGTTGATATGCGCATGCGTGATGAAGCGTCCGATTGCGGCGATCTTGGGATCGGCGTAAATGTCTATCGCGCCGTTGGTGCGCGAATGCAGCAGTTCGAGAAACACCAGCATCGCACCGCCCGCCTCGCCCCAGTAACTGGGGCCTTCATCGCACCCGCCGTCTTCGCCGTAGTTGTTGATGAAGCGGTCCACAACCTGCATCAGGCGCCAGACCATTGCGGCCAGACGTTGTGGATCATCCTCCAGATACATGGCCGCGCCCATGACGTTTGAGGCGCACCACGGCGACCAGTTGTTGCCACCGTGAATCCAGCCGGAGCGGCCGAAATTATCGCCGGCGGCGTAAGGATCGAGAATGCGGCGGCGAACCTCGCGCCGGATCCGTTCGCACAACGTTGGGGACAACGCGTCGAGTTCCTTCTCCAGCAAATAATGCGTTTGCGCCAGCAACATGCCCGTTTCGCACGCAAACAAGTCGAGGCTTTCGACATCGAGGCGGTGCAAAACGTCGTCGCCGACATAGCTGCCATGAGCCGGAATACACCAGGTGGATTCCTCGCAAATGGCCCATATCCCATTGGCGATTTCATCGAGGAACCGCCCGCGATACTGCATGCACTCGGCCAGAACAAGCGCGCCGAGCTGCGCACGCCGCTGAAAATACGGCGCCTGATAATGCGACCGGTTGCCCGTGCGAACATACTCCATATAGAGCGTCGCGGGCAGGGCCGGCCAAGGCTGTTTCAACAGCGCCTCGGCCTGTCCGGTCAGATACGCCTTGCGTGCCTGATTGAGCGCATGGGCCTGAAGGGTGTCCCAAGCCGCGCGGTCTTTGGCCGCGGGAAACATTGCCCAATTCTTGCGCGGCGTCAGGTGCTCGAGCAAAAACTTCTGGTCATACTTGGAGGTCAGCAGGTTTTTGCGGGAACCATCCACGCCCGCCGGCCGCTTTTCCGCACCGGCCCATGCCCCTGCGGCCATACACAGCGTGGCGACGAGTGCAAGCCTGCGGAGAATGGAGGCGATACGTGTTTCCCCTTTTCTTGAAATCTGACTCTTCATGGCGTTTCCTTTCTGCCTTTTCCTCGCCTGTCAGCAGATTCAAACCACCGACCGATTGCATTGCACCAACGAAGCAAGGGCGTAAAGCCCTTTTTGCAGAATCCGCGCCGGAACTGAATGCAAAAATTTCTTGCGTGCTGAAGGGGGATATGCTTACCTTTTCCAAAAGGAGTAAGGAAGTCCCTTCGGAAAGGAGGAGCGCTATGGAAGCTCGAACGCCTGAAAAGAAATCCGGTTTTACGCTCATCGAGTTGCTCATTGTCGTGGCCATTATTGCCATTTTGGCCGCCATTGCGATCCCGAATTTCTTGGAAGCGCAGACGCGCTCAAAGGTATCGCGCGCCAAGAACGACATGAGGTCGTTGCGCACCGCTATCGAGGCCTACCGCCTCGACAATGATTCGTACCCACGGGACATCCTTGGTGTGGGTACTTGGACCACCTGGTATCAATTAACAAGTCCCGTTGCGTATATGACCTCTGTGCCGCATTCGCCGTTCAAGTATAAGGAGTATGTCAGCGCCGGCTACAATGATCCCGGAATGCCGCCCTATGACTACGCCCAGTACGACCACATTATGACCTATCGCGGCGAGACCACCATGCGGCCCGTTGCTCTGGCCTGTCAGGCAGTAAGTATTCTGTATGTGGTTACCTGTGCAGGACCGGATGAGGACAATGATGCGCCTTGGTCCTACATTGACGGTCTGGGAGGCAGCCAAAACGCCCCGACGGCCTTCAATGCGCTTTACGATCCGACCAACGGAACGGTCTCCAACGGCGATATCATGATGACAAGCCGCGGCTTCCAGAACTAAGGCGGAGATGGCGCCGGTTTATTTTTTCGTGGCGGCCTTTTTGTCCTTTTTTGTGAAGGCCGCCTTCTTTTTCGCGCCCGGTTCCGGCAGCGCGGTGAGAATATCGCCTTCCTTCGGTCCGCCGCCGAATTGCTTCCAATACAACTCCTTGAACGGATTGACCGGCGGTCCGACGGCGTCCTCGTTTTCGAGGCACGGCAGAATCTCCTCCCACCAGCGGTCATAGGCCGCCCGCATCCCGGCGACCACCTCCGGATATTTCTCGATTACGTTGGTGGTCTCGCCCGGATCGCTCTTGATGTCATAGAGTTCCGCATTGTTGACCAGCCGGAAGCGGAGCGTGCGCACCGCGCAGCGCGCATATTTCGACTGCGCCGCCTGCCCTTTGGCCCACCGCCCGACATGGACAAATACATAGCGTTCGGGCCACGGGGCCGCGGAATCCTTCAGCAACGGCACCAAGCTCCGGCCGTCCAGCTGCAGGCCGTCCGGGATTTTTCCTCCCGCCAGTTCGGCAAACGTTGGAAAGATGTCAATGTGCGCAGTCAGCTGGTCAATATCCACGCCGGCCTTGAGAACACCCAACCATCGCCAGAACGACGGCACGCGCGTCCCGCCCTGATATGGCGTGCCCTTGTTGCCGCGCATGCCGGCGTTGTAAAGCGAGCCGATCGAGTGGCCGTTGTCGGTCATAAAGATGACCAGCGTGTTGCCCTCGATCCCCCACTCTTTGATCTTATCCAGCACCTTGCCGACGTTGGTGTCTATGTTGGTGATCATGCCGTAGTAGTTCTGGGCCTCTTCTGAAAGGCCGGAATCTTTGTAGAGCTCCAGTTCCGCCTTCGGGCTGATGTATGGGGCATGCGGCGTGTTGGGCGTGATGTAGGCGAAGAACGGCGTGCCGCTCCTGCGCCTTTCATCCATCCATCGGATTGCCTGCCCGAAAAACAGGTCGCAGCAATAGCCCTGCGTTTTTTCGAACACCCGGTTGTGGAGAATGGCCGGATTGAAGTAGGTGTTCCCCGGCGCGTCGCCGCAGCTGCCCGGATAGGTCTGGCCGATTCCGCCCCCGCCGTGAATATAAACCTCGTCAAAGCCGCGCTGATCGGGCTGATAGGGCGCCTCGTCGCCAAGATGCCACTTGCCAAAAATGCCGGTGGTGTAGCCGGCGGCTTTGAGCACCTGCGCAATTGTGGTGGCCTTGAGACTCATGCGCTCGCGTTCGAGGATGGTGTGCGTGACACCCGAGCGGAACTCATGGCGACCGGTCATAAGCGAACAGCGCGTGGGCGAACAGGTCGGACTGACGTGGAAATCCGTAAAGCGCGTACTTTCCGCATGCAAGCGATCGAGGTTGGGCGTTTTGATGATGGGGTTGCCGTGGCAGGCAAGTTCGCCGTAGCCTTGATCGTCGGTCATAATAAGGATGATATTGGGGCGCTTGGGGGAATCGGCGGCGGACGCCGGTGGCGAGGCCTGCAGGGCCGCTGCGACCACAGCGGCCTCACTGGCGGTTTGCAGAAATTCCCGTCGGGTGATCCGAGACCGTTTCATGGGTTCCTCTCCTTTCCTGACAGGCGAAAACGTTGAGGATTTCGGGCAGCAGAAGCGGTCTTTGTGTATCAAGGCACCCGTGGGTTTGTCAAAACACAAAATACGGGTAAATGAACCGGCGGCGGGAAGTTGGCAACCGTCGGGCTGAGAGGCAAATGCGCTCCTTTGGGGATTGTTGTCTTTGCGTGAGACCGTATTTGAACGATCAAAGAAGTACACAAAAAACCTGAATTTTTCATTTGACAGGAAAAGGCCAAGTTTTCAAACTGCGCGCATGTTTTTGGCTTGAAGGTGTGACTGTAGCGCCCGTGCATCCAGAGTTAGAAACAACCCTCCCATCTCTGCTTTGGCATGAACTTACCAATACGATGATCCGTCCGCTCGGACCGGATCAAACGAGCGGGGTGTTGTGTTCTATCGCCGGCTGCGGGCCTCGCACCGGAATATTCTGCCAAGGAAAAGAGGTGTGGGTGGAATGCCAATTGGCAAGGTAAAGTGGTTCAACGACAAGAAGGGCTATGGGTTTATTGAACGGGAAGGTGGCGGCGGGGATATTTTTGTTCATCACACATCTATCAAGATGGAAGGGTTTCGCACCCTGTCGGAAGGCCAGCGGGTTCAATTCGACGTCATTGATGGACCCAAGGGGCAGCAGGCCACCAATGTGATTCGCGTCGAATGACCGGACGGGAAGCCGTCAGGGGGACGCGAAAGCCGTTTGACGTGTGTCGTATTCCAGTTGGAAGACAACCCACCGGGACAAAAGGTTGACTGGTGGGTTTTTCTTTTTTACTATTGCCACCAATTCACATTCCCCTGCTTGGGCGAAACAAAGACTGTAGGGCTGTCGTTTCCTCAGGCCCGTGCGGTGGAGGTCTTCGGAGGCAGTCACCATGCCCAAAATGGATGCCTTGCTGAAATGGCTCGCAGCCGTGTTGGTGACCCTGATGGTCATCATGCCCGCCGGCTATGTTGCTGTGCTCGTGCATCTGGAGGATCAAGCCCGGCAAGATCGAGAGTTGATCCGCACGATGGACGGCCAGCCCGACGATCCGCTCAGCGTGATCGAGCAGCGTGTGATGGCGCGGCTGGGCCACCATCTGCGGTTCCATCAGAAAACCCTTTCGGCGGTCATACTGGCTTCGCTCATTGCCGCAGTGATTGGAAATGCTTTCTTTTTGGCGTTTTGGCGCCGGCAGCGGGCGCTACGCGAATCGGAAACGCGTTTCCGAACTCTGATGGACAATATCCCCGTGGGCTTATATCGGAATACGCCCGGGCCGGAGGGGCGTTTCCTCATGATCAATCAGCCGCTCTGGAGGATGTTTGGCTATGCCTCGCGCGAGGAACTCATGAATGCGCCGGTATCGGAGTTATATCAAAACCCGGCCGATCGGGCATCGTTTTCGGAGCGGCTGCTCAACGAGGGCTCGGTCTCGGGCGTGGAGTTGCGGCTCAAGAAAAAGGATGGCACGCCGTTTTGGGCCGCCGTCAGCGCCAAAGTTATCCGCGACCCTCAAGGCCGACCGCTGTATTTTGACGGAATGATCGAAGACATCACCCCCCGCAAACAGGCCGAGTTGGAAGCGCAAAGACTCAAACAGCGCATCGAATTCATCCTCGGCGCCGCCCATACGGGACTCAGCATTATTGATTCGCAACACAATCTGCGCTACATAGACCCCGCCTCGCAAAAGGCCTATGGCGACCCCTCCGGCAGGAAATGCTACGAGTGTTTCCGCGACCGGACCGAGCCTTGCGCGGATTGTGGCGCGATGCAGGCGTTGAAACTTCGCCGGCAGGTCGTTCGCGAAGTGCAACTTCCCAAAGAGAACAACCGCTGGGTTCAAGTCACGTCCATCCCGTTTCAGGACGAAAACGGCGAGTGGTTGGTGGCTGAGGTGGACGTGGACATTACGGAACGGAAACGGGCCGAGGCCCTGCTGCGGGAAAGCGAAGAGAAATACCGCACGCTGGTTGAAAACGCGGAGGAAAACATCGTTGTCCTTGACGCCGACGGCAGAATTCTCTTTATGAACGCCGCGGCCGCCCGTCGCCTCGGCGGTCTCCCGGCGGACTACACCGGACGGGCCATCCCGGAAATGTATCCACCGGAAATTGCCGAGAATCTCATGAAACCCATTCTCGAAGTGTTCCGCACCGGCGAGGGACGCACCGTAGAACTTCATTCCTCCTGGCGCAGCCAGCCGCGATGGTATCGCGTGAATTTCCAGCCGCTTCGTGCCGCCGACGGCACCATCCAATCGGTCATGTCGGTGTCTATTGATTTTACCGAGCGCCGTCAGGCGGAAGAAGAAAACCGCAAACTGGTGCGGGCGATCGAAAACGCAAAAGAAGGCATTTTGATTACGGATGTGAACGGAACCATCACCTTTGCCAATCGCGCCCTGCATGAATACTACGGCTACACGCCCAACGAACTCATCGGCCGGCATGTTTCAATCCTCAACGCCCAAGCGGACCCCGTCGCGCAGTTTCAAACATACAAAGGCGCGCTCGAAACCTCCGGATATTGGGAAGGCGAGATCGCCAACAAAAAAAAAGACGGCACGCCGGTGATCAGCTACGCGCGGATGAGTGTGTTGCGCGACGACACAGGAGACATCATCGGCTTTCTCTCGGCCCAACATGACATCACGGAACACAAACGCGCCGAACGCATGCTGCGGATGATGAAAACCTCGGCCGACCGCGCTTCCGACGCCGTGTTTTGGAACGACCGCCACGCCCGCTTCATCTATGTCAACGAAAAAGCCTGCGAATGGCTCGGCTACAGCCGCGAGGAATTGCTCTCGATGCGGGTCTTTGACGTGGATTCAGGCTCGACCCCTGAAACGTGGGAGGCCGAGTGGGACTATCTCCGCCAACAGCGCTCGTTTATGTTTTATCGCGAGCACCGCACCAAGGACGGGCGGACATTGCCGGTGGAACTGATCGCAAACTATCTGGAGTTCGAGGGGGAGGAATACTGCGTCATTTTGATGCGCGACATCACTGAGCGCAAACGCGCAGATGAACAGTTGCGTGAAAGCGAAGAGAAATACCGGACGTTGGTTGAAACCGCCGGCGAGACTATTGCCACGGTCAACCGCGACGGCGTTTTTCTGTTTATGAACTCGACAGCGGCCGAACGCCTCGGTGGTCAGCCCGATCAGTTCGTTGGAAAAACCATGTGGGAACTGTTCCCGCAGTGGGCGGCTGACCGTCAAATGGCCAACATCCGCGCAGTGATCGATACCGGCGAAAGTCGGATTGAGGAATCGGTTACCCCCGTTCAGGGGAAGCCGCGCTGGTTCCGGACACGTCTTCAGCCGGTTCGCAACCGCGCCGGTGAAACTGACGCCGTGCTGGTGGTCGCCATTGACATCACCGATCGCAAAAGCGCCGAGGCAGAATTGCTTAAGTTCAAGACCATCGCCGAAGAAGCCAACTACGGCACGGCCATCGCCGATACCGACGGATATGTTCAATATGTCAATCCCACTTGGGCGGCCATGCATGGCGGCACAGTCGAGGACTTTCTCGGCAAGCACCTGTCTGTTTTTCATACGCCGGAGCAAATGGACAAGGTCCACGCGTTGAATCGCCGGCTGCAAAGTGAGGGCAACTATCAGATGGAGGAGGTGTGGCATTGCCGGCGCGACGGCAGCGTGTTCCCCGCCCTGATGAACGGCATGCTGATCCGTGATGAACAGGGCAAAACGCTCCTGATGGCGGCCACGGCCATAGACATTACCGAGCGCAAACGGCTGGAAGAAGAAGCGGCGACGGCCCGCGAGTTTGCCGAAAGCATCATTCGCACGGCCAACGCCGCCATTATCGCGCTAGATCTCAAAGGCAGGGTGACCCTCTTCAACCGATTTGCAGAGGCCCTTACCCGACGGTCGAGCGGCGAGGTCAAAGGCCGCGATTTTGTGGAACTGTTCGTCCCCCCCGATTATCAGGAATCGGCGCGGCGGATCATGAGACGCTCCGAAAGCGGCGTTCCCGTGACAGAGTCCGAATTTCCAATTCTGGCCGGTGACGGCTCACGCCGCATCCTTCTGTGGAACACCGCCCCCTTGACGGACGGGCAGGGCCGCCTGACCGGCACCATCGCCGTCGGCACCGACGTTACCGAGCTGCACCGCTATCAGCGCGACATGGCTGCCATTTTTCAGGGCGCCGGCGAACCCATGCGCGTCGTGGCACTGGACGGCCGCACCCTGCGTGCCAACCGCGCCATGGCAGAGGCGTTTGGTCTGCCGGTTGAGCAATTGGAAGGGCGGCCGTGTGAGAACCCGCCATATTTTCGCCGCGGACTCAGCTCATTACGCATGCTCAAGATGATTGCCTCGGGCGAGCCGGTTGTCCGCACGGAAAGCGAGGTGGAATTGCCCGCCGGTCAGACAGCCATCTTTCGCATGGTCGCCACGCCGTTGCGCGACGAACAGGGCGCCGTCGTGGGCATGATTGAATCGCTCAGCGACATCACGGCGCGAAAGCGCGCCGAGGACGCCTTGCGCGAGTCCGCCCGCACACTCGAGGCAAAAAACCGTGATCTGGACAACCGCATGTGCGAGTTGGAGCAGTCGCGGCGCCAATTGGAAGACGCCTTTTCGCGCGAAACGCATCTGCGGCGCCGCATCGAATCGCTCAGCGCTTTGGCCACCGAGCTGGCCGGCACCTCGCGGCTCGACGACTTGCTCCGCGCAATAATTGATCGGGGTTGCACGCTGGTCAAAGCCGAACTGGGCGCCATTCTTTTGGTGGATCCGCAGACGCACGAAATGGGGCCGGTAATTACCTCGAATTGTCCCCCGCCACCCTCATCGGCCAACCTGCGCATCAGGCCCGACGGACTCATCTCGCAGATTGCCGGGGGCCGCGTGCTGCTCAGCGAAAATCTGGCCGCTGAAACCAGCTTTAGCGGCTTCCCCGGACCATGGCATCCGCACGTACGGGCCGCTTTGGGTGTCCCTGTCCGCTTTCGTGGCCAGACACTGGCGGTGATCCTGCTGGGCCAAACTGAATCCGGCAAAACATTTACCCCAGAAGACCGCCAAGTCATCGAGACCCTCGCCCACCTCGCTGCGGTGGCCATCCATACCGCCCGGCAATTTGCGCGTCTGGAAGAGGCGACGCGGGCCAAGAGTGCTTTCCTCGCCAACATGAGCCACGAAATCCGCACGCCCATCAACGGCATTATCGGCATGACCGAGCTGGCCTTGCAGAGCGCGCCGGACGATGAGATGCAAGGCTATTTGAACGTGATTCGGGAGTGCTCGCAGGCGCTGCTGGCGTTGGTCGAAGACATCCTCGATTTTTCCCGGATCGAAGCCGGACGGCTGGAACTGGTGGCCGAGCCGTTCGATTTGGCCGCGGTCATCGAAGGCGCGGTCGCCGTGGTCGTACCCCATGCTGGCACCAAGCAGCTGGACCTGATCTGCCGAGTCCGGCCCGACGTGCCCCAGCACGTCATTGGCGATGCTGCGCGACTGCGGCAAGTGCTGATCAATCTGCTGGCCAACGCAGTGAAGTTCACCGATGACGGCGAGGTGGAGTTGGATGTTCGGGTTAAAGAGCGGCGGGGTTCCCGCGCGACACTAACCTTTTCCGTCATGGATACGGGTATCGGAATTCCGGCCGACAAGCTGGCGGTGATCTTCGAGGAGTTTCGTCAGGGCAACGGCTCGGCCACGCGCCGCCACGGCGGAACCGGTTTGGGGCTGTCTATCTCGAAACGGCTGGTCGAATTCATGGGCGGCCGAATTCGGGTCGAAAGCCAACCCGGGCTGGGCAGCCGCTTCCAGTTCGACCTGACGCTGGACGTGCCGGCGGAGGCCGAGCCGTCCGAACCGATTCCGCCGGCGCTTCGCGGCAAGCGCATTCTGGTGGCGGAACAGAATGAGCGCCAGCGGGCCGCGCTGGTCGAAACCTTGAACGCGTGGGGATTCCGCTGCGAGCCGGCGTCAGCAGCCGACGAGGTGGTCAAGAAAATGGACGCGGCCGTGCGCGCCGATACTCCTTTTGAATGTCTCTTGCTGGACTTGCGGTTGGTCGAACAAGCCCCGACCCTGCTCGGCGACCTGACCCGCCGCACAGGCGGCGGCGCACTGGCTGTCGTTGCGCTGGTTTCGCCGGCCTCGCACGTGCAGCAGCGATTCCATCGCGAGCTGGGCTGGCAAGTCCAACTGATCAAACCCGCCTGTCATCCTCGCCTGCGGTCGGCGATGATTTCCGTGTTCAGCGAAACGGCTGTGCCGCGCGCGGATACTGCCGGTGCGGAGCAGGCGAAAGTGCCGCCGGCTGGGCCGCAAATTCCGGCCGGCCGAATCCTGTTGGTCGAGGACAATGCGATCAACCGTCAAGTAGCCGCCGCACTTCTTCGGAAGCAACACTACGAAGTGGAGATCGCCGCCAACGGTTTTGAAGCGTTGGAAGCGCTCGAACGGCGGCCCTTCGACGCGGTTCTTATGGACATCCAGATGCCTGACATGGACGGCTGCGAGACCACGCGGCGGCTCCGGGCCAACCCCCGATTCGCTGCATTGCCTGTCATCGCCGTCACGGCCTATGCCACCCGCGGCGACCGCGAGCGATGTCTTGAGGCCGGCATGAACGACTACATCGCCAAGCCGTTTCTTCCCGAACAAATGTATGCCGTATTGCAGAAATGGATCGGCGAAACGAAATCGAAAGCGGCCGCTGCGCTGCAATCGGCGCCGGCCGAGCCCAAAACGGCGCATGACGGACCGGACTCGCTTGTGGATTTCCGCGCTGCGCTCCGCCACTGCGCGGGAGACCGCGAGTTGCTCCGGACAACCGCCCAAACGTTTTCGGACAACCTCGTCAAAAGCATTGCCCAACTCCGCGAAGCGACGGCACAGGGCGACTGGGCTGCCGTCCGGCGTCTGGCGCACAACCTCAAGGGCAGCGCTGCAACGGTCGGCGCCATACGTGCCTACGCCCTTGCCATCGAGCTGGGCAAGGCCGCGCAGAATGCAAATAGCGACGATGCCCGCGCGCTGATCGAGGCTTTGAACGAACAAGTCGAACCGTTGCGCCGGGCCTTTGATACGCTCTTGCAGAGCGGCGAGTGAGGGAAGCCCCACATGATCCAGATTCACCACTCCGGTATCCGCGTCCTTTCCTGATTGACAATCGGCGGTTTATGTCCAAAAAGATCTAATAGTGCCGTCATGGTGAACGGGCGCGTGGGGGTTTGCGCAACATGAGAGAGAGTAAGAAGAAGCGGCGTTGGGAAGCGCTGCGGATTGGTGTTTTTCTTTTCGCCCCGCTTCTGTGCTGTCCATTGTTGCCCGCCGTAGTGATCACAGAAGTCCACTACCATCCGCAAACGCAGGAATCGCTTTACGAGTTTGTCGAAATCTACAACGAGACGGTGGCGCGGCAAGACCTTCGCGGCTGGCGTTTCACGGACGGCATTGACTTCGCCTTCACCAGCGGCACGGTTCTGCAGCCGAAAAGTTATCTGGTGATTGCACGCAATCCCGCCGCCCTCATTGCCCGTTACGGCATCAGCAACGTAGTGGGGCCGTTTTCCGGCGCGCTCAACAACAACTCCGATCACATCATCCTGCGCGATCCATCGGGCGGCATTCAGGCTGAAGTGGACTACAGCGACGATGGCAAGTGGCCTGTCGCGGCCGATGGCGCAGGCCACACCCTGTCGAGGATCAACCCGCGCACCGACCCCATGGACCCCGACAGTTGGGCCGCGTCGCTTCTGCCGGGCGGCACGCCGGGTCTGCCCAACGGATTTGATCCCATCACGCAGGATACCATCCTGATTGCTCCGGGGGAGGTATGGCGCTACTTCAAAGGCATCACGGAAGCCTCCTCCCCCATAAGCGCTTGGCGGCAAATCGGATTCAACGATTCCGGCTGGCTCAGCGGGCCGACGGGCATCGGGTATGGCGACGGCGATGACGCGACGGTTCTGACGGACATGCAGAACAACTATCTGTGCATCTTCTGCCGAAAGACATTTACTCTGGCCACGCCGGCGGATGTTAACCAGCTGATCCTCGAGGTGGATCACGACGATGGGTTTGTGGCCTATCTGAACGGCACCGAAGTCGGGCGCGGGGCGATGTCCACAACCGGCCCGGTGTATTACAACACACCGGCGGTCAATCATGCGGCGTCGGTGGAGGGCGGCGCGATTACGGTGCTCGACATTAGCGGCTACAAATCACTTTTGCAGGCGGGCACGAATGTGCTGGCCGTTCAGGTGCACAACAACCAGCTGAACAGCAGCGACTTGAGTTTCATTCCGCGGCTGCGAAGCCGGCAGACCCTTTCGCCGGCGGCGGCGCGATGTCCGGTCGTTCTCAACGAAGTTCGGTTTAATACTTCGGGCACTCAGTATATCGAGTTGTATAATCCGTCGGCCGTTCCGGCGAACATCGGCGGCTACTACCTCAGCAATGACCCCGATAATCTGCGCTTGTATCAAATCCCCGCCGGCACGATTCTTCCCGCCCGCGGCTACCTTGCGTTCACCGGCGCGCAACTGGGTTTTGTTATGAATGCGGCGGCAGATCGCATTCTGTTCACCTCGGCTACGGCTGACGTAGTGCTCGATGCGCGCGCAGTTGAGGCCGGCCCGCGCGACTGGACGGAGGGACGCTGGCCTGACGGCGCCGGCGAGTGGTATTACATGCAACCGACCACCGGCACCGCCAACACGGCTGTGTTGACCACCTCCGTGGTGATCAACGAAATTATGTACCATCCGCCGAGCAACGATGTGCGGGATGAATACATTGAATTGTATAACACCGCTGCCACAACGGCAAGTCTGGCCGGCTGGCGCTTTACGCGCGGCATCAGCTATGACTTCCCCTCGACCGCCGCCATCGGGCCCGGGCGCTATCTGGTCATCGCCAAAGACCGCGCCCGCCTGATGTCCCGCTATTCCCTCCCACCCAACCTTGTGCTGGGTGACTATGGGGGAAATCTCAGCGACGCGGGCGAGAAGATTCGCCTCCGAGACGCCAACGGCAACACCGCCGATGAGGTGACGTATTTCGAGAGCGGACACTGGTCGGAGTATGCTGACGGCTATGGCTCCAGTCTTGAGCTGATAGACCCGCGTCAGAACAACGCCAATTATCAGGCATGGGCACCGAGCGACGAACGCAGCAAGGCCCAATGGGTGTTCTGCTCCCATTCGGGATCGTTCAGTCCGCCGGCTAACCTCGAATTGCAGGAGATTCAATTCAACCTGATGGAAAAGGGCGTTGTGCTTCTGGACGATGTTCGCATTTCGCGCGGGAGCACCGACTATCTGAATTCCACGTTTGAAACCGGCGTCGGCAAGTGGGTAATCCAAGGCAACCACATTCAGAGTCATGTAACAAACGAGGACGCGCGCAACGGCAGCCGGTGCCTGAAACTTGTGGCGACCGGCCGCGGCGACACCGGCACCAATCGCGTCGAGTGCGACGCGGATACGACCATGCCCGCCGGCTCGGCCACCTACACCATTTCGTTCTGGGCCAAATGGCAATGGGGCAACCGCGTTCTCTCGACCCGAATTCTGGGCAACACGGGCAATGATCTTCCGGAGACTTACATGTTGCCGATTCCGGCGCTGACCGGCACGCCGGGGGCGCAGAACTCCGTGTATCAGGTCAACCTTGGGCCGGTGTTCGCAAGCGTGCGGCATTCGCCGGTTGTTCCGCGCCCGACCGATTCCGTGCTGATCACCGCGCGGGCTTCCGATGCCGACGGAGTCGCTGGCGTGCTGCTTTACTACAAAGCGGACGCCGACACGCGTTACACGACGACAACCATGTATGACGACGGGTTGCACAACGACGGTGCGGCCGGCGACGGACTTTACGGTGGAACGATTCCCGCACGCGCAGCCAACCAGACGGTGGCTTTTTATCTTCAAGGCACCGACGGCACCGGCGCAGTCCTAACCTGGCCAACGGACAAAACGCGTCCTGCGCTCTACCGTGTGGTCAATGCGCCCTTGTCCTCGACCTTTCCGACCTATCGGGTGATCATGACATCCGCCGATGAGAACGAGATGTATAACCTCCGGCCGAAGATGAGCAACGAGGAGTTGAACTGCACGTTTATCTTCGATGAAAAAGACGTCTATTACAACTGCGGTGTGCGATTCATCGGCAGTCCGTTTCACCGCGCCGGCGGCGGCTACACCGGGCTGCGCGTGGCGTTCAATGCCGATGAGCTGCTTCACGGCACACTGAATCAAGCGCGCGTGGACAACAACGGCGGCCAGTCGGCCATTCATGATCGCATCTCCTACAATCTCCAGCGATGGATGGGCCTGCCGTGGTGCCCGCAGGAATGGGTCTATGTGGTGTGCAACGGCCGCGAGAATCGCATGCTGGAACACACCCTCCCGCCCAGTGGCGGCTATCTGGACCGCTACTATCGCGGCGATGAGGACGGGTATTTGTTCGAGATGGACGACCGGTTTTATTTCGTGGACGATGACGATTGGACCTTCAGCACCGCCGGCCGGCGCAACGTCGAGTGTGTCTTTGACTTCCCCACCACCGACAAGGATTTTCACCGCCACTTCTATGAAGTCCGCAATCACGACAACGAGGACGATTACACTTCGATTGTCCTCATGCTCGATGTGTTTCATCCTCCGGGCTCCCAGAATCCGGATGAGATTGCCCAAGTGGTCAATGTGGAGCAGTGGTTCAAGCTGTTTGCGGTGCGCGCCTGTATGTCCGACTGGGATTTCATCGCGTTTGAGCGCGGAAAGAACTGCTATCTCTACTGGCCGAGCCGGCGCGGCAAATGGGACCTGCTCGGCTGGGACAGCGAGATTACCTTCCAGTCGAACCGTACCGCCATGTCCATCTGGTCGCAGGCCGCGCCGGTTTTGGCGTTTCAACAACTGCCGCGCCATCAGCATCTATATTATGGGTATATCGTAGAGGTGTTGGACAAATACTTCAACCGTGCCACACTTGACCCGTGGATAGACCATTACGCGGCCGTTACCGGCGCCACCAGCGCGCTCGCCGACAAAACGTTTATCACCACGCGAACCGCCTATCTGCGCAGCATTATTCCCACGGCCCCGTGCGAGATCACCACCAACGGCGGCAATCCCTTCATCACGCCCAACCCCACGGTGTTGTTGGCCGGCACGGCACCCGTGCAGGTGCGGCTGGCGCGGATCAGCGGCCTCGAATACCCGCTCGATTGGACCGGCGCCACGACATGGCGGATCACGCTGCCGCTGGTTCCCGGCGCCAATCTCTTCGAGTTCGAGTTTCTCGACTACGACCGCCGCGTGGTCGGAACCGACTCGATCATTGTAACGATGGGGGCGGCTCTGTCGGGCAGCATTTCCATCAACAACGGCGCCACGTATTCCACCTCTCCGGCGGTCCTCCTCTACCTGACGGCCAGCGGACCGTTGCCGATTACGGAAATGCGCTTCAGCAACGACAACATCGTCTGGAGCGCATGGCAACCGTATGCCACACCGGCCAGCTGGACCTTGAGCGATGGCGAATGGCTGAAGACGGTCTTCTTTCAATTCCGCGACGGCGTCGGCAACGTATCCCTCACCTACTCGGATTCCATCATTCTGGATACAACGCGGCCGACCGGCAGCATTGTAATCAACAACGGCCTGCCCTTCTGCACTATTCCCAGCGTAGTGCTCACATTAAATTGCTGGGATACCGGCACCGGCGTAACGTATATGCGGTTGCGTAACGATGGCGAACCCTGGCAGGCGTGGGAATACTATACGGACCGGCGGTCGTGGCGGCTGCGGGACATCGGCGGCACGCGCACCGTGTATGTCCAATACCGCGACCTTGCGGGAAACCTCTCGGACGAATACAGCGACACCATTTTGTTGCAGCCCTCGGCGGTTGCGCGTCGGTGGGACATCTACCGCTGACGGGACGCCGCACCGCAAGATATTCGCTGCGCGGGCTGTTTCATTTTTCTACCCAAGGCGATGACCATGACTTATGCACACAATTCGGAAGGCGCGGCCGCCATTCTGGTAATCTTCGGCGCCTCGGGCGACTTGACGCGGCGGAAACTGCTCCCGGCACTCTACAACCTCGAACGCGACGGCCTGCTCGGACACAGCCTTCGGATTGTGGGATTTGCCCGCAGTCCGCAAACCGACGGCGAGTTTCGTCAGCAGATGCGCCGCGCCGTGGAGTCCGCCGTCCCGCCCGACGCCTTTTCGGAGGCTGTCTGGAGCCGTCTGGCCGCCCGCTTGTTCTATTTCACCGGCGACTATGAAAACCCCGCGGCGCTCGATGCGCTGCGCAACTATATCCTGAACCTTGGCGATGTGGCCGGCGCACACCGCTGCCTGCTCTATCTGGCCCTGCCGCCCCGTGTGGTCGAAAGTGTGCTGCTCAGCATGCGCGAGTGTACCTTCTTTCCCGCGCGTCAAACCGCCGGCCACTCGGCCATCATGATTGAAAAACCGTTCGGCAGCGATTTCGCCCACGCCGCCCGCCTCAACCGCCTCCTGCTTGAAATGTTCGATGAAAGCCAAATCCATCGCATAGACCACTATCTGGCCAAGGACACCATCCGCAATTTGCTGGTTTTCCGTTTCATCAACGCCATCTTCGAGCCGCTCTGGAACCGCCACCACATTGACAACGTGCAGATCACCGCGGCCGAAAGCCTCGGCATCGAGGGCCGCGGCGCCTACTACGAGCAAGCCGGCATTGTGCGCGACATGATTCAGAACCATGCCCTTCAGGTGCTGGCGCTGATCGCCATGGAGCCGCCCGTGGCCGGCGATGTCGAAAGCCTGCGCGACAAACGACTCGACGTGTTCAAGTCGCTTGCCCCCGTGACCGCCGACGACTTTGTCTTCGGACAGTATCGCGGCTATCGCGAGGAGCGAAACGTCCATCCGCGCTCGGGCACGCCGACCTATGCCGCTCTGCGCCTGTGGATCAACAACTGGCGCTGGATGGGCGTTCCGTTTTACATCCGCTCCGGCAAGCGCCTGCCCGAAAAGCGCACGGACGTCGTCGTCCAGTTCCAGCGGATTCCGCTGTGTGTTCTCGAAGAAAATGTCTGTCGCCAGCCAACCCAGCCCAATACGCTGGTCATCCGCATCCAACCGGATGAGGGATTTCGGCTCTGCTTCGCCACTCTTCTGCCGGGACGCGAGGACATTCTCGGCATGGCCGACATGGAATTTCGCTATGCCTCGCTGCACCGGCAGCAGTCGGAAGCCTATGAACGCGTGATTCTCGATGCGCTGGAAGGCAAACCGGCGCTTTTCTGGCGCGCCGACAGCGTCGAGGCGGCGTGGCGCGCCGTCGCCCCGTTGATTGAAACGCGCCCCGAAGACCTCGCCGACCGCTTCCCCAACTACGATCCCGGAACATGGGGCCCGCCTGAAGCCGACGCTTTGATCCGGCGCGACGGACGGCGGTGGTTCAACGGCTGAGGCCCCGCTCCTGCATCAGTTGCTGATAGACCCGCCACTGGCGGTCGAGGACAAGGCGGCGGTCGAACTGGGCAACGGCGCGGCGCCGGCCGGCCTCGCCCATGCGGCGCGCGGCCTCGCGGTCGGTCAAGATGCGCAGCAGGCGGTCGGCCAACTGAGGCACGTCGCGGGGCGGCACAAGAAAGCCGGTTTCACCCTCAACCACTTCCTCGCGGCAGCCGCGAATCCGGGTGGCTACAACCGGAAGCCCCATCGCCATGGCTTCGAGAATCGAGCGCGGCATCCCTTCGCGGTAGGACGGCAGGACATAAACGTTGCACAGGCTCATGAGCGCCGGCACGTCGTCGCGAAATCCGGCGAAAATGAAATGCGGGGCGATGCCGAGGGCATCGAGGCGCTCGCGGAACCGGCGCGTCGAGTCGTCGCGGTCACTCGGCAGCGCGCCGCCGATTTGCAGCACGCGCACGTCGGGCAGGTGCAACCGGATTTGCGCCACCGCCTCGGCCAGTTCAAACACCCCTTTTTCGCGCACAAGGCGGGCGATAATTCCGATGGTGGGCGTGTTTTCGGAAAGACCCATCTGTTGGCGCAACGCCGCGCGTTCAGATTCCGGGACCCGTTCGGGCGAAAACCGCCCGGTGTCAATCCCGTTGCCGATGGTGGCAATGCACTCGGGCGAAGTGATGCGTTCGCGAACGGCCGTGATGCGGTCTTCGTCGCTCTGCGTAAAAATGAAATGTCCAAATCGGGCGGCGAAGCGTTCGAGGGCGATGTGCGCCTTGCGAACCGCCCACCGCATGTCGTCGTGGAAATAAAAGCCGTGCGCGGTGTACAGGCGAATGGGAACCTGCGCCCCCGCCGCCGCCAGCCGTCCCAGCACGCCCACAATCGGCGTGTGAACGTGCACGATGTCGAACGGATGCTGCTTCAGATAGCGATAAAGAACAAACAAGGCGCGGGCGTTCGCCACAGGATTGGCCCCGCGCGTAAAGGGAAAATCTATCATGCGAAAACGCCGTTGCAGCAGCCATTCCCAAAACTCCCCGCGCCGACAACCAACGTGAACCTCCAGACCCTTCGCCTCAAGGAACTCCACGAGGTCCGACAGAAAATTCTTCACCGTAAAATCCACAGCACACAACTGCAACACCCGGACTTTTCCCATGCACCTTGACTCCCGACAACGTCCTCCATTCAAACCATTCAAAACACTTCATGCGGGTAGTTCAAACTTCAGTTTGCCATTTGTAGTTCACGCTTCCACGTGCCGTTCGCAGTCCAAACATTCGTTTGCCTGCTCTGCAAAACCCGTTCGCGCGCGCACGCGCGCTGAAACAACCCCCTTTTTCCCCATGCGGTGGCATCAGTGTCTCAAGAGCCTCAAAAACTCCTCCACCGGCGCGGCGTTTGCCACCCCCGACGCCTCATACCACCCCTTGCGCGCAGTGCCCACGCCGAAGCGAACATGGTCGAGCCCCTCTTCGTCATGGGCGTCGGGATTGACGCTGACAAGTACGCCCTTGTGGCGCGCCTTGATGCAATAGCGCCAGTCAAGGTCGAGCCGGTAGGGGTGGGCGTTGATTTCGAGAATCTTGCCGTGCCGGGCCGCCGCCTCAATGACCGCATCGAGGTCCACGTCGTAACCCTCGCGCGACAGAAGCAGCCGGCCGGCCGGATGGCCGATCATGTGCACGCGCGGATGTTCAACCGCGCGAAGCAGCCGGCGCGTCTGCTCGGCGCGCGGCAGGTTGAAGCGCGTGTGAATCGAGGCGATCACAACCTCGAACGACGCAAGCACCTTGTCGTCGAAATCCAGCGACCCGTCGGCAAGGATATCCACTTCGGTGCCTTTGAGAATTCGGATGCCGAGACCTTTCTTGTTCAACGCGTCAATTTCCTTGTGCTGCTCGGCGACGCGCTCCGGCGTGAGACCCTTGGCATAAGCGGCCGATTGGGTGTGGTCGCAAATCACAACGTATTCGTAGCCGCGCGCCTTGGCCGCCAGAGCCATCCGCTCGATGGACAGTTTCCCGTCGCTCCATGTCGAGTGCGCATGCACGAGGCCGCGAATGTCTTTGGGCTCGACAAGGCGGGGCAGCCGGTTTTGTTCGGCGGCGGCAATCTCGCCCATGTCCTCGCGCAGTTCGGGTTCGATGTAGGCAAGGTCAAGCCGCCGGTAGATGGCCGCTTCGTCGGCGCAGGGCTCCGACGTTTCGCTCTCGCCCTTGAACAGCCCATATTCGTTGAGTTTGAGCCCCATCTTTTTGGCGCGGGCGCGCAGCGCCGTGTTGTGCTCCTTGCTGCCGGTGAAATAGTTGAGGGCAAACGGATACTCGGAATCGCTGACAATGCGCAAGTCCACCTGAATACCCTGCTCCATTCGCACACTGCTCTTGGTCGGCCCGTGGGCCAGCACGTCGGCAATGCCGGGGGATTTCAGAAAATGCTGCATGACGTCTTCGGGGTCGGCGCTGGCGGCCAGCAGATCAATGTCGCCGATGGTTTCCTTGCAGCGGCGCAGACTGCCGCCGATTTCGGCGCGGACGACCTTCTTGTGCGCACGCAATCTGTCGAGCAATTCGCTGCCGATGGCCCACGCGGTGTCGCAGAGGAAACGGCCGGCCTGTTTGTTGTGGAAAGCAATGGCCTTGAGGATTTTCTCCTGCGTCTTTTCGCCGAATCCGGGCAGGGCCACCAGCCGGTTTTCTTTGCAGGCATATTCCAGTTCGCCGATGCTTTTGATGCCGAGATGTTCCCAGACGGCTTTGGCTTTTTTGGGACCGAAACCGCTGAGCGAAAGCATCTCCAGCAAGCCTTCCGGCACCTGTTTGCGCAGTTCTTCATAGACCGTCGAACGGCCGGTTTGCACCATTTCGGCAATCTTGGCGGCAAGGCTTTCGCCGATGCCCTTCAGTTGGGTCAGACGGCCCGAAGCGACCAGTTCTTCGAGGGGTTCTTCGACGGCGGCGATAATGCGCGCGGCATTGCGGTGGGCATTGCATTTGAACGAGTTCTCGCCGCGAATTTCCATCAGGTCGGCGATGGTTTCGAGCGTCTGCGCAATCTCGTTTTTGTTCATGGCCCCCTCCGCAAATAATCATAACCCAGCAATGCAGCACCGCGCAACGAAGAGTGCTCGTGAACGGCATAGTCGGCATCCCACATCCATTTCCCTTTGGCCTTGATCAACCATGGATTCAGCGCACCGCCGGCAAGATGGATTGTGCGGTCGAGGCGGATTTGGGTTCCAATTGCCTTCAAATGGCTGCGTTGGTAGCGACACAATCCGCGCACGATGGCCGCAAGAATTTCCTCGCGCGTCGTCGCAGCGGTCAGCCCCCGCAACTGTGCGCGCAGCGGTTTTTGCGAATAGCGCGATCCGAGCAGATACGGCGTATAATGGACACGGCTGGTTTTATCCAGCCATTGCTCAAGCGCCTTGGGGAGAAATCCGGCATAAAACTCATCCGCCGGCATCTCCGAGCAAAACACCGAGCGAAACCACTCGAGAGCCTTTCCCCCGGCATTCATCACGTGGAGGGTCAGCCAGCGGTTTGGAATGACATGGGCGCGCAGGTTATAGCGCGGCGACGGAATGCATTGCGGCAGGCACACCAGCGTAATCTCACACGTGCCGTTGACGTTGAGAATTTGCCCGGTTTCTCGAACCCCTGCCGCATACGCGGCCAGCACAGCGTCGTTGCCGCCGATCACGACTTGCGGCATTTTCCGCAAACCCAAAGCGCGTGCCTGCGAGGCTTTTACGCGCCCGACGCTTTCCTGCGCGGGTATCAAGTCCGGCAAGCGGTCCAGTGTAAGACCAAACGCACCGGCAAGGTCACGATTCCATGTCCGATCGTTGCGAACGGTGTTATACAAAGCCGTAAGGGACGCCGACGATGGGTCCATTGCAAAACGCCCGGTCAGCCATGCGGCAAGATAGGTGTTCGAATGGCCGAACACTGCGGTCTTGCGGAACACATGCGGACAGCAGTCCTTCAGCCATAAAATGCCGGCCAGTGAACAACCGCCCGCCACCGGGATATTGCCGGTAATGTCGAGCAAAGTCGCCACGCCGATTGTATTTATAATCCGTTGCGCCTGCGCGCGCGAACGTTGATCGAGCATCAGAATCGCCGGATACAGCGCTTGCCCGCGGTGGTCCATGGCGGTCAAGCCCGGTGTGGTTCCGGACAATGCAACAACCTCGACCGCAGCCATGGCGTCCTTCATTGCTTTGCATCCGGCCACAAAGGCTTGTTTCCATTTTTCCGGCTGGATGTCGCTATACAGACCCTCGTTGTAGGTGTGGATCGAGTAGCTGCGCGACACAGACCGAATCAGTTGGAGCGACTTTCCCTCCGGTTGATACACCCCCATTTTCATGCACGACGTGCCAATATCTACGGCCAGAATGGTCATGGAGTCTCTTCCGTGGACTAAAGAATCGGACGGATTCGACCGGTCCGACCTGTTCATTTTTTGAAGGGCGCGATTAGCGCAAGAAGCCTTCTGCCATCATTCGGGCCCGAATCGCTTCGCGCGCCCCGTCGCCGAGCGGCTGCAACGGCGAGCGCGGTTCGCCGCCGCGAAAGCCTGCGATCTCCATCGCGGCTTTGACGCCCGCGACGCCCGCCGTCCCCGACACCGCCTCGGTCAGGCGCGACAGGCGGTGATGCAGCGCCGCCGCTTCGTCGTATTTTCGCTCGATAAACAAACGATAGAGGTCGGCGCATTCGTCGGGAAACACATTGGCCAGCGAGAGAATCCCGCCGCGTGCGCCCAAGTGCAGCGACGGGGAGAAAAACGTGGCCGACCCCGCCAGCACGTGAAAATCCGCATCCGCATCGAGATCGCTCAAAAACCTTGCCGGCCCCACCGGCGAGGAGTCCTTAATGCCGACAATATTCGGGTGCCCCGACAACGCCACAATCGTGCTGCCCGGCATCTGCACGCCGCCGGTGAACTGCGGCGCGTTGTAGATCAACACCGGCAGCGGCACGGCGTCTGCCGCACGCTCATAGTGCGCCTGAAGCGTCGGCCCGTCCATGCGTTTGGCAAAATAGCCGGGCGTCAGCACGCTGACGTAATCGAATCCCATTGCGGCCACTGCCTTGGATTTCTCGATGGTCTGGCGCGTGGACTCGCAGCCGGTGCCGACCATGACGACCTTGTCCCCTTTCTCTTCGGCGAATACTTCAAGCACCTGCATTTGCTCGCGGTCGCTCAGGCTCCGAAATTCGCCGTTCGAGCCCAGTGCGAGATAGCCTTTGACTTTGCTCTCGCGCAGCCGGCACAAATTGAACCGCAAGTCGTCGAGCGCAAGATCATCGTTGCGAAACGGTGTAACAACAGGAATAAACACCCCGGACAGCTTTTGCCGATGGTCAGTCATAACATCCTCCTTCAGCCTTCCCACAAGGGCGGCCTCATGGTCCGCAGAAAGATTTAGCCCGCCTTGTGGCTACAATAAAATATAGGCGTTAGTCCTTCTACCTTCCAATGGGGAATGCCTTTCGCGGCATCCAAACTCGAGTGGCGTCGAAACCAAACTTATTCGGTCGGGGGTGGAACCCGACGTTCCATTTGCGGCAATTCCACCCCCTGTATTTAGCGCTCTGCAAGCAGCGGAAAGGGTTTGTATGATAGAAAACGCATATCCAATGGGAGGGAAGAATTAATTCTTCCCCCCGCCTTTCTACGGTCCTGATCCGTCCTTCAGCCGGCGGAGTATTGCCTCCACATCATACACACAGCCGCCCCATGTGCCGCCGCCCACATTCTGGAGCGCCGCCCACAACCGGGTATCGTCGGGCATGCCGGGTTGCGGCGAAAGATCGGGGCGCGGCGCGCGCGCGGCCAAAAGCCGGTTGCCCCGCTCGACGCTTTGCTGCTCCGGCGGGCAGCCTGCCTCGCCGACCAAATCCACGCTGCCTTCCAGACGGTTTCGGTCTATCACGATTTGAATCCGGTCGCCTTCGAGCACTTTGCCAATTGGACCTCCCGCCAGTGCCTCCGGCCAGACATGGCCGATACACGGGCCGGTGCTCAGGCCGCTAAACCGCGCGTCGCTGACCACCGCCACATGCTTGCCCCACGGCAGCGCCTTGAGCGCGGCGGTAATCTGAAGAATCTCCTCCATGCCCGAGCCCATCGGCCCCATGCAGATCAACACCATGACATCGCCGGGATGGATGGCGCCGTCTTTGATGGCGCGGATGGCGTCGCGCTCGCGCAGAAACACCCGCGCCGGCCCGACCTTGCGATAGACGCCGCTGGCATCCGTCAGCGACGGGTCCATCGCGGTGCTTTTGATGACCGAGCCTTCGGGCGCCAGATTGCCGCGCGGAAACGTGGCGGTGGAGGCCAAACCGCATTCGCGCGCCCGCTCCGGACTCAGGATTACACGGTCGGGGTCCACGCCATCGGCCGAGCGCAACCGCTCGCGCATCCGGTGCCGCCGTTCCGACTGCTCCCACCAGTCCAGCGCTTCATTCCACGAGACTCCGGCAACCGTCAGCTCGTCGAGTTCGAGCAATCCCAGCCGGCGCAGGTGGAGCATGACCTCCGGCACACCGCCCGCCAGATAGACCTGAACGGTCGGATGGCCCACAGGGCCGTTCGGCAGCACGTCCACAAGGCGCGGAGTTTGACGATTGACGCGAATCCAGTCGCCCAGTGCGGGGCGCGGCAATCCGGCGGCGTGCGCAACGGCCGGCAGATGCAGAAGCAGATTGGTCGAGCCGCCGAACGCGGCATGAACCACCATGGCATTGTGCACCGCGGCTTCCGTCACGATGTCCTTCATGGCCGTGCCGCGCGTTTCCATTGCCAGCAACGCGCGCGCCGAACGCTCCGCAATGTCGAGCCACACGGCCTGTCCCGACGGCGCCAAGGCCGAGTGGGGAAGCGCCATGCCCAGCGCCTCGGCCACCACTTGCGACGTGGCCGCCGTTCCGAGAAAGTGGCAGCCGCCGCCCGCGCTGGCGCACGCGCGGCAGGCGGTCTCGAGCGCGTAGTCGAGCGACACCTCGCCGTGGACAAAGCGCGTGCTCAGGGATTGAATCGCTCCGAGGTCTTCGCCGCACGTCGGCGGCAGAGTCACGCCGCCCGGCACAATCGCGCACGGCAGGTCGCGCATGGCCGACAGAGCCATCATCATGGCAGGCAGGCCCTTGTCGCACGTGGCCAGACCGAGGACGCCGCGCCGAAGCGGCACGCTGCGGATGAGCCGCCGGAAAACCGTCGCGGCATCGTTGCGATACGCCAGACTGTCCATCATGCCGGGGGTGCCTTGCGTGCATCCGTCGCAGGGGTCGGTGCAGTAGGCGGCCACGGGAAGCGCCCCAAGGGCGGTGATCTGGCGTGCGGCGGCTTCCATGGCCAAACCCAATTCCCAGTGGCCGGTGTGAAAGCCCAAGGCCACGGGCGTTCCGTCGGGGGCGCGCAGCCCCCCCTTTGTGCTGAGCAGAAGAAAAACTTTCCGGTCGAGTTCGGCAGGCGGCCACCCCATGCCCGCCCATTCAATGTAGCTGAAAATATGACCGCACGAGGCGGCGGCAAAACGCTCGGCGCTCAGCGGCAGCCGACCGGCCGGCCCGGGCGCGTGTGTGGCGATGTCATAGACCGCCGGATGGTCGGAATCGAGAACCGTCTGCATTGAAAACCTTTTCTGTAACTGCTCTCTTTGGGTCGCAAATCCCCATGGCGCAACGGTATTTTTCTTGGCAAGCGATAGTCCAGAAAAAAGGCGCGGCAGATGGGCTCTGCTTTGGACTGCGCGCAGCCCAAAGCAAAAACAGTTTCTGGCGGATTGCGGAAATCGTGCACGCCCATCGCACAGGGTCCACACAGCAATTGACAATTGCCGGCGACTCTACCACCATGCCGCCGTTTCATGGCAGTGGTGAAATTGTCTGACAGAAAGGATTTGTCCAATGAAACGACGCGAGTTTTTCCGCAAGTCGGGTGCGGCGGCTGCCGCCAGCGTGGCCGCTCCCATGATTATTCCGCGCGACGTGCTGGGCGCCCCCGGCCGTCCGGGCGCCAACGACCGCATCCAGATCGCCATCATCGGGCTGGGCGGCCGCGCCAACTGGCTGCTGCAATACGAGGATTTTTCGGCAGTGGACATCGTGGCTGTCTCGGACCCGTGGCTCAAACGCTGCGACGATATGGCAAACAAGGAGTGGGGGAAGAAATGGGGCGGGGACAAGTGGCGCAAGTATCAATACTACCAAAAAATGTTTGAGAAAGAAAAACTCGACGCGGTGTTTGTCGAAACCACCACGCACGCCCGCGTTCTGGTTTGCATCCACGCCCTTCAGGCAGGCCTGGATGTCTATGCCGAAAAGCCTCTGACCCTGACCATCGAAGAAGGGCGCGTGCTCACTGACGCCGTCCGCAAACTCGGCCGCGTCCTCCAGACGGGTACCCAGCAGCGCTCGATGCCCATCAACCGCTATGCCAGCAAACTCATCGCCAACGGGCGGCTGGGAAAGATCCATACGGTGCTCGCCTGCAACTTTGAGGGCCCGGCCCGCTGGCCCGGCAAACCCGAACAGAAAATGCCCGAAGGCCTCGACTGGGATATGTGGTGCAACCAAACGGAACTCCGCCCCTACCATACGGAACTGCACAACCGATGGGCGCTGTGGTGGGACTACGACGGCGGCGGGCAGTCGTGGGGCGTCACCGGCTGGGGCACTCATGCACTCGACCAGGTGCAGTGCGCACTCGGCACCGACGAGACCGGGCCGGTCGAACTCTGGCCCGAAGAGAGCGGCCCCAAATGCAAAGTCACGCTGCGCTATGCCAATGGAACGCTGTTAAAGCTGGCGCAGGAGAAGATCAATGATCACCAGCAGTTGGGCGCGATCTTCTACGGCGAGAAGGGAACACTGCAAATCGTGCGCGGCAACTTCAAGGCCGAGCCCAAGGAACTCGATGATGAGCTGCGCAAGGACAGCCCGCCCGTTCTTCCCGAAGGCGCCGGCGAATGTGCGCCGCATCTGCAAAACTTCTTTGAGTGCATGCGGACGCGCCAGCGGCCCTATGCCGACGTCGAAATCGGCCACCGCTCGACGGTAATCTGCCACCTCATCAATATTTGCCGCGATTTGGGCCGCAAACTGCAGTGGGACCCCAAGGCGGAACGGTTTGTCGGCGATGACGAGGCGAACAAGATGCTCAGCCGCCCGCGCCGCAAGGGCTACGAACTGCCGAAGATTACAGCCTAACGTGGCCTTTGGCCACAACCAAAGCAATGCGCACAAGGGCTTGTAGAGAACACGCACAGGGTATATATGCAGGGGAATTGGGATCGCAGTCGGCGGCTGATTTTTTCCGACCCTGAAAGCGCTATCTATTTTGGCCAGAGCCGGCCGACCGACTACATCCTTGCCGAAGTTGAGGTTTTTATCGGCCCTGAAAGGGCCATCTAAGAGCCTATCCGAAAACGTGGCTTGGCCGTCTCAGCCAAGATTCTTGGACGGCACGCTCAAGCCACGATCGAACGGTTTTCGGATAGACTCTAATTTAGCCCAACACGCAACGCAGAGCTCCACATCGGTGTTTTGCCGGCCCTGAAAGGGCCATCTAATCTAGCCCAACACGCAACGCAGATCTCCACGTCGGCGTTTTTTCCGGCCCTGAAAGGGCCATCTAATTTAGCCCAGGGCAACGCCCTGGGAAAAACCGCCATCTAAATGGGCAAGCCCTGAAAGGGCGCTCTAGCGTTGGCCGCCGCCGTCGTTAGCGCGCCCTTTCAGGGCTTTAAAACTTGGGGGCAGAACCGTTTCTCAGGGCGTTGCTTTGGGCTAGATTCGATGGCCCCTTCAGGCCTAAAAAATCCGAATTGCTCAGGTTGCCTTTGGTCACAAGCAAAGTGAAGGGATGCCTTCCACGGCATCCGAAGAACGGTCGGGGTGGAACCCGACCCTCCACCGTCTAAATCGAAAATGCGGTCGGGGTGGAACCCGACCCTCCACACCGGCTCACGCGGCCATTGGCCACAAGCGAAGAGGTCAGAGGCACAAGGGTAGAAGTTAGAAGAGATCGTCGCAAATTGGTTAGATCTCCAGACGAAAAAATCTACGCCGCGTAAGGGACTTCGCCCGGAAGCGGAGGCCCTTTCGGGGCAGCTGAAACGCCATGAAGATCTTACTCATCAACAACTCGTGATTTTGACGATGGGTTTCCTTTCCGGCACTTTTGAATCAGGCATAAGTGATGTCACAGCAATCATTGACAGGCGCGAATCTAAAAGAGCGACAATTTTTTGTCGAGGGTTCGGCCCAAACGGCCTAATTCTACGAAAACTGAAATACCCAACGGGCCAAAGGCCGTTGAAAACCAAAGCGGCAGCATGGCTGCCGCAGTCCAAAGAGGCGGCCCAAGGAGGCGGCCGTGGGGCTGCTTCCGCTGGCGACGTGTGGAAACTATATGCCACACGCTAAAGCGTGAACTGCAAACGGCAGGCTGAAGCGCGAACTGCGTGCCGAACCATTAAGGACAACTTCATCTTCCCTTGCCGAGTTCATCCTTTGCCCGCTACGGATTGGGCACGGTAACGGTAGGCGTGGTCAGGACGTCGCCGGGCAGCAGGTCGAAGCGCAGCAACACACTTTGCGGCTGAACCGAGACGACGCGCACGCTCGGCGGGGCCGATTCATCCAACCGCGCTTCGATGGCGACGCTGCCGATCTCGCCGGGTCTTTCGATGGGCGGATTTTTTGGCCGCAAAAGTATGGTGCGCGGATCCAGCGATTGGACCAGACTGCGCGGGCCGGTAATCACCACAGTGGCGGAAGTCGGCTCGGTGCGGGCCACCAGATTACGCGTGACTGTGGCCACCTGAACCGGAACGGCCGCAATGGTGCGCGACGTAGATTCCTCGCGGATGATAATCTGCACAACGGCCGTGGACATTTCGCGCGACAGGCGTTGGCGCGTCTCTTCGTTGATGATCGAAACACCCTCGGGCACCAGCAGGGCCACGGACGTCGTGGGAATGTCGCGGCGATCGGTGACCGTGATCGGCGCGGTCAGCAGTTCCACTTCGCCGGACGCGTTGCGCGGCAGATGGTCGAGCCGGTCCGGCGGCCCGGTCAAAAGACGGTCGGGCGGCGTGACGATAACCTTTTCCACGCGGTAGCCGGCCATGGGCTGGCCGATGATCTGCGGGACCACCCGGGCCGGCACGGTGCGGAATCGGATGCCGATATTGACGCTGGCCGGCTCGACGCGTTGAATCTGCGCGTTGGCTGTCAGCGACGAGTGCTGCACATCGTCGGCGGTCAGAGGAACACGGACCGTTTGCATTTCCCGCACACCGGCTTGTTGCACCAGACTGGCATCGTTGATGACCACGCGAAATGCGCTGCTGTAAATGCGGCTGCGCAGCGATTTGGGATACCGCACCTCGACGTTGACTGTTTTGCGACCGACCTCGGTTTCCACATACGGCGGCAGGGACACAACCAGAGGGACATTGTCCAGCACCTGCTCTTCGACATTGCCCATCTTGGCAATCAGCCAAATGCAGTAGGCAATCATCAGCGAGGCAATGGCAATGACAGTCTTGTCCGAGCGCAGTTTGCGGAACATCGCGTTACGTTTCCTCCGGACGGATTTTCAGCAACTCGGCCAAAATGTTGCGCAGACTCTCCGGCGTCTGGCGGCGTTCGAGATTGCCGTTGTGCGCCAGCGAAATAATCCCCGTTTCCTCGGAGACCACAATGACCACGGCGTCGGTTTCTTCTGACAGGCCGACGGCGGCGCGGTGGCGCGTGCCCAGTTCCTTCTCCAGCGTGGGATTGTTGCTCAGCGGCAGAATGCAGCTGGCCGCCACGATACGGTCGCCACGGATGATGACCGCGCCGTCATGCAGGGGCGACGGCCGCGTGAAGATGGTCCGCAACGTCTCGGTCGTGACCAGCGCATCCAGCGGAATGCCCGTATCGGCGTACACTTTCAACGAATTGATGCGCTCGATGGCGAGGATCGCGCCCATGCGCTGCTTGGCCATCATGCTGACGGCGCGGACCAGCTCGTCGAGGAATTCAACGCTGGGCGTGAAAAACACCCGAAACAACCGCATCTGGCCGATGCTCGTCAGGGCGCGTTTGAACTCGTGCTGAAACGTAACAATAAACACGAGAACTATCACGATCCAGAAACTGCGGAAGATCAGCGTCACGGCGTTCAGGCCGGCTGTCTCGGCGAGGAAATATACCAAAAAGGAAAACAACAGGAGCGTGACCAGTCCCTGCAGCGCAACGGCCGAGCGCGTCTCGCGCAATAAAGCAAACAACAAATAGAAAATTGTCGCCACCATGGCGATGTCGAGAATATCCACAAACGTCTGCGGGAGATAGAGGTCTGCAAATTCCCCCATGGGCTGCTCCCTTGGCGAAACATTGAGGCCGCTGGCCGGGCGGCCGTATCCTTACAGGCTGCCGCGAATCGCCGCGGCCATTTGCGCAACCCGTTTCATGGCCCGCACGTCATGCACGCGAACGATCGCGGCCCCATTCCAGACGGCTATGGCCACCGCCGCCGCTGTTCCTTCGAGCCGGTCCTCCACCGGCACGTCCAACACCTTGCCGATAAACGACTTGCGCGAAGGCCCCACCAACACGGGCCGCCCTAACGATAGTAATTCGCCCAGCCGCCGCAAAATTGCAAGGTTATGTTCGAGGGTCTTCCCAAAGCCGATCCCCGGATCGAACACCATGCACTCGTCGGCAATGCCGGCGGCCCGAGCGGCCTGTCGGCGCTCGGCAAAGAACCCGCCAATCTCCGCCACCACATCCCGATAAGTCGGATTGGCCTGCATTGTGCGCGGCGTCCCCTGCATATGCATGAGAACAACGCCGGCGCCGAAATCGGCGGCCACGTGCGCCATTTCCGGATCACCGCGCAGCGCCGTAACATCGTTGACAATATGCGCGCCGGCCTCGAGGGCAGCGCGGGCAACCACGGCTTTGGCCGTATCTATGGACAACAGAACATTGGTCTGCCGCAAGCGCTCCACGACCGGCAGCACGCGGCGCAGTTCCACGTCGGCCGGAACCGGCTCGGCTCCCGGACGTGTGGACTCCCCGCCGATGTCGAGAATGTCCGCCCCGTCGGCGATCAACTGAAGTCCGTGCGCCACGGCGCGCTCGGGGTCCAAGAACCGCCCGCCGTCGCTGAATGAATCCGGCGTGACGTTGACAATGCCCATAACGGCGACGGAACGCAGATCAAGCCATCGGTCGCGGCATTGCCAGTATGGGGATGCTTCGGGAAACATTCCGGAAGTTCCTTCAGCGGTTTGCGATGACAACCATCGCCAAGTTTTTGTTAAGTGCCGGTGCGCGGGGACGCAACTGAAAACTGCAAAACGCAACGGGCACCCTTCCCATTGGGAGAAAAGACCTTGACAGGGCCGGCCGTGCCGCATGAAAGTGAGACCTTGTTTTGCGGGCCTTGATACATTTTACAGTTCGATTCGGCCATCGCGCTCCATCACAAACGGGGCGCGATGCCGTCAGAAAAGGGACCGAACCATGGCAGAGAATGAGATGAGTGAATCGGGCGCTCAACCGGCCGCTTCCGGTCCGATCACAATCGAGCATTTGCGGGAAATTATCCGGCTATGCCGCGAGAACGACATTGCGGAATTGAAAGTGAAACACCAAGGGATGCGCATCTACGTAAAGGCACGAACGGGTCCCGCGCCGGTCGAATATGTTACGACGCCGCCTGCGGCCCCGCTCCCTGTCGCAGTTGCCCCGGCGCCCGAGACTGCACCGGTCTCCGGCACACCGGCGGAGATCGAAAGCGAAGAATCCAAATATGTCGTAATTCGCTCGCCGATGGTGGGCACATTTTATCGTGCTCCGGCGCCCGACGCCGCTCCATTTGTCGAAGTGGGCGATGCCGTGCGGGAAAACACGGTGTTGTGCATCGTAGAGGCCATGAAGTTGATGAACGAAATCAAGGCCGAGACGCGCGGCGTGGTGGCCAAAATTCTTGTAGAAAACGCGCAATCCGTCGAATACAACCAGCCGCTTTTTTGGATCAAGCCGGAGTGAGGAAGGCTGCCGGCCAGCCGCGGGGGGCCGTCATCGGTGCCGTCCATGATCGCCGCAAAGTCCGTTGTGTCCACTCTGTCCATCAAGGGATTTGACCGCCAACGATGTTCAAACGACTTCTGATCGCCAATCGGGGAGAAATCGCGCTGCGCATCATCCGGGCATGCCGCGAAATGGGCATCCAGACTGTCGCCGTCTATTCGGAGGCCGACCGCGATTCCCTCCACGTCCGGTATGCCGACGACGCGGTGTGCATCGGGCCGCCGCCCAGTGCACAAAGCTATCTCAACATGCCCCAGATTATTTCCGCCGCCGTCATCACCCAGAGCGACGCCATTCATCCGGGCTACGGTTTTTTGGCCGAGAACGACCGGTTTTCGGAGAGTTGCGAGGCGTGCAAAATTACGTTTGTCGGGCCGACGCCGGATGCCATCCGGTTGATGGGCGACAAAGCGGAAGCCAAGCGGACGGTGCGCAAGGCGGGCGTGCCGGTCATTCCGGGCAGCGACGGCGTGGTCGAAAGCGTCGAGCAGGCCTTGCGGTTGGCCGCCGATTTCGGCTATCCGGTGATCGTGAAAGCCGCCGGCGGCGGCGGTGGACGCGGCATGCGGGTCGCCCACAGCGAACTGGCCCTGCGCGACGCATTCGTGATGGCGCAAAGCGAAGCCCAGAAGGCGTTCGATAATCCCCAAGTCTATATTGAAAAATATTTTGAGCGGCCCCGTCATATCGAAATTCAGATTCTGGCCGACCGGCACGGGACGACGATCCATCTGGGCGAACGCGACTGCTCGATTCAGCGTCGGCACCAGAAGCTGATCGAGGAAAGCCCCGGTCCGGCCATGACGCCCAAGTTGCGCAAAAAAATGGGGGAGGCGGCTGTACGGGCTGCGCAGGCGGTCAGCTACGTCGGCGCGGGCACCATCGAATTCCTGCTCGATACGGACGGCCGCTTCTATTTCATGGAAATGAACACCCGAATCCAAGTCGAACATCCGGTTACCGAAATGGTCACCGGTTTGGACATTGTAAAGTTGCAGATTCGCGCCGCCGCCGGTGAAAAACTGGGCATCCGCCAAGATGATGTCCTGATGCACGGCCACGCCATCGAGTGCCGCATCAATGCCGAGGACCCGGACAACCGGTTTCTGCCCAATCCCGGCAAAATCACCGTCTTTCATCCGCCCGGCGGCCCCGGAGTCCGCGTGGACAGCCATGCCTACAGCGAGTATCGCATACCGCCCTACTACGACTCGCTCATCGCCAAGCTGATCGTCTATGATCATGACCGGCCGTCGGCTCTGGCGCGAATGGAACGGGCCTTGGATGAGTTTGTCATTGAAGGGGTCAAAACGACCATTCCGTTTCACTTGCGGGTCTTGCGCGACGAGCGGTTCCGCAAGGGCGACTACGACGTGACTTTTCTTGACACCATGCTGCGATAAGAGGTAGGCATTCAATCGGAATGGCGGCGATGCATGGCGCAGGTCGGCGACCTGCGATCCCCTCAATGCCAACGGGCGGGCAACCTGCCCACGCTCTAAGGAGGACGGGAATGGCGACAATGACCGACGAAAGACCGCAGGAAACGGCCGAGCACCCTTCCAACCTTCCCATCCGCTATGGCGATGAATCTTCCGGCGAAATCCTCGGCGACATCAAGATCTCGAACGAGGTGGTGGGAACCATTGCCAGTCTGGCAGCCAGTGATGTCGAAGGGATCGTGGGACTGGTCAGCAAGTTTTCGCTGGGGGATATGCTGGGTCGCAAGGATACCGACCGCGGCGTTGTGGTAACGATCGAAAACACGCGGGTGTCGGTACACGTCGAAGTCAACGTGCAGTATGGGGTGAACATCTACGATGTCTGTCACCGTCTGCAGCGCAAGATCAAAGACTCAGTCGAGGAAATGACCGGCCTTGTCGTGGATCGCGTGAATGTGGACGTGCGTGGGATTGTTGTGCCGCCGCGGGAAAACAAGGAACGGTAGCATTTGGAACTTTCGGTTCGGCGCGGTGCCGGAGGAGGTGCGCGCACCATGATTCGACGGCTTCAGATCATTCTGATCACTTTGTGCCTCATTCTGTTCTTCCTGCTGGCGCTGGCGCTGGTTTTTGAGCGGTCGGGCTGGCAGCCGTTGGAAACCTTTGGCGCTCAAGCCATCGAAAGCATCCCCCCGACACTGCAGATGTTGATCCTGCTGGCCGTGCTGGCCGCCATCCTGCTGATCGGCGCGTTGACCCTGCATCAGTTGCGCGGCGATGTTTTGATTACGCGCGAGGGCGAAGAAGGCACGGTTACGATTGTCGAGTCGGCCATCCGGCGCTATATCCGGCAGGTGGCCATGGACATGGGGGCGGTGCGCAAGGTCCGCACGCGCATCACAAATACCCCGCAGGGGTTGGCAGTGGACCTGTTTGCCAATGTGATCGTCACCGACACGCTGGTCAAGATCGAGCAGACGATTCGGTCGCGGGTGCGCGAGGCCCTCGAGCAGACGCTGGGGGTTGGGGGTGTTGCCTCGATCAATGTGATTGTGGAGAATTTCGAGAAGGTGCGCGAGCGCGAGGAACCGTCGGAGGAAGGTGTGACGCTGCCGCCGGCACGGGAACCGGCCGGCCAAGAACGTGCCGCCGAACCCACGCAGTATGTCCATTTGGTCCATCGGCCTGAGGTGACGGATGTCCCGAGTGAATCTGCAGTCGAAACGTCTGACGCGCGACCAACTGAAGAGAATCGTTGAGCGCGAGCGGGCCGCTGGCCGCCGCATTGTTTTTACCAACGGTTGTTTCGACCTTCTCCATGTCGGCCATGTGCGCTATCTCGATGCGGCCCGCCGGTTGGGCGATGTCTTGGTGGTGGCCGTCAACGCCGACGAAACGGTACGGCAGCTGAAAGGCGAGGGGCGTCCGATGCTGGCGCTCGAAGCGCGCATGCGCATCCTGTCGGCGTTGGACGCCGTGGATTATGTTGTTGCATTCGAGGAGCCGACGCCGTGCGATCTGCTGCGCGAGCTGCGGCCGGAAGTACTGGTCAAAGGCGGCGATTACGGCATCGAAGGCGTGGTCGGCCGCGAGATTGTCGAGGCCTACGGCGGCACCGTGTGCGTTGTGCCGGCCACTCCGGGAATCTCGACAACGCACACGGTCACACAAATGCGGGGCAAATAGCAAGAGGAACGGTTGGGCAGGAAAAACAAAGGCGGTCGGCGAAAGGCTACCGTCCCGGTTATCGGGCCCGTTTGCCGCAAACTGCTGCAGTTCCCAGCCCCCACCGGCTCAAGATAAGGTCTCATACCCGAACGGATACACCAACACGATATCGGAAGGAAAACGCAGCCATGTCAGCCGAGAACAAAAAGGAAATGGTAGCGGACGAGGAGGTCCCTGAACTGGAAGTGGGCGACCAAGTCAAACACCCCAAATGGGGTGTGGGCAACGTGCTGTTCAAGAGCGGCAGCGGCGACCTTGCCAAAGTGGTGGTCGCGTTTCCTGAAGAAGGCACAAAAAAGCTTTTGGTAAAGAAAGCGCGGCTGAAAAAGGTCTAATGAGGTCGCAGGACCTTTCCGATTCATCCGACGTGTCGGATGCGTCCAACCCGTCGGACGTGTCGGTTGGGTCATCGCCAAGGAGCGCTCGAATGCCCAGTGAAAAAGTTACCGAGGCCGACGTGCGGCACGTCGCGTATTTGTCGCGCTTGGAATTCAATGCCGATGAAATCCAGCGCTTTACCCACGACCTCAATAATATCCTCCTCTATGTGGACAAGCTGGCCGAGCTCGATACAAGCGCGGTCGAACCCACCTCACATTCGCTGAAGATGCAAAACGTCTTCCGCGACGATGAGGTCCGGGCTTCGCTGACCAACGAGCAGGCGCTGGCCAACGCGCCCGAACGCGAAGGCCCGTTTTTCAAAGTTCCGCAGATCATTCAGGAACCCTGAGCACAGCATGAGACGCTTTCTTTCGCTGCCGATGGCATGGAAAGCGTGGCTGTCGGCATTGTGGGCCGATGCGCGCAAACCTTCGTTTTACGTGTTTTTCCTTCTTTTCTGCGTTTTGCTGGGTTTCCGTCTGGGTGTCCGGCCGTTCAATCCCGAGGAATCCCGTGCGCTTGCCGGCATGAGTTTTTCGGCAATCAAAGCTGCGGGAAATCCGCCGGGCCACGCTCTCATTTGCCTGATGTTTTTCCCTTTTGGGCGCCTGATCCAAGCGCTGTCCCTGCCGCCCGAGCTTCTTGAGGGATGGTTGCTGCGGCTAACGTCCGTCTTTTTCGCGGTCGCGGCATTTCCGTTCTGGTGGGCAATAGCACGGCGGTTTTTCGGACGCAATGTCGGCTTGGTTGCGTTCCTGCTTTCGACGTCGGCGTTCATCATTTTCTCTGCGCGCTTTTTTCAGCATTACGCACTCGCAATGTTGGAGACCGGTGCGGCAACGTGGTTGTTGCTGAAGGTGCTGGAAAAACCGTCACGGCGGCTGTGGATTGCCTACGGCGCCGTGCTGCTCCTGTCTTTATACACCTTCTACAGTTTCATCGTGGTGATTCTCGCGCACATCACTGTTTTCTGTCTGGCATGGCGGCGTGAACCGCGGCGGCTGCTTTTGCCCGCAATGGTAATCGCCGTCGTCGCCATAGGCTTCGCTCCGTGGACGGGCATCTTGGTTCGCGGAATGGTCGGCGGGCAGACCGACGCGGAAACTTTATCGCCGGCAAATCGCGTCGCCGGTGCGGCCGGACAAGTGGGCTACACTCTCTATGCGTTTTCGGTCAGCGATTCGTTCTCTCCGTTTGCTCTCCCCTACTCCGCCTTGGCTGCCGTTTTCTATGCCGCCCTGACCGTATTGGGCCTGCGGCGCATCTGGCAGAATCGCACGGCGCGGAGTATGGTCATTCCGCTGACCGTTGGGTTGGCTATTCTTGTGCCGGCCGCCCTGCGACTGGCCGGATGGGTCACAGATCCCATTCCGGCCGTCCCAACGCGGCTACTTTTCGCCGCACCATTTTTCGTGATGATCGTGGCTTGCGGCCTGCTGGAAATCGCCAACGTGCGCCTTCGCTTGATGTCTCTGGCTCTGGCCGTGATCATACAAGGCGTGTCGCTTTTCAATTACTACGGTATCCGACAGTGGACATACTGGCCGTATGCCGCGCACACGGACGTTTATGTGTCCGACTTGCACGAACAAATCCAAGACGCGGACTTGGTCGTTTTTGATACGTGGAACCTGATCCCGCCGGCCCAACTGGATCTCCCTTCGCTTTGGCAGTTCGGGCCGAAGGCTCCGGACTGGCCGGCGGGGATCGCAACCGCCCGTCGCGTTGCCGTGCTTCGCGCCACCCACGACCGCGCGTCCGGCGGCCGCATGGAAAAACTCCTGAATCACCTCAAACTCCATTTCATTTTGCAGGAACACTACGGCTATGTGATTGAACCGCCCAACATTTTACGCTGGAAGAAACGCTTGTTGCGCCGCGAAATCTGCGCCTATAAGATCGAATTGTTGGTGTTTGAGCGCGTGAAAGCGGACAAAAACCCGGAAACGCAAAGAGGAAATAGTCGTGCATCTGAATGAGCAGACTATCACGCAGTTGGCGCCGCTCCTGCAGGCGCGCAAACTCAGCAGCGTCGAACTGACCCGCAGCGTCCTCGAACGCATTCGCGCCCTCGAGCCCCGTGTCCGCGCCTATCTGTCGGTCATGGAGACACAGGCCCTGCACATGGCCGAGGAGGCCGACCGCCGGTTCAAGCGCGGCGAGAATGTAACCCCGCTGACAGGCATCCCCGTTGCCCTTAAAGACAACTTGTGCACGCAGGGCTGGCCAACAACCTGCGCCTCGAAAATACTCCAGAACTTCGTTCCGCCCTACGACGCCACGGTGGTCGCGCGGCTCAAGGACGCCGGCGCGGTCTTTGTCGGCAAGACCAACCTTGATGAATTTGCCATGGGCTCCTCGACCGAGAACTCGGCGTTTCAAGTCACGGCAAACCCATGGGACCTCGAGCGCGTGCCGGGCGGTTCCAGCGGCGGGTCGGCTGCAGCCGTTGCCGCCGACGAATGTATCGCCGCGCTCGGAAGCGACACCGGCGGCTCGATCCGCCAGCCTGCAGGCTTCTGCGGTGTGGTGGGGTTGAAACCAACCTACGGCCGCGTCTCGCGCTACGGTCTCGTGGCCTTCGCCTCGTCGTTGGACCAAATCGGACCGTTCGGCAAGACTGTGGCCGACTGCGCCTTGGTGATGAACTGTATCGCCGGCCGCGATCCGGCCGATTCCACGTCGGCCTCGGTCGCCGTTCCCGACTATGCTTCCGCATTGCGGGCCGATGTGAAGGGGCTGCGAATCGGCGTGCCCAAAGAGTATTTTGTCGAGGGGCTCAGCCGCGAAGTGGAAACCGCAGTGCGTGGCGCCGTCGCCCGCCTTGCCGAACTGGGCGCCGAGGCCGTGGAGATTTCGCTGCCGCACACGCCCTACGCCGTCGCCACCTATTATCTGTGCGCTCCGGCCGAGGCCAGCAGCAACCTCGCGCGCTACGACGGCGTTCACTACGGCTATCGCGCCGCCGATCAGGACAACATCATTGACATGTACACGCGCACCCGCCACGACGGATTCGGCACCGAGGTCAAGCGCCGCATCATGCTGGGAACCTATGCGCTCAGCGCCGGATACTACGACGCCTACTATCTCAAGGCGCTCAAGGTGCGAACACTCATCAAACGCGACTTCGAGCAGGCGTTCGAACTGTGCGACGTCATCGCCACGCCTACGTCGCCGACGCCGGCATTTCGCGCCGGCGAAAAAACCGGCGACCCTATTCAAATGTATCTCAGCGACATTTTTACAATCTCCGCTAATCTGGCCGGCATTCCGGCCATCTCGTTGCCGTGCGGATTTGCGCAAAACGGCGGGCACCCGCTGCCCATCGGCCTGCAACTGATTGCGCCGGTCTTCCGCGAGGACACGCTGTTTCGGGTTGCCCACACCTACGAGCAGGCAACCGATTTCCACAAGAAAAAACCCACCTTGTGAGAAATCTATAACCGGGGCACGAATGATTCTAATTCACCCATTTCACCCGATTTCCTGAGGCGCATCATGGAACTCGAACCGGTCATCGGATTTGAAGTACACTCGGAGCTGAAAACCAAGACCAAGGTCTTCTGCGGCTGCAAAAACGCCTTCGGGGATCCGCCCAACACCAACGTCTGCCCGGTCTGTCTGGGAATGCCGGGCGTGCTGCCGGTGCTCAACCGCCGCGCGTTCGAGCTGGCCCTGCGCACGGCCATCGCCCTCCATTGCGAGATCAGCGAGCGGACCACGTTCGACCGCAAGAACTACTACTATCCCGATCTGCCGAAGAACTACCAAATCTCGCAGCAATACGCCGTTCTGGGCCGCCGCGGCTACCTCGAAATCGAGATCAACGGCCAAACCCGCCGCGTCGGCATCAACAACGTCCACCTCGAAGAAGACGCGGGCAAAAACGTCCATCCCGAAACCGCCGGTGCCCGCTACAGCCTCGTGGACCTCAATCGCGCCGGCGTGCCGCTGCTCGAAATTGTCAGCGAGCCCGACATCCGGTCGCGCGACGAAGCCGAGGCCTACATGCACGGCCTCCGCAGCCTTCTCCAATACTGCGACGCCAGCGATTGCAAAATGCAGGAAGGCTCGCTGCGCTATGAACTGAATATTTCGATGCGCCGGCCCGGCGATCCCCTGCCCGACTACCGCGTCGAGGTGAAAAACCTCGCCTCGATGAAGTCCGTCCTCCGCGCCCTCGACTATGAAATCCGCCGCCAGACCCGCCTGCTGGAAGAAGGCCGGAAACCCGCCCGCGAAACCGCCCTCTGGGACGACGCCGCCGGCGAAACCCGCACCATGCGCAGCAAGGAAGGCGCGCAGGACTATCGCTATTTCCCCGAACCCGACCTCGTCGAGGTCCACATAGACCGCGCCTGGATGGAGCGCGCCCGCGCCGAACTGCCTGAACTCCAGCACCAGCGATGCAAACGCTTTGTCGAACAACTCGGCCTGCCCGAATACGACGCGCGGATTCTCACGCAAAGCCGCCCGCTGGCCGACTATTTCGAGGCCGCGGTCCGGTTGCACAACAATCCCAAAGCCATCAGCAACTGGATCATGACGGAACTGCTGCGCGTGCTGGGCGAAGAAGTCGAACCGGACGACCTGAAGGTCCGCCCGTCCCATCTCGCCCGACTGGTCGGGATGATTGACAGCGGGGCAATCAGCGGCAAGATTGCCAAGCAGGTCTTCCCCGACATGCTGGAGACCGGCCGGATGCCGGATGAGATTGTCCGCGAAAAGGGGCTGGTGCAAATCAGCGACACTTCGGCGCTCGAATCCGTGGTGGCCGAGGTCATCGCCGAAAACCCCGACGTGGCCGAGGACTACCGCGCCGGCAAGGACAAAGCGCTGGGGCGGCTGGTCGGTCAGGCAATGAAAAAGACCCGCGGCCAAGCCAATCCGCAATTGCTCAATGAGTTGCTGCGCAAAACCCTGCGGGGTGAGTGACCTAAATACGAACTACGAAAGCTAACTGAAGTATGAACTAAGAACAGATAATGTACATTTGAACAACGAACATCTAACGGAAGTATGCATTAAGAACATCTGGCAGACGTTTGAATTATGAACAGCTAGCTGACGTTTAAACTACGAACAGCTAACGGAAGTATCCATTACGAACAGCTATCTGACGTTTGAATTACGAACAGCAAACTGAAGAATGAACTACCTGCCATTTTAATCAATTTCGATTTGAACGACCAATAGCCTTTTTGCGTAGATCGCCGTCAGATTTCTTCTATCCCCGATGCAGGTACGCCTGCATGCTTGCACTCCCGATGTCGCGGGTTTCCTTCGCCCCTGCAAAGGCCAACTCATTCAGCTCAACGCTATTTCAACCCAATCTGTTGCAGGTAAGCGTGTGCCCTGAAGGAATGCATGAAACAGCAAAACTCATGAAATAGCAAAACTTCAGAGCCCTGAAGGAGTACATGAAATAGCAAAACTTCAGAGCCCTGAAGGGGCGAACTAACTCAGCCCAGGGCAACGCCCTGGGAAATGGTTCCGCCCCAAGCTTTAAAGCCCTGAAAGGGCGCGCCAAACCCGGCCCTATCCAAGGTTAGAGCGCCCTTTCAGGGCTTACCAACCTCGATTGTGACTTTTCCCAGGGCGTTGCCCTGGGCTAAAATAGATGGCCCTTTCAGGGCCAACTGAGGTTTGCTATCTCGCGGCGCAGATAACCGCTGATTTCAATGGCCCTTTCAGGGCCAATGATTGTTGTGTACGCGATACGGTTTTTCTCTGAGCTCAAATAAATAGCCCTTTCAGGGCAGATAATATTTGTGTAGCCGATACGACGTTTTATTTTGCTAAATTAGATGGCCCTTTCAGGGCCAACTGAGGTTTGCTATCTCATGCCATAGATAACCGCTGATTTCAATGGCCCTTTCAGGACCCATCAGCTTTTGCTGGAAGCCCGATAGTTTAAGCCCCATATTATTTTCGTCCCTTTCGGCGCAGGAATCGCACTCCGGGGCCATGCGCGTCGTAGGCCCGGCGGTCCAGCAAGGTCTTGACCGCTGGGAGTTCGCACGCCTATTGTCTTTCTCGTTTGTCGGCCATCGAATGGGTTTTCGAGGCAATTCGCATGTTTGTGGATTACGTGGAGATTAGCGTCAAAGGCGGCGACGGCGGGAATGGCTGTCTGGCGTTTCGCCGCGAGAAATATGTGCCGCGCGGCGGGCCCAGCGGCGGCGACGGCGGCAAGGGCGGCGACGTCATCCTCGAAGCCGACCCGCACCTCGTTACGCTCTACGACATCCAGTTGCACCGACACTTTGCCGCCGAGCGCGGCCGCAATGGCGAAGGCAACTGCCGCCACGGACGCAATGGCGCCGATGTCGTGGTGCATGTGCCTCTTGGCACCGTCGTTCGGGAAGGAGAGACGGTATTGGCCGACCTGTCGCGTCCGGGCGAGCGTTTCGTGGTCGCCCGCGGCGGACGCGGCGGTCGCGGCAACGCACGCTTTGCCACATCCACCAATCGCGCGCCGCGCCGCCATGAACCCGGCCAGCCGGGCGAAGAGCGCCATATTTCGCTCGAGATGAAAATGATCGCCGACGTGGGATTGATCGGCTTGCCGAATGCCGGCAAATCTACTCTGCTTCGCGCTCTAACTGCAGCAACCCCGGAGGTCGCTCCCTATCCGTTCACAACAAAAGAACCCCACCTCGGCGTGCTGGAACAGGGCTATGACCGGCGCGCCGTGCTGGCCGACATCCCCGGTCTGATCGAGGGCGCCCATCGCGGGATGGGATTGGGCGACCGGTTTCTGCGCCACATCGAGCGTACGCGGCTGCTGGTGCACTTGGTCGCGGTGAATCTGGAAAACCAAGCCGTGGAACAATACTGGGAGGACTATCAGACGGTGCGGCGCGAGATTGCCGCCTACAGCACCACGCTGGCCTCGAAGCCGGAGATTGTGGTCCTCAATAAGATAGACTTGATTGCGTCGCGAAAAGCGCGCAGGGATATCGAGGCCTTTCTGCAAAAACAAGGCCTTGAGCCGCTGCTGATTTCCGCCCGCGAACGCGAGGGACTTTCGCCATTGGTGGAAAGAATCTTCCAGCGGTTGGGCGAAATCGCAGCGGCGGACAATAGAGCGGATGCACTCGCTGGCGCGTGAAATCCCCCGGAGGTCTGTGTGATTCCCGCTGAAAAACACCCCGCAACGGATTCCTGTTTCCACCGGCTGGATTTGCCCAAAGGCATTGTTGTTCTCAAAGCAGGCTCGGCTGTCCTTTCCGACGCCAAAGGCAACCCGGACCCCTCGGCCCTCGACCGCATTGCGAACCTGTCTGCGGCTTGGATGGAAAAAGGCCGCCCGGTCGTTGTGGTCTCGTCGGGCGCCATTGCCACAGGTCGCGGAATTCTGGGCTGGACACGCCGTCCACGCCTGTTGCCGGAGAAACAAGCGCTGGCAGCAACCGGCCAGAGCCACCTGATGTTCTCGTGGATTCGGGCCTTTGGCCGCTACAATCGTCAAGTGGCGCAGATTCTCCTGACTCGCGAGGATATGGATGACCGGCGGCGCTATCTCAACGCGCGCTACACGGTCGAAAAACTGATCGAGTGGGGTGTTGTTCCCATTATTAATGAAAACGACACGACAGCCGTGGAAGAAATCGAATTCGGTGACAATGACATCCTCGCCGCGATGGTCGCCGTCAAACTGCAGGCCCGACTGCTTTTGATCTTGACCACGGTGGACGGGCTTATGGCGTTTGGGGATGGCAAGGGGGGAACGCCCCGGCTCATTGGCCGGGTCGAGCGCGTCACGGCCGAAATCGAGAGCCTCGTCCATGGCGATGTATCCTTGCTGGGCCGCGGCGGCATGAGCAGCAAGATCAAGGCAGCCCGCATTGCTACGCGCGCGGGCATTCCGGCGATTTTGGCCCACGGCCGCAATGCGAGTGTGTTCGAGCAATTGCACCAGGATTGTGTTCGCGGGACGCTGTTTGTGCCCCAGACGGGACGCCGGCTGAGCCGCCGTGAACATTGGATGCTGTCGGCGCGGGCTGGCCGCAGCCGCCGTCTGATCGTGGACGATGGAGCGCGTCGGGCGTTGATCGAAGGCAAAAAAAGTCTCCTGCCCGCTGGCATTGTGCAGGTGCAGGGACGGTTTTCGCCGGGTGACGTTGTGGATATTGCCGACCTCACCGGCCGGGTGTTTGCCTGCGGTCTGGCCAATTATGATTCCGACGATATGAATCGAATCCGCGGGCTCCGCTCCAGCCAGATCGCGGCCGTACTGGGCCGAAAACCCTACGACGAGGCTGTTCATCGCGACAATCTGGTGGTTTTGTGAAAGGGGGGAAGGACAAGAGAGAAATGATGAATGATGAATTAAGGAATGCTGAATGCTTAAGGACGCGTGGATTTTTTTGGTCCAAGCTAATGTAGATGTCCAAGTCTCTGTTGTCCATAATCTGTAAAATCTGCGAAATCTGCGGAAAGAACTTCGATGATAAAGGATAAGCGATGAACCAAACCGACAGCATCAAGGAATTGGTGACGGAGATAGCGCGGAAGGCCCGCGGGGCCTCGCGGCTGCTGGCCTGCGTGCGGGCCGAAGTCAAAGATACCGCCTTGCGGGCCATGGCCGACTCGCTGGAGTCGCGGCGGGAAGAAATCATTGCAGCCAATGCCTTGGACCTTGAAGCCGCCCGCGCCGCCGGCCTGACGTCCGCGATGATTGACCGCCTTACACTCAACGAAAAACGCATTCGCGACATGGCCGATTCCCTTCGCAAGGTGGCTTTGCTCGACGATCCCGTAGGCGAAATTTGGGACGCTCGTGTTCGGCCCAACGGAATGACTGTCGCGCGAATGCGCGTTCCCATCGGTGTGGTGGCAATCATTTATGAGTCGCGACCCAACGTAACCAGCGACGCCGCCGCACTGTGTGTCAAGTCGGGCAACGCCGTAATCCTTCGCGGCGGCAAGGAAGCCATTCACTCCAACCAAACCATCGCCGCCTTGATGGAAGAGGCGGGCTGCAAGGCCGGTTTGCCAAACCATAGTATTCAGTTGATACCGACGACCGATCGCTCCGCAGTGCCGATCTTGCTGAAACTGTCGGAGTATGTGGACTTGGTCATCCCGCGCGGCGGACGCAGCCTGATCGAAACCGTCGTGGCCGAATCGGCCATTCCCGTCATCAAGCACTATGACGGCAATTGTTATGTCTATGTGGATGAGCGGGCCGACCCCGACATGGCCCTGCAGATTATCGTCAATGCCAAAACGCAACGGCCGGGCGTCTGCAATGCCATGGAAACTCTTTTGCTGCACGAAGCCATTGTGGACCGCTTCCTGCCGCGCGTGGTTGAAGTGCTCCGTGCGAAGGGCGTTGAAATCCGCGCGTGCGAGCGCTGTCGGGCGGTTGTCCCCGACCTCAAACCGGCAACCGAGGAGGACTGGCGCACGGAATATCTGGACTTGATTCTGGCGGTCGGTGCCGTGGGCTCGCTCGATGAGGCCATTGATTTCATCAACACCTATGGTTCGCACCACACCGACGCCATCGTGACGGAGGACTACGCGCACGCGATGACGTTTCTGCGCGGCGTGGACTCCGCGTGTGTGTTTGTCAACGCCTCGACGCGGTTCAGCGACGGCGGCGAGTTCGGCATGGGCTGCGAGATCGGCATCAGTACCGACAAACTTCACGCCCGCGGTCCGATGGGCCTGCGCGAGCTGACCACCTCGAAGTTTATTGTGTTGGGCAACGGGCAAGTTCGTCTTTGACGGCAGCGGGAGAACGCTGGAAAGCAGTCCTCGCCAATTGTGCGGCGCTACAACCTTTTGGAGAACGCACGGAGTTCCCGCTTTCGTGGGCGATTGGAGTTGGCAATTGCGTCGGGAGAATCCCGCTCAAATGGGGAGACCCCATACAGCCCATGCCCCACTCCAAGGAATTCCCTGACAGACTCGCGGGAAACGCAAAGAATAAGATTTAGGGCCCGATGCGGGGTTTGTCGGAAAGGCAAGAGAGGACCTTCTTTGGGCAAGCCCTGCCGGAAATTCGCATGGAGATTTGATTTGACACGGAAGGGGGGGCTTTCTATAAATTTCTTAGTTTTAGCCCGTGGTGCGGCCTGCCTGCGGGGTTTGCGCACAGGCAATCCAGCGTGCGCGAGGATTTATTTATGCCTACCGGGTTGGAGCGAAAACTCGGGGAAATCCTTGTCAACGACAAGGTGATTACCCAAAAAGACTTGGAACTGGCGCTGAAGAAACAGCAGGAAAACGGCGCCAGTCTGGGGCGAATTATTATTGATATGGGGCTGGCGTCCGAATGGGAAATGGCCGCCGCCCTCGGCAAGCAGCTCAATGTTCCCTTCATCACCCTGTCGCACTACGAAATAGACCCGCAGATTCTGGCCAGCATTCCGACGGACATTGTCCGGCGGTATCAGATCGTGCCAGTGGACCGAACGGGCGATACGCTCACAGTGGCCTTGGCCGACCCGTCCAACATTTTCCTTCTCGACGAATTGCGTATCCTCACCAAGTGCAACATCGTACCGGTCATCAGCTTTGAATCGGACATCAAAGAGGCAATCAACCGCTATTACGGGAGCGAGGAAACCCCTTCGGCGGAAATGCTTAAAGACCTGACCGACGAGCCGTCGGCCCAAGAAAGCGCCAAATTGGATGAAGAGACCGCCGGCGTAGAAGAGAGCACCGAAGACTTGACGCTTCGCGCCGATGACGCGCCCGTCATCAGCATGGTCAACAACATCATCTCCGAGGCGATCAAGTCGCGCGCCAGCGATATTCACATCGAGCCGATGGAGAAATCCCTGCGCGTGCGGTACCGGATAGACGGCGTGCTGCAGGAAATCACCCCCCCGCCAAAAAAGTTTCAGAACGCCATTATCTCGCGCATCAAAATCCTCAGCGATCTGGACATCGCCGAGCGCCGGTTGCCTCAAGACGGGCGCTTCAAGGTCCGCATGAACAACAAGGCCATTGACTTCCGCGTTTCGACCCTGCCGACGGCCTTTGGTGAAAAAGTTGTCATCCGTATCCTTGACCGCAGCTCGCTTCTGGTGAACCTGACCGACTTGGGCTTTGATCCTGAAATTTTGCGCATCTTCGAACAACAAATTCGCATGCCGTGGGGGATGATCCTTGTCACCGGCCCGACCGGCAGCGGCAAGTCCACCACCCTGTATTCCGCCCTGAACACCATCAACGATCCCCGCAAGAATATTATGACGATCGAGGACCCGATCGAATACCAGCTGAAGGGGATCAACCAAGTGCAGGCGCGTCCGGAGATTGAACTGACTTTTGCCAACGCGCTGCGCGCCTTCCTGCGGCAGGACCCCGACATCATTCTGGTCGGCGAGATTCGCGACAAGGAAACCGCCGAAATCGCCGTCAAAGCGGCTCTCACCGGCCACTTGGTTCTCTCCACACTTCACACCAACGACGCACCGAGCACCATCAACCGCCTTACCAATATGGGCGTCGAGGCCTTCCTCGTGACCGCCTCGCTGCTGTGCGTGCTGGCCCAGCGCCTTGTCAGGCGCATTTGTGACCAGTGCAAAGAGGAATTTCGACCGTCGCTCGAATTGCTCAAGGCCGTGGGCATTTCCCCCGACCAAGCCACCACCCTGTATGCCGGACGCGGGTGCGAATCTTGCCATGGAACCGGCTACCGGCGCCGCGTCGCCCTCTATGAACTTATGAAGATCACCGACCGCCTGCGCGATGCGATTATTGAGGGAGCGTCTTCGTCGCAAATCAAGCAACTGGCCATATCGGAAGGCATGATTACACTCCGACAGGCCGGCATTCGGAAGATTCTCCAGGGAATGACCACACCGGAAGAAGTGATTTCGCAAACCGTCGCCGACGAAAGGTAGCCATACCGTTTGGGAGGAAACCGGGCATGCCATTGTTTCAATATACCGCGCGAAATGTTCAGGGGAAGGT